>JAGWAH010000022.1:18319-39141 GCA_021296515.1 Acidobacteriota bacterium | reverse complement strand
CACGATCGCCACGTCGAACCCGGCCTCGCGCGCCTGCGCGGCGAGAGTGCCGATGACGTCGTCCGCCTCGAACGTCTCGTAGGTCAGCACCGGCACACCGAGGGCTGCGCAGGCCTCATGCACGTGCGGCACCTGCTCGCGCAGGTCGGGCGGCATCGGCGCGCGATTCGCCTTGTAGTCGGGGGCGAGCTCGTTGCGGAAGGTCGGCCCGCGGACGTCGAAGGCGGCGGCGATGAGGGCCGGCTGGTGGTCGGCGATGAGCTTGCGCAGCATGTTGACGAAGCCGAAGACGGCGTTTGTCGGCCGTCCGTCCGGCGCCGTCAGCCCGCGTATTGCGTGGAACGCGCGGTACATCTGGGAGCTGCCGTCGATCAGGAAGACGGTGTCGCTGGGGTCCATCGCGTGGTTGGAGTGTACCACCCGGTCAGACCACGGCCGCGCTTCCCGGCGCCGTCCGGGAGTCCCGGAACGAAGGAGCGGCGTCGGGGTCGGCCGGCTACGGCGTGGCGATATACCCCCGCCGCGCCCGGACGCGAAGCCGCGAGTCCCGGATCTCCACCTCGATCTCGTGCCAGCGGCCGTCCGCGTGGCCCGGCGCCGGGTAGGCGAGGAAGTACTGGCGGCTGAGCTCGTCGGCGATGCCCGCGGTGGCGGCAGCGAGGTCGCCGGCGTTGCGGATGACCTCCGTCCGGCCGCCGCTGTCGTCGGTCAGGTCCCGTAGCGCGGACGCGTTGACGCGGTCGCCGGCGCCGAACACCACGCCGCCCCCGGGCGCGCGGGTCGTCGGCGGGATCGGCAGGCGTCCCCTCCCGCCGCCGCCGGGGATCGGGAAGGGGACCCGCACCGGCGGGCGCGTGCGCGGCGCCGGCGGTCGGCTGCCGCCGTACCGCGACGGTCCCGGGCCGTCGATGCCGACGGCGTAGACCATGACCTCGGTCTCGCGAATCAAGCGCTGCAGGTCGCGGACGCGAATCTCGCTGTTGGTGTCGTTGCCGTCCGAGATGACGACCACCGCCTTCTTGCGGTGCCGGCCCTGCTCGGCCAGCACCACCGCGTCGGCCACCGCATCGTAGAGCGCGGTGCCCCCGCGGGGACGGATACCGCCGAGCGCGCGGCTCACCCGTTCGGGGTCGTTGGTCCAGTCGTGCACGAGCCGCGGCTGGTAGTTGAACCGATACAGGAAGAACTCGTCGTCCGGGCCGAGCAGATCGAACAGGAAGCGGTCGAGGGCGCTCCGCGCGGCAGCCATCCGCTCGCCCTCCATGCTGCCGCTCGTGTCGAGCACGATGCCGAGGCTGACTGGCACGCGCTCGCGACTGAAGTGGGTGAGCGTCTGCGGCACGCCGTCCTCGTAGACGAGGAAGTCGTCCTTGTCCAGGCCGGATACGAAGCGCCCCCTGCGGTCCGTGACCGTTGCGCTCACGTTGATCAGGTCGACGCCGGTGCGGAACCGGAACGCGGGCCGATCCGCGTCCTGGGCGGCCGCGCGTGCGGGCGCCGCGGCTGCGAGGGCGGCCACGAGAACGGCCGAGAGGAGAGGTGGAATCGACCCTGTGCCGGCGCACGCGTGTTTCATGACGCATCTCCCACGGGGACCGGAGGTTGCACGGCCGAGCGGCGATCGATATGCGGAATCGTCGTTTCGTCCAGCAGAAAGCTGATCCGGTACCGGCTGATGCCGGCGGCCAGCAGGCGAATGGTGAACGGGGAGTCGGCGCCGGGCGGAAGCGAGGGAGTCTCCACGGGTGTCCGGCGGGTGGCGACCAGCGTTCCGGCTTCGTCGAACGCCATCGCGACGACCGACAGCCGCTCGGCGCCGGCCGCCGCCGCCGGGTTGCGCACCGACCCGCTGATGTCGAGAAACGGTCCCTCGGCCGCGTGCCGCAGCGCGATCAGATCGAGCGGCGGACGGGAGTCGCCGAGCGACTCGGCCGCGTCACCGGCGCCGGATCCGGTCAGCAGGAACACGGTCGCCACGATGGCGAGCACGACGCCCGCCGCTCCCGAGAGGGCGGCGAAACGCCCCCAGCCCGCCGGCGCCGGCGGCACGGGCGACGAGAACAGCCCGCCGTTCTCGGCCAGGGACCCGGGCTCGTCTCCGGCTCCCTCCGGCGTCGACGCCGGAGGGAGCGGATCCGGCAGGTCGTTCGCGGACCGCGGCGCGAGCGGATCCGGATCGCCGCTCGCGGACCATCCTTCGCCGCTACCAAGCTCGGCGGCGAGCGCTGCCAGCCGCGCGGCCGACCGCCGCCGCTCCTCCTGCACCAGCCGCCACGTCACCACGCCCATCGCGATGGCCAGAAACAGCGACAGCAGCGTCACGGCGATCAGCGTCATCTCGACCATCTTTTTTTCACCGCAGTCTGAACTCCATCGCCACTTCGACGACGACGTCGACCGTGACGCCCTGCCTCCGGGCCGGATGGAAGCGCCACTGGCGCATCGCATTCACCGCGGTCTCGTCGAGGCCGTAGCCGAGGCCGCGGACGATCCGGATCTCGCCCACGTCCCCGTTGGCAAGAACCACGACCTCCAGGACGATGTCGCCCTCGATCTCGCGCCGCAGCGCGTCCGCGGTGTAGACCGGCTTGACCTCGTGCCGGATCGCCGGCGGCGAGATGCCGCTCCCCATGCGATAGGGGCCTCCGCCCGCACCGCCGCCGCTGCCGGGGCCGACACCGGCCCCCGAACCGGATCCGACGCCGCGCCCGGTTCCCGCCCCGACGCCGCCGTCCCGGCCCGGGCCGCTCGACACCGTCCCGGTCGCCGGCGGGAGATCGAGCAGGCCGCGCAGATCCCGGACGTCCGCGCGCATCGCCATCAGCGGCGCCACGATGCGCGGCAGCGCTTCGCGCTCCAGCGGCTCGGGGGGACGCGGCTCCTCGATCGGCTCCACAGCCACGGGTTCCTCGCGCGGCGGCACGGGACTGCGGGTGCGGCTTTCGCCGCGGCGCTCCGCCCGCGGCGGCGGCAGCGGCTGCCGCAACCCGCCTCCTCCACCGCCGCCGCCCGGTCCGGGCTCGGCCACGAACACCAGGCGCGAGAGAGCGGGACCGTCGGCATCGGACGCGCGATCGGCGGCCGTCGTCATCTGCACCGCGGTCAACATGACCAGCAGGGGTACGAGGGCGCCGTGGGCCAGCGTCGACATGGCGGCCGAGACGGCGCCGGAAGGGGATTCCCCGAGGTCCCGGTCGAGGAGGGCGCCTCCGAAGACGGGGCGGATCGAGGAGATCGGCCCGCGCCGCAGCCGGCGTGCGGCGCGCACCACCTCCCGTTCGGCCACGAACACGCCGTCCACGGTCGCCACCTCGCCGGCGGCGATCAGACGGCGGATCACGCTTCGGTCGACGCCGGCTGCGTGCGCGACCTCGTCGGCCGAGTAGACCTCAGGCGCGCAGGGCGCCGAGCGGGCGGTATGGGCCGGATGGTGCACGGACATTACCGCTCACCCTATTTCGTCCCCTCGAAGAAGCTCTTGCCCTCGCGTTCGGCAAGCAGGCGCACGGCCCGGAATCCCTCCGCCTCGAGCGCGCCGGCCGCCCCGCCGTTCAGCAGGTAGGTCCGATCGAGCTCCCGCTGCGAGAAGAAGCCGCCGAGGCCGCCGCGCGGGGCCGCCTCGATCACCACGCACCGGCCGTTCGGCCGCAGCACCTTGAGCGCCTGCTGGAGGCACAGGACGCGCTCGTTCATGCGCAGGCTCCCGAGCAGGTCGGGCGCCACGACCACGTCGAACGACTCGGGGTCGCAGGGCAGCGCTCCGAGCCGGCCCGTTCTGGCCTCCACGAGCACCCCGGCGCGTTCCGCCGCGCGCCGCACGCCGTCGCACTCGGCGTCCGTCTCCGCCACGACGCCCGCCTCGCCGCTTATGCCCACCGCCTTGGCGAGCTCGGCGATCAGCACCGCGTCCCGGCCGCCGAGCTGCAGTACCGATGCACCGAGCTTGAGACCGACCATCGACACTTCCAGGTCGCGTGGACCTCCGCTTTTTCTCAGCTTGAACACTGGCGTCGCCCCATCCGTGTCCGGCGCCCGCGCCGGGCATTCTCAAGTCGGCTTCCCGGCCCGGCGGCAGCGGCCGACGGGGAAGCCAAGGCCCAAAACACCATGATATAGTCTCCGCCTGTGCAAGGCTCCCGCCAGATCGCTCCGGCCACGGGGCGCCTCGGGATTCTGCTCGCCGGTCTCGGTGCCGTCAGCACGACCCTCATCGCCGGTGTCCACGCCATCCGCAAGGGACTCGCCGCGCCGACCGGGTCGCTCACGCAGATGGGCACGATCCGACTCGGCAAGCGGACCGACGGGCGCTCGCCGCTGATCAAGGACTTCCTTCCGCTCGCCGCCCTCGACGACCTCGTCTTCGGCGGCTGGGACATCTTCGAGGACAACTGCTACCAGGCGGCGTGCAACGCCGAGGTGCTGCGGCGCGGACTGCTGGATCAGGTCCGCCCGGAGCTCGAGGCGGTACAGCCCTGGCCGGCGGTCTTCGATCAGTCGTATGTGAAGAAGCTCGACGGCCCGAACGTGAAGTCAGGCGCCAGCAAGCGCGATCTCGCGGATCAGCTCCGGGCCGACATCCGCCGGTTTCGGGAGGCGCAGGGGGTCGAGCGGCTCGTCCTGGTCTGGTGCGGCAGCACCGAGGTCTACCTGGAGGAGGCGCCCGTCCACCAGTCGCTCGAGGCGTTCGAGCGCGGTCTCGAGGCGTCGGACCCCGCCATCCCGTCGAGCATGATCTATGCCTACGCCGCCCTCAAGGAGGGGATTCCCTACGCCAACGCGGCCCCCAATCTGAGCGCCGACGTGCCGGCGCTCGAGGAGCTGGCCCTGCAGACCGGATCACCGCTCGCGGGGAAGGACCTCAAGACCGGCCAGACATTGATGAAGACGATGGTCGCCCCCGGACTGAAGGCGCGCCTGCTGGGGGTGTCCGGCTGGTACTCCACCAACATCCTGGGGAACCGCGACGGCGAGGTGCTCGACGATCCGGAGTCGTTCAAGACGAAGGAGGAGAGCAAGAAATCGGTGCTCGACCACATCCTGCAGCCGGAGCTCTACCCGACGCTCTACGACGACCTGCACCACGTGGTCCGCATCAACTACTACCCGCCGCGGGGCGACAACAAGGAGGGCTGGGACAACATCGATCTGGTCGGGTGGCTCGACTACCCGATGCAGCTCAAGATCAACTTCCTCTGCCGGGACAGCATTCTCGCCGCGCCCATCGTGCTGGACGTCGCGCTGTTCCTCGATCTCGCGACGCGCGCCGGCATGAGCGGTATCCAGGAATGGCTCTCGTTCTACTTCAAGAGCCCCATTCACCGCCGCGACCTCTATCCGGAGCACGACCTGTTCATCCAGTTGATGAAGCTCAAGAACACGCTCCGCCACCTGCGGGGCGAGGAGTTGATCACCCACCTCGGCCTGGAGTACTACGATTGACCCGCATGCAGGCCATCCTGATCGGCGGCGCGTTCAACGGCGTGCTGTCGGCCCTGCCCCTCATCGAGCTGGGCAATTGCTGCTGCCTGTGGGTGACCGGCGGGGGAGCGATCACCGCGTGGCTGCTGCAGCGGGAACGGGCCGAGCCTCTCGATCCGGGCGAGGGGGCGCTCGCGGGGCTGCTGGCGGGGGTGGCCGGGGCCGTCATCTTCGCGGTCGTATCGGTGCCGGTCCAGATGGCGATGGGATCGCTGGGGATGTTCGAGGTCGGCACTCTCGACGTGCCGCCGGAGGTGCGCGAGCTCATCGAGGCGTTGTCGTCCAGCGTGGCGCTGAGAGTCCTCATCGGGTTCGTCACCATGCTGATCGTCAGCGCGATCTTCTCGACGCTGGGCGGTCTGCTGGGCGCCTTCCTCTTCCGGAAGTCGGCTCCGCCGGCCGCGCCCGGAGGCACGGAGATCGTGCCTCCTCCTCCGCCGCCCATCTGACGCCGGGCCGTGCCGGGCGCCGGGCCGGACGTTCCCGAGCAGGCTTCCGGGAACCTGAGGACCCCGCACTGCGTCAGTGGTGCTAGTGCCTCCACCGGCATGAGACACGGGGGAGCCGCACACCGACATTCGAGCCGATGCCGCTGATCTACACGCGCGATCTCTGGAAGACCTACCGGATGGGGACCGAGGAGGTCCATGCGCTGCGCGGCGTGTCGGTCGACATCGAGCGCGGCGAGTTCGTCGCCATCATGGGGCCCTCCGGGTCGGGCAAGTCGACGCTGATGAACCTCATCGGCTGTCTCGATACGCCGACGCGGGGCGAGTACCTGCTGAACGGCAAGGACGTCAGCCGGATGAACGACGACGACCTCGCGCGCATCCGGAACCAGGAGATCGGGTTCGTTTTCCAGACGTTCAACCTATTGCCGCGGGCCTCCGCGCTGCACAACGTCGAGCTGCCCCTGATCTATGCGGGTGTGCCGGCGGCGGTCCGGCACGAGCGGGCGACCGCCGCGCTCAGCCTGGTGGAGCTCGACGATCGGATGAGCCACCGGCCGAACGAGCTCTCCGGGGGGCAGCGCCAGCGGGTGGCGATAGCCCGCGCGCTGGTGAACAATCCCTCCCTCGTGTTGGCCGACGAGCCCACGGGCAACCTCGACTCGAAGACCGGCATCGAGATCATGGCGGTCCTCGAAGGGCTGCACCGCGGGGGCAACACGATCCTGCTAATCACCCACGAGCCGGAAGTGGCTCGGCACGCCCACCGGGTCATTCAAATCAGGGACGGCGCGATAGCACTGGACGACGCGACGAAGGCCGCCGCCGCTGTTCCTGCGGTCACCTGATCGGTCGCGCCGCGCCGGGAATCGGTCGCGCCGGAGTTTTCGCGCCAGCGAAAACTCCCAACGCGACCGCAGGTCGCGCTCAGTCGGCGGCCCGGTACTCGCCGAAGACGCCGCGCAGCGTGTCGGAAACCTCCCCGACGGTGGCCAGCGCCTCGACGGCCGCGATGATCGGGGGGACCAGGTTCGTCCCGTCCCGCGCCGCCCGCCCGACCGCGGCGAGCGCGTTCCGCGCCGCCTGCGGGTCGCGCGCGGCGCGCAGAGCGCCGACGCGCGCCGCCTGTTCCGTTTCGATTTGCGGGTCGATCCGGTGGGTCTCGATCGGCGCCGTCTCCTCGGCGGCGAAACGGTTGACGCCGACCACTACCGCGTCGCCGGCGTCGACCGCCTGCTGCGCGCGGTAGGCGGCCTCCTGGATCTCCGCCTGGATGAAGCCGGACTCGATGGCGGCGAGCACGCCCCCCCGCTCGTCGATGCGCCCGAGCAGCGCGACCGCCTCGGCTTCCAGCCGGTCGGTGAGCGCTTCGATCGTCCATGCGCCCCCGACGGGATCGACCGTATCCGTTACCCCGGTCTCGCCGGCGATGATCTGCTGCGTGCGCAGCGCGATCTGCGCGGCCTCCTCGGTCGGCAGCCCGAGCGCCTCGTCGCGGCCGTTGCAGTGGAGAGACTGCGTGCCGCCGAGCACCGCGGCCAGCGCCTGCAGCGCCACGCGCACGATGTTGTTCTCCGGCTGCTGCGCGGTCAGGGTGCTGCCGGCCGTCTGGGTGTGGAACCGCAGTTGCTGAGCCCGCGGCGCGGTGGCGCCGAAGTGGTCGCGCATCAATGTGGCCCAGAGCCGGCGGGCGGCGCGGAATTTCGCGATCTCTTCGAGGAAGTCGTTGTGCGCGTTGAAGAAGAACGACAGGCGGCTGCCGAACGAGTCCACGTCGAGCCCGCGATCCAGGGCCGCCTGCACGTAGGCCTGGGCGTGGGCGAACGTGAACGCGATCTCCTGGGCCGCCGTCGATCCCGCTTCGCGGATGTGGTAGCCGCTGATGGAGATCGGGTGCCAGCGCGGGAGCTCCTGCTCGCAGAACGAGACCACGTCGGTGACGACGCGCAGGGAGGCCCGCGGCGGGTAGATGTAGGTGCCGCGCGCCACGTACTCCTTCAGGATGTCGTTCTGCACGGTGCCCGCCAGCCCGCGCGTATCGACGCCCTGGCGCCGTCCCGCGGCGACGTACAGCGCGAGCAGGATGATGGCCGTCGCGTTGATCGTCATCGAGGTCGACACGCGGTCCAGCGGGATGCGGTCGAAGAGCCGCGACATGTCCTCGAGCGAGTCGATGGCCACCCCCACCCGGCCCACCTCTCCCGCCGCGAGCGGGTGATCCGAGTCGTAGCCGATCTGCGTCGGCAGATCGAAGGCGACGCTCAGGCCGGTAACGCCCCGATCGAGCAGGTAGCGATAGCGGCGGTTCGACTCGGCCGCCGTGCCGAAGCCGGCGTACTGCCGCATCGTCCAGAGCCGGCCGCGGTACATCGTCGGGTGGATGCCCCGCGTGAACGGGAAGCTGCCCGGCGTGCCGAGCCGGTCGGGGGCCTCGCCGGGGTCCGGATTCGGGCGTTCGACGTGGTACGGCATGCGGAGGGATTCTACCAGCGCCGGGGCGGGCGGTCCCATGGTCTGGGTCCGGCTACAGGATGTAGTGGGGTCACGAGCAACAGCCTCCATATGCCGTGGTTCTCAGGTTGACACGGCGTCCGGCCGTGTCTAGAATCGCTGGGGTTGCATCCTCTCTCCATGCCGCTGGTGGTCCTCGCCCGGCTGGTTTCACGTTCCAAGAGTGCTGTCGGCAACGGTACCCCGCGCATGGCTGGCCCGTGCGGCGAGGAGGTAGCAGGATGAGCGACGTCGTGAACCGTCTCGCGCGCGAGCTCGCCGAGGCCATCGGCGCCGCGGTGGCCCAGGACCCCGAGGTCGAGGCGTGCCGCGAGAGAGCCCGCGCGGCGGGGTACGAGATGCGCGTGTCGCTGGAGACCGAGATCGGGTTCGGGAGCCGGGGCGGCTTGCCAGTGGCGGCCGGCAGGGCGGATCATCCCGCCGAGGCGGACGAGGACGACGAACCCCTCGGCGGCATGACGCCGAACGACCGGCGGTTTCTGCGCGCGCTTCGGATTGCCGCGGGCGAGAGCGACCAGCCCGGTCAGGCGGGCGGCTGATCGCCGGGCCGGCCGCGGGCAGTCAGTCGGTCCAGGTACGGAGGTCGCGGCCGGTCATCTCGCGTGGTATGTCGACGCCGGCGATGTTCAGGAGCGTAGGGGCCACGTCCCGCAACGATCCGTCCCGAAGTACGTGGCGCGTCCTCGAGAGCGCCTTGTCGATCAGCAGCACCGGGACCGGGTTGCAGGTGTGCGCCGTGTGCGGTCCCTTTCGTTCCGCATCCCACATCTGTTCGGCGTTGCCGTGATCGGCCGTCACGATCACCGTGCCGCCGACTCCGGTGACGGCGGCGGCGATGCGGGCCAGACAGCCGTCGAGCGTCGCGACGGCACGGGCCGCGGCGTCCAAATTGCCCGTGTGCCCCACCATGTCGGCGTTGGCGAAGTTGCACACGATCACGTCGTGACGCCCCTGCTCGACGTCCTCGACCAGCGTGTCCGTGATGCCGGCCGCGCTCATCTCCGGCTGCAGGTCGTACGTCGGCACCTTGGGCGACGGAATCAGGATGCGCTCTTCGCCGGCGTACGCGCGCTCCTCGCCGCTGTTGAAGAAGTACGTGACGTGGGCGTACTTCTCCGTCTCCGCCAGCCGCAGATTGGTCCGGCCGGCGTCCGCCAGGACCTCGGCCACGTTTCCCGAGAAGGACGGCGGATCGAAGGCCGTGGGCAGGCCGTACGTCGCGTCGTACTCGGTCATCGTCGTCACCGCGAGCGCCGGGCGTTGCGGCCGTTCGAACCCGTCGAACGCGGCCTCGTCGAACGCGAGGGCCCGGGTCAATTGCCGCGCCCGGTCCGCACGGAAGTTGAAGAAGACGAGGGAGTCGCCGTCGCGCAGGGAGCCGATCGGCAGCCCGCCGCCGTCCACCACGACGCCCGGGGTCAGGAACTCGTCGGTGGTACCCGCGGCGTAGGCGTCCCGGATGAGCGCGGAGGCGTCCCGGGCCGCGCGGCCGATGCCCGCGGTCATTGCCGCGTACGCGCGACGGGTCCGATCCCAGCGCCGGTCGCGATCCATCGCGTAGTAGCGGCCGATGACGGTCGCGATGCGTCCCACTCCCGCGTCCGCCAGCGTGCGCTCCACCGCCGTCACGTCTTCGGCCGCCGCCGTGGGCGCGGTGTCGCGACCGTCGGTGAGCGCATGGAGGAACAACCGCTCCACCTTCTGCCGCCGCGCGAGCTCGACGAGCGCCACCAGATGCCGGAGGTGGCTGTGGACGCCGCCCTGCGAGACCAGACCCACGAGGTGCAGGGCGTGCCGGTCGCCGGCGCAACGGCTCATGGCCGCGACCAGGGCCGGGTTCGCGAAGAAATCGCCCTCACGGATGCTCTTGTCGATGCGCGACAGATCCTGATAGACGACGCGTCCCGCGCCGAGGTTCATGTGACCGACCTCGGAATTGCCCATCTGTCCCGCCGGCAGGCCCACCGCCTTGCCGCTCGTGACGAGCGAAGCGTGCGGAAAGCGTTCCAGGAGCTCGGTGTAGGTCGGGGTTGGGCCCTGCGCGATTGCGTTGTGCTCGCGATCAGGGCTGATGCCCCAGCCGTCGAGGACGACGAGAACTACCGGCGGGCAGCGAGTATCGGACATGACGTGACGGGGAAAACGCGGATGATAGCATGCCCTACGCTTGGCAACGGTGCACGTAACTGTTTTCGAATCAGCGCTTTGCGGCGTTCCTGCCGGCTTTGACTTCGGGATCGCGGTCGCTTATGATCACTTGGTTAACCCCTGAGTCAACCCGTTAGGGAGATGCTTATCCATGAATGCCATTGCCCGGCGCACGAGAGTCCTGGCAGCGTGTGCCGCGGTTGCACTGCTGACGACGGTACTGCCGCCAGCAACTGACGCGCAGGATCTGGAAGACTGGCAGCGCGACGAGCTTCGAGGGTTGCTGGAAGCGATCAACGCCGCCGTGGAAGGCGAGATCGTTCCCGACACCGACCCCTTCGAGCTGCAGCCGGACTTCCTGAAGGGTACCGACGGCAACGCGTACGTACCCTTCACGTTGTCGATAGACGCGGCGAAGGTCGAATCGCCGATGGTGTCGATGTACCTGTTCGTGGCCGAGCCGGGCGATGAGGACGCGATCTTCGAGGATGCGTACTTCGCGAGCGTGACGCCGGGCGACGACGATCGGGTTCGAATCAGCCGGGCGTTCACCGCGCCGGGCGGGGCGTACGACGTCTACGTGGCGATCCAGCAGAGCATGGGCGAGGAATCGGACGATGACGACCGCGGGCCGGTCATGCTGCTGCGCCAGCGCGTGGACGTTCCCGACCTCTGGGACGGCCGGCTGCAGTTGAGCACGCTCATCCTGCCCGAGGTCGTCGAGCCGCTCGCGGCGCCGCTGACGCCGGACGAGCAGATTCTCAGCCCGTACAGCCTCGGCGCCACCCGCATCATTCCGAAGTTCGATCAGGAGTTCGCCAAGCAGGCGGAGCTGTCGCTCATCTTCCTCGTCTACAACCCGGGTCTCGCCGACGGATCGAAGCCGGACATCACGATCGAGTACACCTTCCATCTGCGGTCATCGGGCGGCGAAGAGTACTTCAACCGGACGAATCCGCAGCAGTTCAACGGCCAGACGCTTCCGGCCGCTTTCGACGTGACGCTCGGCCACCAGATCGTGGCGGGGCAGACGGTGCCCCTGTCGCTCTTCCCGGCCGGGGACTACCGCTTGGAGATCAAGGTCACCGACAATACGAACTCGGCGGAGATCATCGAGAACCTGATGTTCACCGTGCTGGAAACCTAGGGAGGCGTCGGTGCGTTCCCGGCCGGCAGTCGGGCGGGGCGCGCTTGCGAACACACATGGCCCGCATGCTCCTCGTCGTCGCCGGTATCGTTCCGCTGCTCGGGTCCGCGGCCCCGGCGGTTGCGGCGGGTGAGGAGCGGGGAGGCTCGCCGCAGTCCGTCGCCGACGGGCCTGCGGCCTCCACGGGCGAGCTCGCCGGGGTGGTCACCACCGCGGATGGAGTTCCAGCCGGGGAGGTCCTCGTCTCCCTGTCCGGACCGGGCGGGTCTTCCCTCGCCGTTTCCGATTCCGCGGGGCGTTTCCGCTTCGATGCGCTTCCGGCCGGGCGCTACCTGATTCGAACGCATCCGCCCGGCGCCCGGCGCTTCGTGCAGTTGACGCCCGGCGAAGCGCTCTTCGCGCCTCTGGTGCTCGGGGGACGCGCCCTGGAGGAGACCCGTGAGATTCGGCTCGCGGGCGGTGGGTTCCAGTTCGGCAATGTTCCGATGGCGCCAGTCCCCGCCGCGGAGGACACGCCGCCGTTCTCCGAGGAAGCGGCCCCAGAGGCCGCCGGCTCCTCGTCACCGGACGCGTCGGATTCCGACTCGGGGCTGACGGAGCCCGGTGGCCGGCAGCGGTCCCCGAAGATGTGGCGGCTGCGCCGCGCGCGGCGCAGCGTGCTCAAGGATCGGCTGACCGGCGCGTCCCTCGTGCAGGGGGACGGGGCCCGCGCTCCCGGTGCGGGCGGGGCCGGCAACGTCTCCGAGCGCTGGACGGCCGGCCGGGCGTCGCTGGGGCCTCCGTTGGCGGGCCTGCCCGGGCTTCCGATCTCGGGCGAGGTTCAGCTTCTGACACGGGCGACGCTGGCCGGACCCAGCTTCTTCTGGCCTTCCGACGCGTGGCCCGGACAGGTGGCCTACGTGTCCGTGGCGCCGTCGGGACCCGCCGACTGGGCGCTGCGAGGCACCGTCGACATGACGACCGGCGAGACCTCCTCGTGGGCAATCGCCGGCTGGTACGCCGCGGCGCCGCAACCGGATCACGACGTGCGAGTGGCGATCTCGTACAGCCGGCAGGCGCACGCGGCTGCCGCCGACCTGCGCCTCGACGGCGCCCGGCCGGTCGATGCGGGCATTCCCAGCCGTGAGGTGGGACGCATCGATGCGGTCGACACGTGGACGGTTTCTCCGGCCCTCGAGGTCGGCTACGGCGCCGAGCTCGCGCACTACGGGTACCTGGACGACGCGCGACTGCTGAGCCCGCGGGCCGGCGTCACGCTGTCGCCGATCGACCGGACCCGGGTGCGGGTAGTCCTGTCGCGGAACATGACCGCGCCCGGCGGAGAGCAGTTCCTGCCGCCTCTCGACGGCGTATGGCTGCCGCCGGAGCGGACGTACACGTCGCTCTCGGATTCCCACGCTCTGCACGCGGAGCAGGTCCGGCACGTCGAGGCAGGCATCGAGCACGACCTCGGAGAGCGCTCCGTCATCGGCGTCCGGCGTTTCAGGCAGGCCGTCGACGGTCAGCTCATGGCGATGTTCGCGCCGGGCGTTCATGCGCCGCCCGGCTCCCTGCCGGCGTCCGGCGGGCACTACTATCTGACTGCCGCCGGCGGTGTCGACGTGGACGGCTGGGGAATGTCCCTCACGCACGAGATCGAGGAGCGGCTGCGGGGCGCGGTCGACTACCGCGTCGTTCGCGCGGAATGGACGCCGCCGGGAGCCGGGAGCATCGCCGAGCCGGCGGTTGAGTGGTTCCGAAGCGGCAGGGAGAACTTCCACGACGTGACGGCGACGCTGGAGGCCGAGATCCCCGAGACCTCCACGCGGGTGGCCGCGCGGTGCCGCTTCAGCACGGCATTCTCGCGGCCCGTCCACGAGGGCGCCGTCTCCGGTCTCGACACCCGCTTCGACGTGCAGGTCACGCAGGCCCTGCCCTTCGCGCCGGTCGAGGGAAGCAGTTGGGAGTTGCTGGTGGCCGTGCGCAGCCTCTTCCACGAGCAGGCCCCGGGTGCGTCGGTCTACGACGAGTTGCTGGTCGTCGACCCGCCGCGGCAACTCGTCGGCGGTCTGGTCGTGCACTTCTAACTGATGCCGCGCCGGCAGTAGACTGCATGATCCATGGTATTGGATCGCGGAGTCCATTTTCCTGCATCCATCGCGACGTCTCGGGAATCAGCACCCATGCGCGGCATGCGCCTGCGTTGTGATTCCAGGCATGGCGCGTGGTTTGCAAGGCTCGGTTTCTGGCTGTCATGACGCGGGTTGATCGCGAGGCGAGCTATCGCCGCTATCGGGGGGAGTGGGGCCGCGCTCTGCTGGCCGTGGGCGTCGTTGCCGCGTTGGTGTGCCTGGCCGTGGCCAACGCGGTCGTACGCGCCGGCGGCGGGGACGTCGACGACGGCGTCCTCTGGACGGACAGCGCGGACGGTCTGGTCTCCTCGGCCGTAGAACCGGATTCGCCGGCGGCGCGGGCGGGGATCGAAGCGGGCGACTTGCTTCTCGCCGTCCGGGGCGAGCCGATTGAACGCCGCGCAGACCTGCGGCGCCTGCTGCGGACCGTCGCCGAGGGGGAGAGGCTCGACTACACGCTGCTGCGCCTCAGCGAGGAGCGGCTGCACACCGTTTCGCTGGAGAGGACCTCCGCTGTCTCGCTGTCCACCTACTTCGTGCTTGCATTGGTTGGACTGCTCGGTCTGCTCGTGGGCGCGGCGGTCCGGGTCCAGCGACCGGGGCATCAGGCATCGCTCCATTTCTTCTGGTTGACCGTCGCGTTCTTCGGAGTGTTCGCGTTCTCGTACACCGGTCGGGACGACCGTCTCGACTGGATCTTCTTCTGGGCGGACGAAGTCGCCATCCTGTTGCTGGCCCCGCTCTTCATGCACTTCGCCCTGGTGTTTCCGGACCGTACCCCGGGCCGGCCTCGCCGCCGGTTCGGGCATGCCGTCCTGCCCCTCGTGTACGCACCGGCGGTCGTGCTCGGCCTCATGCAGGCGGCGGCCGTGCTCGGTCCGCAGGACGGGGCAGGCTTCCTGCAGGTCGTCGAGCGGGTCTGGAGCCTGCAGCACCTCTACCTCGCGGCGTGCACGCTGGGGGGGCTGGCGGCGATGGTCGCCGGTCTCCGCCGCGTGAGCTCCGGCACATCAAGGCGGCAGCTTCGCTGGATCGTGTCGGGTGCGGTGCTCGGCGGCCTGCCCTTCACGTTGGCGTACGCGGTACCCTACGCGCTCGGTTTCGATCCAGCCGGCGCAATCGAGCTGACCGCGGTCCCTCTCGGCCTGATCCCGCTGGCCTTCGCGTCCGCGATCGTCCGCTACCGCCTCCGCGACGTCGAGGTCATCGTCAAGCGGAGCGTGGGCTGGGCGGCGGTCGTGGCGGCGATGGTGGTCATCTATCTCGGGCTGGAGAGTCTGGCCACCGAGGTTTTCCTCGACGAGGCCGATGAGCACAGCTCGACCATCGCCCTGCTGGCGACGGCGGTCGTCGTGCTGCTGGCGGGGCCGGTAAAGAGGGCCATTCAGACGATGCTCGACCGCGCCTACTATCGGGAGCGGTTCGACTATCGCCGCGCCCTCACCCGATTCGCGCGCGATCTGAACTCCGATCTGGATCTCGAGCGGCTGAGCGACCGGCTGGTCGCCCGGGTCGTGGAGACGCTCGGGCTCGACCGGATGGTGCTGCTGCTCGGTCGCGATCCGGCCGGCGGCGAGACCGGGTTCGCGGACAACGATTTCTGCCCGCTTCGCTGGGTCGGGTTCGACGCGGCGCCGCCGAGTCTGTCTCGCGCCTCGAGCATCGGACAGCGGATGATCGGCCGGCACACCGCACTGCTCGACGACCCGGGCGACCGCTGGGAATGTGCGCCCGGCGACGCGGCGTTCTGGCAGGACCAGGGTCTGTACTACTTCGTGCCGTGCATCTCCGAGGAGGGGACCATCGCGGTGATGGCCCTGGGACGCAAGGGCAGCGGCGAGCCCCTGAGCAGCGAGGACATGGCGTTGCTGGCCGCGGTGGCCGGACAGGTGGCGACCGCGCTGGAGAACGGGCGCCTCTACGGCCGGCTGCGGGAGAAGGCGGGCGAGCTCGACCGCATGCGGCAGTTCAGCGAGGACATCATAGAGTCGCTGAGCGACGGACTTGCCGTGCTGGACCTCGATGACCGGATCCTGCGCTGGAATGCCGGGTTCGAGCGCCTGCACGGCGTGCCCCGCGCCGAGGCGATCGGCAGGTCGCTGGACGAGATGTTCGACTCGGATTTCATCGGCCGTCTGAACGCCGCGCGCATGGAACGACCGGAGGGCGCCGAGCTCTACCGCGTACCGCTGCTCTCCCGGCACAGCGAGCGACGGAGGTTGCGGGTGAAGGCCGCCACGGCGCCGCTGCTGACGCCAAGCGGACGAATCAGCGGGACGATGCTCATCGTGGTCGACAGCACCGCCCGCGTACAGCTCGAAGAGCAGTTGCAGCTCTCCGAGAAGATGGCCTCCATCGGGTTGCTCGCCGCCGGCGTCGCACACGAGGTAAACACGCCGTTGACCGGGATTTCGAGCTTCACCCAGATGCTGCTCGAGGATGCGGATCCCGAGGATCCGCGGACACGGCTGCTGGAGAAGATCGAACGGCAGACGTTCCGGGCGGCCCGGATCGTCAACGGGTTGCTGAATCTGGCGCGGCCGGGTCGGACGGATACGACCGGACCGGTCGACATCAACGTGGTGGTCGGCGATGTCCTGGTGCTGCTCGAGCATCAGTTCGAAGCCGGCAACATCAAGGTGCGGCGCGAGCTGGCCGCCCCTCCGCCGGTGGTTCGCGGCATCGAGTTCAAGATGCAGCAGGTTTTTCTCAACCTGTTTCTCAATGCCCGCGACGCGATGCCGAGCGGCGGATGGTTGACGGTGAGCAGCCGGGTGGAGGGCGAGAGCGCCGTCATCGAGGTGGCCGACACGGGTTCCGGCATCTCGTCGAAACATCTCTCACGGATATACGATCCGTTCTTCACGACCAAGGCCGTCGGTCGGGGAACCGGTCTCGGACTGTCGGTGACCTACGGCGTCGTGCAGGAGCATCAGGGGACCATCGCGTGCGCGAGCCGGCCCGGGCACGGGTCGCGGTTCATACTGACCCTGCCGCTCGCCGTCCCTGACCGGACGCCGGCCACCGAGGCCGCCCACTGATCACGAGGCTGTTGCATGCTGAACGGAGCTTCGCTCCTGGTCGTCGACGACGAAGCAATCATGCGGGAGATCCTCCACTCCCTGCTGGAGCGGCAGGGGTGCCGCATACGGCTCGCGGCGTCGGGGCAGGAGGGGGTGGAACAGGCGCGGGCGGGAACGTTCGATGCGGTGCTGCTGGACGTCATGATGCCGGGAAAGGACGGGCTCGCGGTCCTCGAGGAGATCAGGGGGCTCGACGATGCGCCCCCGGTGATCATGATTACTGCTTTCGGCACGTCGAAGAACACGCGCGAGGCGTTCAAGCGAGGCGCCTTCGACTTCATCGAGAAGCCGTTCAAGAACGACGACGTGCTGCTCGTCGTGCGCAACGCCGTGGCGCAGCAGCGGCTGATGAGCGAGAACCGTGTGCTGCGCCAGAACCTCCGGGCGCAGGCGGGACGGTTCAGCGACATCATCGGTCACAGTCCGCGTATCCGGAGCGTTTTCGAGATCATCGCGCAGGCGTCGCCCAGCCGCGCCACCATTCTCGTCTCCGGAGAGAGCGGCACCGGCAAGGAGCTCGTGGCGCGCGCCGTCCACGCCAACTCGCCGCGAGCCGGGCGGCCGTTCGTCACGGTCAACTCGGGCAGCCTGCCTCCGGATCTACTGGAATCGAATCTCTTCGGGCACGTCAAGGGCGCCTTCACCGGGGCGGTCAGCGCCAAGAAGGGCCTGTTCGAGATGGCCGACAACGGGAGCATCTTCTTCGACGAGATCGGGACGGTTCCGCTCGAGACCCAGGCGAAGCTGTTGCGGGTGATCCAGGAGCGCGAGTTCCGGCGTCTGGGGGGCCTCGACACCATCAAGGTGGATGTTCGCATCATCGCCGCCACGAACGTGGACCTGCAGCAGATGGTCGAGGACGGATCGTTCCGCGAGGATCTCTACTATCGGCTCCACGTGATTGCCATCGATCTGCCGCCCCTGCGCGAGCGGCTCGAGGACGTGCCTCTGCTGGCGCGGAGCTTCCTCACGAAGTACGGCAAGGAGAACAACAAGCCCGATCTGGAGCTGACGCCGGACGCCATGCAGCTTCTCGAGGCGTATCACTGGCCCGGCAACGTGCGGGAGCTGGAGAACGTGATCGAGCGGGCGGCGGTGCTCACGGTCAAGCGCCAGATCGGTCCCGAGCTGGTGCCCGATGTCGTCAAGGCGTCGCCGTCGTTCCAACTGCCGCACTTCGACATGCCGCCGGACGGCATTCCCTTCCGCAAGATCATCGACGACATGGAGGTGCGGTTGATCGTCCGTGCGCTCGAGGCGGCCGGCGGGGTGCAGAAGCGCGCCGCGGAGCTGCTGCGGGTCAAGCCGACGACGCTCAACGAGATGATCAAGCGCCACGGAATCCGGGCGCGCGCGTCTCGCACCGGCGCCGCCGCTTCCGCCCGAGTCCGTGCCGCCGCCGGCAGCACGGACCCCGGGCCGGCGGGCTCACGGTCCGCACCGTTGATGTCCGACCTGGTGGAGGCGTTCGACAGGCGTCTGAGCCGCGCCGACTGAGGCCCGTCTACCGTTTCCGCGGCCCTCTCGGTTTGCCGCGGCGCGAGCGCCGCGCGCGGACCGGGCGTTCGGCGGCCACACCCTCGATGAGCTGATCGTACTTGCGCAGGATGACGTCCCACTCGTAGTGGGCCCTGACGTACTCCTGCCCGTTGCGACCGAGCGCCTCGCGCAGGTTCGCATCCCCGATCAGCAGCGTGAGACACTCGACGAACTCGTCGCGATCGGCGTAGTAGAGACCTGCGTTGCTGCGCTGGCAGTGCTCGCGCACGACCTCGCTGCGCGCGTTGGCGAGCACCGGGGTGCCCACCGCGAACGCCTCGAGGGCGAGCAGGGACAGGCTCTCGTAGGGCGACGGCACGGCCACCACCGTGGCCGCCTGCAGCGCCTCCAGGCGTTCGGCCTCCGGCAGCCGGCCGGCGAACCGAATGAACGGCGCTTCCGGAATCCGCATCAACTTGACGCCCATCAGGGCCAGGACGGCGTCTCCCCGGCTGTCCGCGTAGCTGCTGAAGTGCGCGATCAGCTCCTCGCAGCCCTTGCCGGGATCTATGCGGCCGCCGTACAGCACGAAGGGCTCGTAGAGCCGGTGCCGGCGCCGAAACGCGGCCGCGCTCGCCCGTCGCGGATCGACGTCGGGCTCGGTGGTCGTTTCGTCGGAATCGGGTTCGTGGATGCCGGTCGTGAACTGCGGCGGCAGGTCCACGCCGCATCCGATCGTCGCTTCCGCCATTGCGCCGACGCGGAAACGGCTCCGCACGAACGCCCGCTCGACGTCGGTGTTGTAGGCCATGCCGGCCGGTGCGCCGAAGACGTCGCGGTAGATGCCGAGTCGAATCGCGGGTTCGTCGTGCGCGGTCGGCACCAGAATGCTGCGCCGTGGATCCACGCGCAGACCGAGCACCGTCGGCGCGTAGAGGTAGGTGAAGAAGATCAGCGCGTCGTAACCGGTGTGGCGCCGCTCGAGATGCTCGATCAGCGCCGGGCACCAGGGGCCCTGTCGCTGCAGCCATTCGAGCTCGTCGTCGGCGCCGTGCGGGTTGGAGTAGATCCAGTCCGAGTACTCGTTGAAGCTCTCGATGTCACGGGTCCGATCGTTGGCGAAGCGATGCACGGTCACGCCGCGTATGCGATCGGCGCCCTCGGGGTACTCGTTCGCCCAGGTGACGTAGTCGCGGGCGCACGTGGTCAGGACCTCGACGTCGTGCCGCGCGGCGAGCCGTTCCGCCACGAGCCGGCAGAGATACTCGGAACCGCCGATGATCTCGGTTCCGTACCGTTGGACGATGAAGGCGATCTTCACGCGGACAGTGACTCGATCATCCGGTCGAGGGCGCGGGCGGTGCGTGCCGTGCTGAAGTCGGCCAATCGTTGCCTCTGACCGGCGATTACCGACGATCTCAACTCGTCATCGTACACCAGGAGCCCAAGCAGCTCGGCGGCGCGCTCCAGGTCCTTGGGCGTGAAGCAGATGCCGGCGCCTCCCAGGGTCTCCGGAACGGCGGCCGCGCCGAAGGCAAGGATCGGCACGCCGGTGGCCATGGCCTCGACGAGCGGCACGCAGAACCCCTCGTGCTCGCTGAGCGAGACGTAGGCGCTCGCCGTGCGGTAGTAGGCCGCCAGCTCGACGTCGGGCACCTGTCCGGTGAAGAGGAAGCGTCCGGGCGGCATGTCGTACTCGGCGATGAGAGCCAGCAGGGTCGAGTGGTAGCGCGGCACCGCGTTCGTCCGGCCGACGAAGATGAAGCGATAGTCGGAGTCGACGTAGCGCTTGTAGTGCTCGGCGAGCCGGATGTGGTCTTCCAGCTTCTTGTTGGGGGCGATGCGCCCAACGAACAGTATGTTGGTCGGGCCGTCGTCGAGCGTGCTCTCGAGCGCGGGCAGGGGCGGGGCGTTCGTAAGCCGCTCGGTGTCGACCAGTATGGGCATCACGCCGGTCCTCGAGAATCCAAGGGCCGCCAGCTCGCGGCGGTTGTACTCGGAATCGCCGAGCGCCAGATCGATGCGGCCCGGCAGCGTCTGCAGCTCGGTCCGGCCGCGTGCGGCGATACCGAAGATGCCCGCGTCGTACCGCGCGAAGAAATGCGCCGGCGTGACGTTGTGGTACTGGAGCACCCGCCGTCCCCGCAACGTGGTCAGCGCCTCGGTCAGCGGAGAGGGCACGGCGAAGTGCAGCACCGTGATGTCGCCGCGGCTGGCCGCCGGATCGGTGAAAGGGCGGATTTCATCGCCGAGATCGGCGTCTATCGACAGGGCGAAGATGTCCGCTTCGTGGCCCTTGCGCCGCAGCAGATCGCGGACGCCGCGCGCGCTGTCGCCGACCGCGTCTCCGCGGTGCGCCGCCGGCAGCCACTGGTTGATCACCAACGCCGCATCCCCGTCATGCCGTCGAGTCCAG
>JAGWAH010000022.1:675-18303 GCA_021296515.1 Acidobacteriota bacterium | reverse complement strand
GGGAAGCGCCCGGAATACCGACGGCCTGAAGATCTTCAGCTCCTCGAGGCGCTCGTAGAGATCGAGCTGCTTCCAGAAGTCCGGAGCCACGCGGCACGGCGGCAGGCGCGGCGCCGCGCGAACGCGCTCGACGAATCCGAGCAGCGTGCCGGCGAAGTCCCGTGCGCGCAGCCGGTCGAGCGCCTCGTCCTGCGACGCGAGGACTTCGTCCTCCAGCGCCGGGTCGGTGAGCACGGCGTTGATCAGCGCGGCGACGTGCCTGGGCTCCTTGTGTTCGTAGAGGATTCCTCCGCCGTCCATCGTCGCGGGAACCGCCGCCGCCGCGAAGGCGATCACCGGGATCCGCTTGTGGAATGCCTCGATCAGCGGGACACAGAATCCCTCGTGCTCGCTTGCCGAGAGGAAGAGGTCGGCGACGTCGTAGAGCGCGGTCAGCTCCTCGTTCGTCACGTGGCCGATCAGGTGCACGTTCGGGGCGCCGAGTCGCCGGATGAGATGGGCGATCGAGGCTCGGTAGTCGTCGAACAGCGTGTGGGAGCCGACGAGCAGGAGCCGCGACGCCGGGTTGTAGCGGCTGCGGTACGCGTGGAAGAAGCGAATGACGTCGTCGATCCGCTTGTTCGGAATGATCCGGCCCACGAAGAGGATGTTCGTCGAATCGTCGTCGAACTGCCGCGCCAGCCACGGGTGCGGCGTGACGTCCAGGTGGGAGAAGTCCGGCACGACCGGCAGCACGCCGGTGCGGGGGAATCCGAGCGCGTCGAGCTCGACCCGGTTGAATTCCGAGTCCCCGAGCGCCAGGTCGCAGCGCGCCGCGTAGGCGCCGAGCTCGCGCCGGCCGGTGTAGCACTGCCTGGCGATGAAGGGGCGGGCATCGAGAAAATAGTGGGCGGGCGTGATGTTGTGATAGACGAGGATCATCCGATCCGGCAACGCGAACGCGACCCGCGAGGCGCGGGAGCCGATGGAGAAGTGATGGATCAGGATGTTGTCCGCGTGGCTGTCGTCGACCAGGCAACGATAGTCCTCGGTCCGGTCCTCCAGCCGCGGATCCGCCGTCTCCACGTAGATCCGCGACCGGTATCCGGCGTCCTGCAGGACGCGCTGAATCCCGAGGGCCTCGTTGCCGATCGCGTCGCCGTAGCCGAGCGTTGCCAGGACCTGGTGGACCGCGGCGCTGCGTCCCGTCATCGTTCGTCCGCCCGGGGCGCGCCGCCGTCGGGAACCGAATCGGCGCCCGCTTCCCACGTCGCGGCCGCCGGTCCCGCCGGCAGCGTGTCGACCACTTCGCGCGCCGGCGGCAGCACGCGCCGGCGCCGGCGCAGCCAGCCCGGTTCCGGTTCGCGCCGCGCCCGGCAGCCGTCCTCGTCCGCTCGCGCCAGGCGCTCCAGCATCGCGAGGTACTTGTTCTCGACGACGTCCCAGGTGTAGTGCCGCTCGAAGTACGCGCGCCCGTTCGCGCCCAGCGCGCGGCGCAGGCCGCGATTCGTTTCCAGAAGGTGCAGCGCCTCGGCGAACTCGTCGTACGACTCGTAGTACAGCCCGGCGTTCGCCCGGATGACCTGGCCCCGCAGCACGTCGCAGCGGCCGTTGGCCAGCACGGGGATGCGCATGGCCCAGGCCTCGAGGGTGACCATCGACAGGCTCTCGTAGTAGGACGGCATCAGCAGCGCGTCGGCGGCGGCCAGCGCGTCGTACTTCTCCTCGTCGGACAGAAACCCGAGGTGGCGGATCCGCTCGTGCGACGGAACGGCCATCACCGGTTTGCCGACGAGCAGCAGTTGCAGCCGCTGGGAGACCTGGCCGGCGTAGCGGCTGAAGTAGTCGAACAGCTCGGTGCAGCCCTTGTTCTCGTCAATCCGCCCCACGTAGAGCGCGAAAGGCCCCTTGATCCCGCTCCGCGCCCGGAATCGCGCGGCGGTTGCGTCCTCGCGGACGTCGGAGCCCACGCCCACGATAACGCCCGGGACGTGCCGGTTGTCCGACACGCCCTGGATGAGCGCCCGTTCCTCGTGCGAGTTGTACATGAGGGCGCGCACGTTCCTGAACGTGCGCGCGGCGGTCGCGAGCCCGAGCGCCGGATCGCGTTCGGCGGTCGGGACGAGCACGGCTCGCGACGGGGCCGCGCGGACGCCGTGATACGCATGGTGGTAGCGATAGCTGAAGAAAACGATGAAATCGTAGGTCGCGGCGGCGCGATGCAGGTGGGCGAGCAGTGCGGGGCTGGTCGGTCCTTCCGAGTCGAGCCAGTCCAGCTCGTCGCGGATCGAGTGGCGCTTCTCGAAGACCTGGTGCGACCGGCGGCCGAAGTCGTCCGGGTCGCGCTCCCGGCGCACCGGAAACCTGCGCACGGGGACGCCGTTGACCACGTCGTCACCCGGGGCGAGCTCGTTGCGCCAGGTGATGTAGTCCCGGGCGCAACTCGTGAGTACATGGACATCCACATGACGGGAGAGCCGCTCCGCGATGTAGCGCGCGTGCAACTCGGCCCCGCCGTTGATGTCGGCGCCGTAGCGCTGTACGACGACCGCGAGCTTCACGATTCGGAGGTGTCGTCGCCGGCCGGTTCGACGCCCGGCTCACGCGTCGTGCCTGATTCCGGTTCGACGTCGGCCGCGGCCGGCGCGCCGCCGCTGCTCGCGGCCGATGCCGGCTGGCCGCCGTCCGCGGTCTCGCCATCGCGCGGCTCGCCGTCGCCGGGCGTGCCGTCCGCGGTCTCGTTCGATGCGGCGGCGCCGTTCCCTGAACGTCGTCGTCCGCGCCGGCGGCGGCGGCGCTTCTTTTCCGGGCCTGGCTCTCCGCCACTGCCGCTCTGCCGCTGCCGGGAGCTTCCGCGGCGTCGGCCGTCCGCGAAGCCTCGCCTGACGCGCCGGAAGTCCGGAACTGCACGATCTCCTCGAGCGCGCGAGACCGCCGCTCGTCGAAATCGAGGCGGGCGGCTACCGATTCGACCCGCATCTTGTGGTTCTTCAGATCGATGGCCAGCCTGGTCATCTCGACGACCAGGTTGTTCAGCACTTCGTACGTCAGGACGTCGAGCTCCGCGCGCGCCCGGTTTCTCTCCTGATTCACCGCCAACGCCCGCGACAACGTCCGGCCGGTGCTGTCCGCGTGCACGGAGAGCGCCCGAACGGCCTCCAGCATCGGGCCCGGGTTGATGAACAGCTTCAGCACGGGGCGCAGCAGGCGCCTGATCCCCCGCAGGATGCCGCCGATGCCGCCGCGGGAGGATCGGTAGACGTCGTCGGGCTCGAACGGGGGTACGGCGACCGGCTCGAAGGGCTCCGCCGCCGAGAGCGAATCGGAGTCCGGAGAAGCGCCGCGCTGCTTCCGGTAATGCTCGAGCAGATCGGAGCGGACGTTCCGCGGGTCGAGAAAGCGGTCGAGCTTCACGCTCGCGAGCTCGCGGATCTGGTCCTCGGTGTAGTCCACGCCCCGCTTCTCGCGCAGGCGGGCGCGGATCTGCTCCATGAGCTGCTCGACGTCGACGGCATCGGATCGGATGTTGAACTCGGCCATCTGTCCCTGTGGGATGGCCGACGACCGCGGCGCAGGAGAATGCCGCGGCTTGGCCTGGGTGGGCACCCGCCTCAGGAGAAGCTGTCGAGCGCCTCTTGCTCGTTCTCGTAGGAGGCGAACACGGTCAGCAGCTTCGTGATGGACAGCAGATCCTCGATGCGCTTGGTCAGGTTCAGCAGCTTGAGCGTTCCGCCCTGGCGCTTGACGGTGTGCAGCGTGCTGACCATCTGTCCGAGTCCGGCGCTGTCGACGTAGGGCACCGCGGCGAGATTCAGCACCAGCTTCCTGTGCCCCTGGTGAATCACGCTGTTGATCTTGTCCTTCAGGAGCTCGTCGCCTTCCCCAATCGTCAGCTTGCCCGCCAGGTCCAGAATCATCACGTCGCCGACCTGCCGCTCTTCGATCTGCATGGCTGCTATTACTCCCGACTCCCCGGTTTTCCGACACCCGGACGGCTCGACTCCGGTCTCATGGCAACGGCTGCCGGGAAGGCTGTTGACTGCGACGAAAGACACGAAACCTAACACGCGCCCTCGCCGGTGTCAACGACCCGGGCGCGCCGACGCTGCGGTCAGTCGGCGTCCCGCCGCATCTTCTTCCGGGAGCGTTTTCTCGCGAGCGCCTGCTTGGCGCGCCGCTTGTCGCCCGGCTTCAGATAGAAGGAGTGCTTCTTGATGTCCTTGATGATGTCTTCCTGCTGGACCTTCCGCTTGAAACGACGGAGGGCGCTCTCGATCGACTCGTTTTCCTGGACTCGGACCTCTGCCACGTTCGATTCACCCCCTCCGTCGATCCGGATGCCTCACGGATCGGTCTGGCTCGACCGGTGCGTATGCTAGGCTCACCGCGTCGGATCGCAAACGCTCAGGATAGGTTGAATGCTTCTCCGGCGTCAACCGGCGGCCCGCAGCCCGCCAGGGAGGAAGCGCCGGCTGATCGAAGCGCCGCGAACGGGCTTCGTCGTGACAGGGAGTTGCGCCCGTGAACGTACTGGTTGTCGGAGGGGGCGCCCGCGAGCACGCGCTCGTCAGGGCTCTGGCGGCGGACACCGCCGTCGACCGGGTGGTCTGCGCTCCCGGCAATGCGGGCATCGCTCGGGAGGCCGCCGCACGCGTCGCGCCGGTGGACGTCTCGGATCCGCGGGCGTTGCTCGCGCTCGCCGCGGCCGAGGGCGCCGACCTGACCGTCGTCGGGCCCGAGCTGCCCCTGGCGCAGGGGGTGGCCGATCTTTTCGGCGAAGCGGGGCGGCTGCTCTTCGGACCGACGCGGGCGGCGGCGGCGCTCGAATCGAGCAAGGCCTTCGCCAAGGCGTTCATGGCGCGCCACGACATTCCGACGGCGCGGTTCGAGGTGTGCACGGACGAGCGGCAGGCGCTCGATGCGGTCGCCGGAGACCGGTTCGGGTTTCCGGTCGTCGTCAAGGCCGACGGGCTCGCGGCGGGCAAGGGGGTCACCGTGGCGCCGGACCAGGCGGTCGCGGAAGCCGCCGTGCGCGAGGCGATGGTGGTCCGACGCTTCGGGGAAGCGGGCGCGACCGTCGTCATCGAAGAATGTCTGGACGGACCGGAGGTCTCCTTCTTCGCCGTCTCCGACGGCCGGCGCTGTCTGGCTCTCCCGGCGGCCCAGGACCACAAGCGCATCTTCGACGGTGACGCCGGGCCGAACACCGGCGGCATGGGCGCGTTCGGGCCGAGCCCGCTCTTCGACGCCGAGCTCGAAGCGCGGGTCATGCGCGAAATCGTCGCCCCGACACTCGACGGTCTGCGCGCCGAGGGCCGCGAGTACCGCGGCGTGCTCTACGTCGGCCTCATGCTGACGGCGGACGGCCCGCGGGTGATCGAGTTCAACGTGCGGTTCGGTGATCCGGAGGCGCAGGTCATTCTCCCCATGGTTGAGCGCGGTCTCGCGCGGGTGCTGCTCGGAGCGGCGCGGGGGGAGCTCGGCGACGCGCGCTGGCGGGTCGCCGCGGACCCGCACGTCGGTGTCGTGATGGCCTCGGGGGGGTATCCCGGAACGTACGAGACCGGCAGGCCGATCGGGGGACTCGATGACGCCGCCGCCGTACCGGGGGTGTACGTGGCGCACGCCGGGACGGCACTGGAGGGCGGCCGCATCGTCACCAGCGGCGGCCGCGTCCTCACGGTCGTGGCGCGCGGCGCGAGCTATCCGCAGGCCATCGCCCGTGCATACGACGCCGTCGGGCGCATCTCGTTCGACGGCAGCCATGTGCGGACCGATATCGGACAGAAGGCCTTGCTCGCGACCGAGGTTCGCGGCGGGGCCTGATCACGGAGGACAGTCGCCGTAACGGCGGTACGAGACGTACAAATGCAGAGAGACGTACAGATACTGATGGGATCCAACTCGGACGCGCCGGTCATGCGCAAGGCGGTCGAGGTGCTCGACGCACTCGGCGTGACGTCGCACATGACGGTCGCCTCAGCGCACCGCTCGCCGGCGCGGGTGCAGCGCATCATCGAGGAAGCGCCGACTGCCGGTGTGAAGGTGTTCATCGTCGGCGCCGGCGCCGCCGCGCATCTCGCCGGCGTGGTCGCGGCGCACTCGGCGCTGCCGGTCATCGGGGTGCCGATCGACTCGTCGCCGCTCAAGGGCTGGGATGCGCTGCTCGCCACCGTGCAGATGCCGCCCGGCGTGCCCGTGGCCACGGTGTCGGTGGGTTCCGCCGGCGCGGTCAACGCGGCCGTTCTCGCCGCACAGATTCTGGCCCTGTCGGATGCCGGCGTGGCCGAGAGGTTGGCCGCCTACAAGGCCGGGCTGGCCGAGAAGGTCGAGCGGGCGGCGGCCGAGCTCGAAGGCGCGTCGGCGTCCTGACGAGCGCCGGGCTAATCCTCGTACAGCATCACGAGCAGCGCCTTCTGGGTATGAAGGCGGTTCTCGGCCTGGTCGAAGACCGCCGACGCCGGGCTGTCCAGCACTGAATCGGTCACCTCCTCGCCGCGGTGGGCCGGCAGGCAGTGCAGGAAGCAGGCGTCCGTCCCGGCGTGGGCCATGAGCGCGTCGTTCACCTGGTACGGTGAGAAAAGGCGGCGGCGCTCGGCGACCTCGGCCTCGCGGCCCATCGATGTCCACACGTCGGTGTAGACGGCATCCGCGCCGCGCACCGCGGCGACGGGGTCGCGGAACCGTGTCAGCTCGGCGCCGTACCGGGCCACCCGTGCGATGTCCCCGTCGATCCCCGGCGGCAGGTCGCAGCCGTCCGGCGACGCAACCCGCACGTGGATCCCGAGCATGACCGCGGCCTGGGCGAACGAGGTCGCCACGTTGTTGCCGTCACCGACGAACGCCACGGTGCGCCCGCGCGGGTCGCCCCAGCGTTCCTTCAGCGTCAGGCAGTCGGCCAGCGCCTGGCAGGGATGCTCCTCGTTGCTGAGCGCGTTGATGACGCGAAACGAGGTGGTGGCCAGCGCCAGGTCCGTCAACCGCGACTGTTCGTAGGTGCGGACCACTGCTCCGGCCACCCAGCGCTCGAGGCAGCGGCCGACGTCGGCGAGCGATTCCCGCTTCCCGAGGGCGACGTCCGCCGACGGGACGATGAAGTTGCCGCCCAGCTCCCGGATGGCGATCTCGAACGTGGAGCGGGTCCGCAGCGACGGCTTCTCGAAGAGCAGCGCCACGTAGGTGCCCTGCAGCGCCGCCGAGGTCGGCGCTTCCTTGCCCAGCGGCCGGTCGCGCTTGAGAGTGGCCGACAGGGTCAGACTGTGCTCCAGGTCGGCCGGCTCGAAGTCGAGAACGGAGAGAAAGCAGCGCCCCTCGAGGCTGCCGGCGCCGTGAGGGCCAGGCGTCGTCATGGGTGCGGGGTGGTAGGTCGTCACTGTGGCAGCTTCAGGTGCGGTAGTCCGCGTTGATGTGCACGTACTCGGCGCTGAAGTCGCAGGTCCACATCGTGGCCGCGCCCGCGCCGCCGACGCCGAGATCCACCGCGACCTCGACTTCGTGTCCCTGCAGGTGCGCGGCGGCCTCGTGTTCGCGCTCGGCGAAGATCGTCTTGCCGTCGTAGAGGGTGATGCCGCCGATCCGGACGAGGGTTCGGTTCTGATCGAACGCCACGCCGGCCCGTCCGGCCACCGCCACGAGCCGCCCCCAGTTCGGGTCGCCCCCGTTTATCGCCGTCTTGACCAGCGGCGAGTTGGCGATGAGCCGAGCCGCCCGCCGCGCGTCCTCTTCCGACGCGGCGCCGGTGACGCGCACCGTCACGAGCTTGGTGGCGCCCTCGCCGCCGCGCACGATCTCGCGCGCGAGCCCGGCGCACAGCTCGTAGAGGCCGGCCAGAAGAGCGGGATACGTCGTCTCGTCTACGGCGACGCGGCTCGCCCCGTTGGCCAGCATGAGGACCGTGTCGTTGGTCGACGGCTCGCCGTCCACGGTGATCGCGTTGAACGTGTCCCGCGCCACCTCGCGGAGCGCGCGGTCGAGGGTCGCGGGATCGACGGCGGCGTCGGTGGTCAGGAACCCGAGCATCGTGGCCAGGTTCGGCTCGATCATCCCGGCGCCCTTCACCATGCCGCCGATGGTGAAGCGCCCCGCCGGCGTCGCGACATGGACCGCGGCCGCCTTGGGGGAGATGTCGGTCGTCATGATCGCCTCGGCCGCCGCCCGGTGCGCGTCGCGGCTCAGGCGCCGCGCCGCCTCGGCGATACCGGCGCTCACCTTCGTGGTGTCGAGACGCATCCCGATGACGCCGGTCGACGCGATCAGCACGTGCGCCGGGTCGCAGCCGACGGCTTCCGCGGTGGCGGCGGCCATCGCGCGCGCGGCCTGCATGCCGTCGACGCCGGTGCAGGCGTTGGCGCACTTGCTGTTGACGGCGATCGCCCGGGCGTGGCCGCCGGAGCGGGCGAGCCGCTCGCGCGAGACGACTACCGGCGCCGCCACGGCGAGATTGGTCGTGAAGAGGCCGGCGGCGCTCGCCACGTCGTCCGCGACGACGAGGGCGACGTCGAGCCCCGAAGGCTTGAGGCCGCACGCGACCCCTGCGGCGCGGTAGCCTTCCGGCGCGGTAATCCCGCCGTCCGCCCTGGTGATGGACGGCGCGGTCATCGCCAGGCTCCGGCCGTCCGCTTCAGGTCGAGCACGACGGCGTACTGGCGGCAGCGGCGAAAGAGGTCGCACGTCTGGCAGTCGGCCGCGATCTTCGCCGGCACCCACGGGTGCGGGACGATGGAGAATCCGGCGCGCACGAACGGACGCGCCTGGTGCGTGAAGGCGCAGAGCCGCGGGAACCGCTGCGACACCGCCGCGGCGATCAGGGCTTCGAGCAGGCGCCGGCCGACGCCGGTCCCGCGCCGCGGCCCCTCGACGACCAGCGACCGGACCTCGGCCACGGCGGGACTGAGGCGGGCCAGCTCGCCGCAGCCGACGACGTCGTCGCCGTCCGTCGCGACGAGGAAGCGCGGCACGTGCAGCTCCACCTCCCCGAGGGGCCGGGGGAGCAGATGGCCGGAAACGAGGTTTTCGGTGATGAGCTGGTAGACGCGACCGGCGTCCCCGGCGGTCGCGGGGCGAATCGCGATCTCCCGGGCGCCCGGCGCCGACGACGCGGCGGTTGCGATCTGGGTCATGGTGGCCATGGTCGGCGGTGTCCGTCCCTTCACGCCGCGGGCAACGCGGCGCCGGCGTCGTCGAGCGCGAGGCGCAGGCGTCGGAGCCCGTCGTCGATGTCGTCGTCGGAGATGTCGAGCGGCGGCAGCAGCCGGACCACGGTGCCGGCGGTGCGGTTGATCAGCAGTCCGCGCGCGAGGGCGCAGTCGACCGCGCGGTCCGCCACCGTCCGGTCGACCTCGATGCCCCACATGAGTCCGTCTCCGCGCACCTCGTGAACCGCGCCGCTGTCCGCCACCAGCGCGTCGAGGCCCTGCCGGAAGCGGCGGCCGGCGGCCGCCACGCGTTCGATGAGACCGTTGCCGAGGGCGTCGAGAAAGACCAGCGCCGCGCGGCACGCCAGCAGGTTCCCGCCGTAGGTGGTGCCGTGATCGCCGTAGGACACCGCCGCTGCGACCGCCTCGCTCATGAGCGCCGCGGCGACCGGAAAGCCGCCCCCCAGCGACTTGCCGACGGACATCAGGTCGGGAGTCAGTCCGAGCGCCGCGCTGTAGAACGGCCGGCCCGTGCGTCCGAGGCCGCACTGCACCTCGTCGGCGATCAGCAGCGTCCCCGTCGCCGCGCACGCCTCGGCGATGGCCGCCGTAGTGGCCTGCGGAATCGGACGCACGCCGCCTTCGCCCTGGATCGGTTCTACGATCACGGCTGCCGTGCGCCCGGTGACGGCGTCGCGCACCCCGTCCGGATCGGCCGGGGAGACGAACCGCACGCCGGGCAGCAGCGGCGCGAACGGCGTCCGGTACGGCTCGCCCGCCGTAACCGACAGCGAGCCGAACGTCCGGCCGTGGAACGCGCCCTCGAAGGCGACGATGTCGTGGCGGTCGTCCACGCCCTGCGACCGCCAGTAGCGGCGGGCGAACTTCAGGCACGCTTCGACCGCCTCGGTCCCGCTGTTGCAGAAGAACGCCCGCGGCAGCCCGGACAGCCGCGCCAGCCGTGCGGCCACCTCGCCCTGCAACGGGTGGAAGAAGAGGTTGGAAACGTGCAGGAGCTCGCCGGCCTGGGCGGCCAGCGCGTCCGCCAGCCCGCGATGCGCGTGACCGAGCGAGGCCACCCCGATTCCCGAGAGCAGGTCGAGGTACTCGCGGCCCTCGGTGTCGACCAGGCGCGATCCGCTGCCGCGCACGAACACCACCGGGTGCCGCTTGTAGTTCTGCAGCACATGCGCGGCCTCGACCGCCTTGACCGCCTCTGCCCTCGTCGTCATCGTCTTTCCCCGCGCGCCCCTGTCCGCGACATTCGCGGCCGCTGTCTCGTTCCCGCGGTCACGGTGGTTCCGGCTGCGACCGCCCGTCCGGGCGCGTCATCGAACATTCCGCGGCGGGCCTTCCGCCCGTCGACGATGGTGACCGCGACGGCGCCTCCCGCGAGTGCGGCCCGGCAGGCGAGCAGCTTGGCCACCATGCCGGCGCTGGCCTGACCGCCGCCGATCAGCGCGTCGATCGCCCGGTCGTCGACCATGGGGATCGTGCGGCCGTTCGCGTCCAGTACGCCCGCCGTCCCGCCTGCGATGATCAGGCGCCGCGCCCGGAGCCGGGCAGCCAGAAACCCGGCCAGTGTATCGGCGTTGACGTTGAATACCTGTCCCCCGGTTCCTGCGCCGAGGCTGGCGACGACCGGCACGTGGCCGGTCTTCAGCAGGTCGGTGAGCAACGCGGGCGGATCCGCGCCGATCGGGCGCCCCACGAATCCGAGGTCGACCTCGGTTCCGTTCGCCGCGCGGTACCGCCGTTCCCGCCGCACCCGGGCCAGGCCGCCGTCGGCGCCGGTCAGGCCGACCGCACTGGTCCCCGCCGCGCCGAGCGCCGCCACGAGCCGCGTGTTGACGCGCCCGGCCAGGACGCCGGTCACGACGTCCAGGGTGGGGCCGTCGGTAATGCGCAGTCCGTCCACGGCCCGCTTCGGGATGCCGAGCCGCGCCATCTCCGCGTCCACCTCGCGTCCGCCGCCATGGACGACCACCAGCGGTTCCAGCTCCGCCACGCCGGCGAGCGCGCCCGCGAGCCGGCGGAGCCGCGCCGGCTCCTCCAGCAGCTCGCCGCCGAGCTTGATCACCGTCGGCGGCCGTCGCCGCGGCGTCACCTCAATCCCTCGCGCTCGTCCAGCCCGCACGCGACGTTGAAGCTCTGCAGCGCCTGCCCGGCGGCGCCCTTCACGAGGTTGTCCAGGCAGCACACCAGCACCAGCCGCCCGCCGTCCACCTGCCATCCGACGTCGCAGAAGTTCGTGTGCGCCACGTGCTTGATCTCGGGCGGCCGGTCGCCGGTCAACCGCACGAACGGCGAGCCGTCGTAGGCGCGCGCATACGCATCGCCGATCGCATCGGCCGTTACGCCGGGGCGCAAGCGCGTGTAGATCGTCTCCAGGATCCCGCGGTCGAGCGGCACCAGGTGCGGAACGAACGTCACCGGGCGCGCCAGCTCCTGCTGGATCTCGGCGCCGTGCCGGTGGGCGAAGATGCCGTATGCCGCCACGCTGCCGTGCACCTCGGAGAAATGCGTCCGCGGGCTCGGCTTCTTGCCGGCTCCCGATACCCCGGACTTGGCGTCGATGCAGACGTCCGCGTCCGCGGCGATCAGTCCGGCGTCGACGAGTGGCTTCAGGGCCAGGAGCGCGCCGGTCGGGTAGCACCCGGGGCAGGCGACGAGCCCGGCCCCCGGCAGCAGGTCGCGGCTCCATTCCGTCAGGCCGTAGACGGCGGGCCGGTCGAGCGCGGGCGTTGCCGGATACCAGCGCTGACGCGCGCCGGCGTCGCGCAACCGAAAGGCCCCGGACAGGTCGAAGACCCGCCGCCCGCGGGCGAGCAGGGCCGGTGCCAGCTCGGCGCTGACCGTGTCGGGCAGGCCGAGGAAGACGACGTCGGCCCGGTCGGCCAGACCGTCCATCGAGAACGGCTCGATGCGGCCGTTCCAGATGCCCGCGAGCGCAGGCGGATCCTGCGCGGTCTCGCTGCTGCCCGAGCTCATCGCGACGGTGACGTCGACCGCGGAGTGGCGCGCCGCGAGGCGCAGCAGCTCCTGGCCGCCGTAGCCGGTCGCACCCGCGATTCCGATACGGATGTTGGACATCGCTCGCGTCAGGGACGTCGTTCTGCCGGATTCGGATATCTATGCACGAAAGAGGGTAATTATACGCCTTGCGTCCCGACTGCGTCAACCGCGCCAGCCGAGACGGCGGCATTTCCTCCGCTAGTGCGGGGTGGACCCGCGTTGCACGCCGATCTTTGGCTGTGTATACTGATGCGTCTGTTTGAATATTTATGAAACGTTACCGGCAGTCGGCCATCCTCGATCTCGTGTCGCGCGAGGCCATCTGCAGTCAGGACGCGTTGGGGCGACAATTGCGAGCGCGGGGGTTTCACGCGACGCAGGCGACCATCTCGCGCGACATCAAGGAGCTGCAGCTCGTCAAGCGTGCCAGTGACGGCGCATACGAGCGGCCCGGCACCTCCGAGGGGGGGCGCGGGCTGGCCGACGCCGCGCTGCGCCGCGCGATCCTGGAGTACCTGCGCCGTGTCGATCTCGTGCAGCAGTTGCTCGTGCTGCGGACCGATCCGGGGCAGGCGCAGCCGCTGGCGCTGGCCATAGACAGGGCCGAGCTGCCGGAGGTGGTCGGGACCGTGGCCGGCGACGACACCATCCTGGTGATCACCCGGCATGCGCGGGCCGGCCGCGAGGTGACGCGGCTGTTCGAGGGATGGGCCATGGACGACCGCGCGCATCCGCGGCAGGCGTTCTAGACAGACTGAGGAGAGCAGGGATGGAACGGATCGTGTTGGCATACTCGGGCGGGTTGGACACGTCGGTGGCGGTCAAGTGGCTCGCCGACCGGTACGACGCGGAGATCGTGGCGGCCACCATCGATCTCGGCCAGGGCAAGGAGCTCGACGACGTGCGCGAGCGCGCTCTCGCGGTCGGCGCGGTGCGCGCACACGTGGTCGACGCCCGTGAGGAGTTCGCCCAGGAGTACATCCTGCCGGCGCTCCAGGCCGGGGCGATCTACGAGGGCAGGTACCCTCTCGCTACGGCGCTCGGACGCCCGCTGATTGCGAAGAAGCTGGTCGAGATCGCGGCAATGGAGGATGCCGGCATGATCGCGCACGGCTGCACCGGCAAGGGCAACGACCAGGTGCGCATGGACGTGTCGGCGCGGGCCCTGAATCCGGATCTCAAGGTGGTCGCCCCGGCCCGCGTCTGGGGCATGACCCGGCCCGAGGAGATCGCCTACGCGCGTGAGCACGGCATTCCCGTACCGGCCTCGGTCGACAGTCCCTACAGCACCGACTCGAACCTCTGGGGCAAGTCGATCGAGTGCGGCGTGCTGGAGGACCCCTGGCAGGAGCCGCCGGAGGACATCTACACGCTGACGAAGTCGCCGGCCGGCGCTCCCGACGCGCCGGCCTACGTGGAGGTCGAGTTCGAGCGCGGCATTCCGACCCGGGTCAACGGCGTGACGATGCCGCTGACCGAGCTGATCAACTCGCTGGAGACGATCGCCGGCGCGCACGGCGTCGGGCGCATCGACATGGTCGAGAACCGCCTGGTCGGAATCAAGTCGCGCGAGATCTACGAGGCGCCCGCCGCGACCGTGCTGCACGTTGCCCACCGCGAGCTCGAGGCGCTGGTCATCCCGCGCGATCTCGAGCGGCTCAAGGCCGGCCTCTCCCGCACCTACGCCGATCTGGTCTACGACGGGCTGTGGTTCTCGCCGACGCGCGACGCCATCGACGCCTTCGTCGCCAACGTGCAGCAGCACGTCACTGGCACCGTGCGCCTGAAGCTCTCGAAGGGCGACTGCCGCGTCGTCGGGCGCAGGTCGCCCGCCTCGCTGTACGACACGGCACTGGCCACCTACGACGAAGGCGACAAGTTCGACCACGAGGCGGCGGAGGGCTTCATCGAGATCTGGGGCCTGCCGGTCGCCAACGCGGCGAGCAAGCGGCGGCAGGCGGCCGGAGCCGGTGCGCCCGAGCCGGCGGGACCCTCGGCGACATGAGCGACGAGCCGCATCTCTGGTCGGGACGCTTCGACGATGCTCCCGACGAGGAGGTCTTCCGCTTCCAGGCCTCGTTCGGCTTCGACCGGCGCCTGTTCGACGACGACGTGGAGGGAAGCCTGGCGTGGGCCGAGGCGCTGGCCGCGGCCGGCGTGCTCTCGGCCGCCGACGCCGGCGCCATTCGCGAAGCGCTGGTCGAGATCCGGCAGCGCGGGCGGGACGACCCCGCGTTCGTCGCGGGTCCGGACGAGGACGTGCACGCATTCGTGGAGCGGCAGCTCGTCGACCGCCTCGGAGACGTGGGGCGCCGGCTCCATACGGGCCGCTCCCGCAACGAGCAGGTCTCGCTGGACCTGCGGCTCTACCTGCGGCGCCGGCTGCCCGAACTGCAGCGCGCGGTGGTCGCGCTGGTCGCCGCCCTGGCGGATCGCGCGGCCGCGGCGGGGCAGGCGATCATGCCGGCGTACACGCATCTGCGGCGTGCCCAACCGATTCTGACGGCCCATTTCCTGCTCGCCCATGCCGCGGCGTTCCAGCGCGACCACGCGCGGCTGGAAGCGGCGCGCGGGGAGGCCGACGCCATGCCCCTCGGATCCGGCGCGGTGGCGGGCACGAGCTACGCGGTCGACACCGCTGCGCTCGCCCGGCGGCTCGGGTTCTCCCGCGTGGCGGCCAACAGCATCGACGCGGCGGCGGATCGCGACTTCGTGGCGTCCACGCTGCATGCCTGCGCGCTGACCATGGTGCACGTCAGCCGGCTGGCCGAGGATTTGATCATCTTCAGCGGCGAGGAGTTCGGCTACTTCGAGCTGCACGATCGGGTGGCGACCGGGAGCAGCCTGATGCCGCAGAAGAAGAACCCCGACCCGCTGGAGCTGGTGCGGGGCAAGAGCGGCCGGGTCATCGGACACCTGACCGGTTGGCTCGCGACGATGAAAGGGCTCCCGAGCGGCTACAACAAGGATCTGCAGGAGGACAAGGAGGCGGTCTTCGACGCCGAGGACCAGGTGCTCGGGTCGTTGCGGGCCACGACCACGGTGGTGGAGAGCCTGGAGCCGCGTCCCGAGCGCTCGGCGGCCGCGGCCGGCGGCATGCTGCTGGCGACCGACGTCGCCGACTACCTCGTCGATCGGGGCGTGCCGTTCCGCCGCGCGCACGAGATCGTGGGCGGCATCGTGCGCGACCTGCTGGCGCAGGGACGCGAGTTCGAATCGCTGGCGCCGGAGGAATGGCGGGGTTACGACTCCCGGTTCGCCGCCGACACCGGGGCCCGGATCACGAGCCGCGCGTCCGTCGGCAGGCGACGAACGCCGCAGTCGACGCGACCCGAGGCGGTGGAGCGGGCGCTGGCCGCGGTACGCGCGTGGGCCGGTGCGCAGCGGGGCGAATAGGCCGTGCGCCGCATCGCACAGGGCGCGGTTTGCTTGGCGTTCGCCCGCTCTGCTACACTCGGAATCCTGCGCACCGGCTTTATTCGGTCCCGCCTTTCTAACGGCGTTCTGATTGCTCGGGGGAACCAGATGGGGCAGCGGCAGGTCCGCGAGGGCGACACTGTGGACGACGGTTCGCGCGAAGAGCAGGTGATGAACCAGGCGGTCGTGGACGCCGGCGACGCCCGAGAAGGCGAGCGGGAAGGGTCGGTCCGCCGTCCGTTGATACGGGCCACGCTGAAGCACCCCGACGGGACTGCGCCGCCGCCGCGCGAGCCGCCCCTGTTCACGATGCACCAGCAGCCGGGCGGCGACGGCCGGGATGCTTCGCAGGCGAACCGCAAGCCCGGGCGCGGCCGGGGCGCCCAGTCGCGCTCGTTCAACGACCGCCGGCAGGGCGGCGGATCGCCGGGCAACAGTCGAGCCTCCGGCAACCAGGCCCAGCCCGACGGGCGTTCCGGCTCCAAATCGCGGTCGTCCCGGCGCGGGCGTGGACGGTCCCGGTGACGGCCGCATGGGTGATCTCGCCGGCAAGAACGGCCTGATCGTCGGTGTCGCCAACAAGCGGTCGCTGGCCTGGGCCATCGCTCGGGCCGCGGACGAGGCGGGCGCCCGGCTGACCCTCAGCTACGCCACCGAGCGGTTCGAGGCGAACGCCCGCAAGCTGGCCGACACGCTGGCCACGCCGCCGCAGCTCGTGGCGTGCGACGTCACGAACGATGCTGCAGTCGCGGAGCTGTACCGGCAGGTCGACGAGACCCACGGCGGGCTCGACTTCCTGGTGCACGCGGTGGCGTTCGCCTCGCGGGAGGCGATATCGGCACCGTTCCTCGAGACCAGCCGCGCGGATTTCGCGCAGTCCCTCGACATCAGCGCCTACTCGCTCGTGGCGCTGGCCCGCGGGGCGGCGCCGCTCATGGAGCGCCGCGGCGGCGGCAGCGTCGTGACGCTCACGTATCTCGGCAGCGAGCGCGTGTTTCCGCACTACAACGTCATGGGCGTCGCCAAGGCGGCCCTCGAGGCGACGGTGCGCTACCTGGCGAACGATCTCGGACCGCTGAACATCCGCGTCAACGCGGTTTCCGCCGGCCCGATCAAGACGCTCGCCGCTTCCGGGATTCCCGAGTTCAGCCGCATCCTCCAGCACTACCGGGAGAGTGCGCCGCTCGGTCGGACGGTCGACGCCGACGAGGTGGCCGCCGCCGCGTGCTTCCTGCTCGGCCCGGGCGGGCGCGGCGTCACCGGCGAGGTGCTGATGGTCGACGGCGGGTACCACGCGACGGGCATGTAGCGGTTTCGGCTCCCGAACCCGACGAGCCGTCGGATGCTATTGCATTTCGCTCCACCGAAACGCACCCCGATCGTCGCCGCTCGGCCGGCGGCCTGCAACCGGACGTGAGGTCCCTGATCCGCCGGCTGCGCGGCGCGCTCCTCCGGCTCGCCTTCAATCGGCTCGCTGCCTTCGCCGCAGGCTTCTCCTGCGCGGCCGCAGCCGTCTGGCTCGCAATCGTCGACGCCCCCTGGGAGAGCTGGGTGTCGGACGGCCTGGGCCTGGTGGCGGGCGCGACCGGCGCGGCGCTCATCCTGGTCGCCCTCGGCGGCCGGCGCCCCGACTGGGTGGAGTGAGCGCGACCCTTGCGGGTCGCGTTGGAGTTTCGCTGACGCGAAACTCCTGCGCTGCGGGCTCCCCGGCGCGATGGTACCATCCTGCCACGTGCCGCATCGTTCACCCGGAACCACGGATACCCCTGCCGCCCGGCACCTCGGCGGCAAGCCGATTCGCTACTACCGCCCGCGCGGCGCCGCCGGCGTGCGGACGCTGATCGACGAAGGGTTCCAGGCCTTCAACGCCGGGCGCCTCTCCGAGGCGTGCCACGTCTTCACGGACCGGATGCTGGATCCGGCGCACGACACCACCATCGGCCTGACGATGGCCGGCGCCCTGACGCCGGCCGGGCTCGGCGGCTGCGTCATCGAGCTGCTCGACCGCGGGCTCGTCGACTTCGTGATCAGCACCGGGGCGAACCTGTATCACGATCTGCACTACGCCCTGAACTTCACGCTG
>JAGWAH010000022.1:0-433 GCA_021296515.1 Acidobacteriota bacterium | reverse complement strand
CGGGAGACAGCTCCATCGGCATGAACGTCGCCTGGCACCGGCTCATGGAGAAGAGCGGGCTGGTCGTCGATCCGAGCCGCGACGTCAACGAGGTGTGCGCCATCATCCTGGCCGCCGAGAAGAACGGTTGCGTGATCCTGGGCGGCGGCTCGCCGAAGAACTTCTACCTGCAGGGCCAGCCCACGCTGTGGGAGGTGTACGGCATTCCGAAGGGGGGCAACGACTACTTCATCCAGATCACCACCGACCAGGTGGTCTGGGGCGGTCTGTCCGGCGCCACCCCGGCCGAGGCGGTGAGCTGGGGCAAGGTGAACCCGGGCGTGCTGCCGGACACCGTCGTCGTCTACGCCGACTCGACCATCGCGTTCCCGCTGTTCTGCGAGTATGCCGTCGGCGCCGAGCGGGGCCGCCGCGAGCGCAAGGGGCTGCTGCA
>JAGWAH010000021.1:540-33107 GCA_021296515.1 Acidobacteriota bacterium | reverse complement strand
TTGCGAGGCGCGGCCTAGTCGTGTGCGGTCTGGCTGGCTGGCTGGCGCCGCCGGGCATGGACCCCGACGAGCTGGGCGCGGCCGTGGACCGCATGTCCGCGGCCCTCGTCCACCGCGGTCCGGACGACGCCGGACGCTGGGTGGACGCGTCCGCGGGCATCGGCCTCGGGTTCCGCCGGCTGTCGATTCTCGACCTCTCGCCGACCTGCCGCCAGCCCATGGAGTCGGCCGACGGGCGCTACGCCTGCGTGTTCAACGGCGAGATCTACAACCATCGCGACCTGCGCGCCGAGCTCGAACGGGGGGGCGTCCGGTTCCGCGGCAGCTCGGACACGGAGGTCATCGTCGAATCGGCCGCCGCCTTCGGGGCTCCGGGCGCGGTCGGCCGGCTGTGGGGGATGTTCGCGCTGGCGATCTGGGATCGAGCCGAGCGCTGCCTGCTGCTGGCGCGGGACCGCCTGGGAAAGAAGCCTCTCTACGCGGCGCGGATCGGCGAGTCGGGCTGGCTCTTCGGGTCGGAGCTCAAGGCGTTTCACGCGTTGGATCGCTTCCGCCGCGAGATCGATCCGCGGGCCGTGGCCGCATACCTCCGTTTCGGTTACGTGCCGGCGCCGCTGGCGATCTTCCGCGACGCGTGGAAGGTGGAGCCCGGCACGTTCACCCTGCTGCGCTTCGGACACCCGGTGCGCACCGAGCGCTACTGGGATGTTCCGGTGGCGTGGTGGGACCGGGCCTACAAGGTCGCGGAGCCCGTGCTTCCCTTGCGATTCCGGCAGCGGCAGCCCGGAGACAAGATCCGCAAGGCGGCCGCCCTGGTCGGCGCGGCGCGATCGAAGGACGCCCTCTACTGGCGCCTGGTGTCGCAGTGGCCGGCGCCCGGGCGGCTCCTTCCCGGCGCCGGGCCGGGGCGCCTGCCGTGGGAATCGGCCGGCATCGATGCGGAGGTCAGCGACTTCCGCGAGCGGATGACGCTGTACGACCTGCTCGTCTACCTGCCCGACGACATTCTGGTGAAGGTGGACCGGGCCACCATGGCGGCGAGTCTCGAGCTGCGGTCGCCGCTGCTGGACCACCGCATCGCCGAGTGGACGTGGACCCTGCCGTTCGCGATGAAGGTCCGGCGCGGCGCGAGCAAGTGGATCCTGCGCCAGGTGCTGTCCCGCTACGTCCCGCCGGCGCTGGTCGAGCGGCCCAAGGCGGGGTTCGGCTTGCCGCTGGACCACTGGCTGCGCGGTCCGCTGCGCGACTGGGCGGAGGACGCGCTCCGCCCCGGTCGGCTCGAGGAGGCGGGCCTGCGGCCGGCGCCGATCCTGGCCGCGTGGCGCAGGCACCTGGCCGGCCTGGACGAGCAGTACCGGCTGTGGGTGATTCTGATGTTCCTGGCGTGGCGGAAGCGATGGGGCGTGTAGCCGTGCGGCCGGACCTGCGCGCGGCCGCGGTCACGGTGGTTGCGTTGGCCGCGATCGCCTGCGGGGAATCGAGCCGGCCGGCGCCGTCGGAGATCCCGGAACGCCGCACGATCGCCGGCGCCACGATGGGCACCACGTTCACGGTGACCGTCGCGGCCGGGGACGCTGCCGCCGTCGGGGCTCCCCGCGCCGCTTCGCGCGCAGTCGGCGGGTTGGCTGCGGTCGACCTGCAGGCCGCGGTCCAGCGCCGGCTGGACGGGATCGAAGGGCGGATGTCCCACTACCGCGCCGATTCGGAGCTCTCGCGCTTCAACCGGGCGCGGACGACCGAACCGTGGCCGCTTTCCCGCGAGACGCTGGGTGTCGTCGCCGAGGCATTGGCGGTGAGCCGGGCGAGCGGCGGCGCGTTCGACGTGACCGTCGGCCCGCTGGTGGACGCGTGGGGTTTCGGGCCGGGCGGCCGTGCGCCGGCGGCGCCGGACGAGGCGGCGCTGGCTGCGCTCCGGGGCAGGGTGGGGGCCGAGCTGCTGGAAGTCGATCTCGCGGCCGGGACGTTGCGGAAGCGCCGCGAGGACGTCGTGGTCGACCTGTCGGCCATCGCGAAGGGTTACGCGGTCGACGCGGTCGCGACCCTGCTCGACGATCTCGGCTTCGGCGACTACCTGGTCGAGATCGGGGGCGAGCTGCGGGCCGCGGGCACGAACGAGGAGGGCACGCCGTGGCGGGTCGCCATCGAGCGGCCCGTTGCGGGCGCGCCGGCGGCGCAGCGCATCCTGCCCCTGACGGACGCCGCCCTCGCCACGTCCGGCGATTACCGCAGTTTCTACGACCTCGACGGAGCGCGGGTGTCGCACACCATAGATCCGCGTACGGGCCGCCCGGTCACCCACGCGCTGCGGTCGGTGAGCGTCATCGCGGCGCGCTGCAGTCTGGCCGACGCCCGATCGACGGCGCTGAACGTGTTGGGGCCGGAAGCAGGTTACGCGCTGGCGGTCGAGCAGGGATGGGCCGCGCTGTTCGTGACGGATGACGGGGCCGGCCGGCTGGTCGAGCGCGAGACGCCGGCGTTCGTTGCCGCGATCCGGTGAAGGGGAGCGGACCGCCGGACGGCCTTTGGCGGGATTACAATGAGAACGAGATGGGCCTGTTCCTGCTGACCGCCGGGATGATCGCCGTGGTGATGCTCGTCATGGCGGTCGGACTGCTGTTCAAGTACCCCTGCCTGCGCGGTTCGTGCGGCGGCCCGGACGTCGTCGATGCCGCGGGACGTTCTCTGCGCTGCGACGCGTGTCCCCGCCGCGCCGGGAAGCCGGCGGTGCCGGCTCGGCCCTGACCGCTCGCGCCCACGCTTTGCAGCGGTCAGCTTGCTTTTCCTCAGCCGTCAGTGACCTCCTGCTTCGGGCGCTCCAGTCGCGTGAGGCAGGTAACGACATGATCGTCCTCCCCGGGCTCGACGGTTCGCAGGTCCAGCAGTAGACGCTCTCCGGCAATGCGGCCGATCACCGGCGGTACGCCCGCGCGCAACGCTGCCGCGAGCTCGTCGGGGGACCGGCCGGCGACCTCGACGGCCAGGGCGCGGCTCGGGAGCGTGACGCCGGGCGTGCTTCCGCCGCCGACGGTGGCCTCGGTGGAGGCGACCGAGACCCTGAGCCCCGCGACGTCGGCCAGCCGTGATCGAAGCGCGGCGGCGCGCGTCTCCAGCGCGGCGACCGGGGTCTCGATCATCCGCACCACTGGCACGTTGTCGCCGGCGCGTCCGGCCGCGTGCTCGATCAGCGTCGCCTCCAGCGCGGCGTAGGTCAGCTTGTCGACCCGGGTGCGACCGGATGCGGTCGAGCTGGGTGCGGCGGCCGGCGATCACCCCGGCCTGCGGGCCGCCGAGCAGCTTGTCGCCGCTGAAGGTGCAGACGGCGACGCCGGCCTCGATGCTCCGGCTCACGGTCGGTTCCTCGATGCCGGCGACCGGGGCCAACTGCCCGCTGCCCAGGTCTTCGACCACGGGGAGGTCGACGCGCCGCCCGAGGTCGACGATCTCCTTCAGCGCGGGCCGCTCGGTGAAGCCCTCGATGCGGAAGTTCGAGGGATGGACGCGCAGGAGCAGTGCCGTGTGGTCGCCGATGGCCGCGGCGTAGTCGGCGGCGCGGGTGCGGTTCGTGGTGCCCACCTCGCGCAGGACCGCGCCCGACTGGCGGAGCACGTCCGGCACGCGGAACCCGCCGCCGATCTCGACGAGCTCGCCGCGCGAGATGACGACCTCGCGGCCGGCCGCCAGCGCCGCCAGCGCCAGCAGCACCGCGGCCGCGTTGTTGTTGACGACGACGGCGGCCTCGGCGCCGGTCAGGCGCGCCAGCAGCCTGGAGGCGTGTACCGCCCGCGAGCCGCGCCGGCCGGACGACAGGTCGTACTCCAGGTTCGTGTAGCCGCTGGCCAGCGCGCCCAGGCGCGCGATGGCGGCCGGGCCGAGCGGCGCGCGGCCGAGGTTGGTGTGCACGATGACGCCGCTGGCGTTGACGACCGGCTGCAGCGAGGGTGCGAGGTCCGCGTGCAGCCGCGCCTCCAGGCCCGCCTCGATCCGCTCGGCCGCGCCCGCCGCGTCGCGCAGCTCGAGAGCGGACGCCGCCAGTCGCTCACGCAACGCCGCGGCCTCGGCGCGGATCGCCTGCACCGTGGCGTCCCGGCCGTAGCGGGCCTCGAGTCGCCGCACCGCCGGGCGTTGTCGCAACTGTTCTATCGACGGGATGAGACGGGGTCCAGACGGCATCGCGGGGGGCCGGGCGCGAATTGCACTCACCGAGGGATCGAGCGGGGATCGGCTTGCCGGGCTCCGGCCGTTCAGCATACCATCGCGCGGCCACCCCCGACCGATGAGCGACAGCCGGATTCCACCGGGCTACACTCCCGCAAAGCCCCCCGACCACCGTCCGCAGGAGACGTTCTGGCCGTATGCCGACCTGCCGGAGCAGCCGACGCCGGAGGAGCTGGCGGCGCTCGATCCCGAGCTCCACGACGTGCTGTTCGGCGCCACCGAGCGCCCCTTCTCGATCACGCTGAGCTTCCGGCCGTTCGACGGCGACGATTGGGAGCGGGCGCTGACGCTGGCCCGCGCCGGGGCGGAGCACCGCACGACCGGGTCGGGCGAGACGCTCCGGCACCGTGTCCGGTTCCACCCGGGCGACGTCGACAAGCTCCACGCGTTGTTCCAGCTCGTCGACGGTCCGGGCTGCGAGGTGTTGATCGACGACAAACCCGTGCCGTTCGCCCGCGAGCTGTGGCTGCCGCTCGTATGGTGCCTGCTCGCGGCGGCCAGGATGAAAGCGGTCTGATGCGTGCGCTGCTGAGTGTTTCCGACAAGACGGGCCTGGTCGATCTCGGCCGCGCGCTGTCCGCGCGCGGCGCCGAGCTGGTGTCCACCGGCGGCACCGCGCGGGCGCTGTCCGCGGCCGGGTTGCCGGTGACCCCGGTGTCCGACGTCACAGGCTTTCCCGAGATGATGGACGGGCGGGTCAAGACGCTGCACCCGGCGATTCACGGCGGCATCCTCGCGCGGCGCGCCCGTGCGGACGACATGGAGGCGATCCGCGGCCAGGGGATCGCGCCGATCGACGTCGTCGTGGTGAACCTCTATCCCTTCGCGCGGACGGCGGCGTCGGAGGCGACGTTCGACGAGTTGATCGAGCAGATCGACATCGGCGGCCCCGGCATGGTCCGCGCCGCCGCGAAGAGCTTCGAGGACGTGCTCGTGGTGGTGGATCCGGCCGACTACGGCCGCGTCGCCAGCGCCCTGGGAAACGCCGGCGGGCCGGACCGGACGCTGCGCTTCGAGCTGGCCCGCAAGGCGTTCGCGCACACGGCCGCCTACGATGCGACCATCGCGGCGGCGCTGGACGCCGTGGATTCCTCCGGACCGGAGTTCACCCGCGCGCCGTTCACCCTGGCCGGCGTCGTGCCGGACCGGCTCTCGGTCCAGGCGCCGAAGGTGCGCGACCTGCGCTACGGCGAGAACCCGCATCAGCGGGCGGCGCTGTATACGGACGGCGCCTGGGGGTTCGGCCGGGCGCGGGTGCTGCAGGGCAAGGCGCTGTCGTTCACGAACCTGCTCGATCTCGACGCGGCGGCGCGCCTGGTCCTGGAGTTCGACGAGCCGGCGGCGGCGGTCGTCAAGCACACCAATCCGTGCGGGGCGGCCACCGCGGCGACCCTGCGCGAGGCGTACGCGACGGCGCGCGGGGTGGACGAGCTGTCCGCGTTCGGCGGCATCGTCGGCCTCAACCGGCCGCTCGACGGGGAGACGGCCGGCGTGGTTGCCGAGACGTTCATCGAGTGCGTGGTGGCCCCCGAGGTGAGCGGCGAAGCGCGGGAGATCCTTGCCCGCAAGACCAACCTGCGCCTGGTCGAGGCCGACTTCCGCGGCGGCGGCGACGCGGCGGGGCGCGACGTGCGGTCCATCCTGGGCGCGTGGCTCGTGCAGGAGCGCGACCGGGTGGTCGAGAGCGCCGGCCCCTGGGAGGACGGCGCGAGGGCGGCGGCCGATGCCGTGCTGCGGGTCGTCACGCAGCGCGCGCCGACCGACGAGGAGTGGGCCGCGCTGCGGTTCGCGTGGCGGGTCTGCGCCCACGTCAAGTCGAACACCGTCATCTTCTCGCGCGCGGATCGCCTGGCCGCGGTCGGGGCGGGGCAGATGAGCCGGGTCGATGCGGTCAACGTGGCGGTGATGAAGGCGGGCAGGAGCCTCGCCGGCACCGTGGCGGCCTCGGACGCCTTCTTTCCCTTCCGCGACGGACTCGACGCGATCGCGTCGGCCGGGGCGACCGCGGTCGTGCAGCCGGGCGGCTCGAAGCGCGACGACGAGGTGATCGCCGCCGCCGACGAGCACGGGATGGCGATGGTCCTTGCCGGCCGGCGGCACTTCCGGCATTGACGGCCCCGCGATGCCTCTGCTGATGCTGGGGTTGCTGGCGATCTTCCTGATCGCGCCCTCGGCGCCGTACCACGAGTTCACCGGTCTCCCGCTCGATTCGCTGCCGCAGTATCTGGGCCTGCTGGCGCTGCTGCCGATCGTCGCCTGGCCCTGGCTGCGGCGCCGCTGGTGCGCGACGGCCGCGCGTCTGCCCGCGGGATGGCTCGCGCTGGCCGCGGCGGTGCTCGCCGCCGGCACCCTGCTGAAGGGCGCGCTGTTCGAGGAAGGCGGGCATGACGGGTTCGCGGGCTGCTATCACGCGCTCTACCGGCATGAGGACAATATCCGGCCGCGGCCCGACGATCGACGGGCGGGTCTGTGCGAAAAGGCCTGGGAGAACCCCCTGGCGCGGTTCCATGCGACGCGGATAGATCCCGAGCTCGACTTCGGACCCCGCGACTGGAACCTGTCGTTCGTGAACCACCGGCGCTTCAACTTCTACGACTGGCGCGGCGGCTCGCTGCCGCGGGATCGCCTGCCCTTCTCCGCCTACTGGCGCGGCGCGATCTCCAGCCCGGAGCCGCGGGACGCGACCCTGACGTACGTCGGTCGGGTGCAGGTCTGGCTGGGGGCGGAGGCGTTCACGTTCCCTTCTTCGCAGGGCGCGCCGCGTACCGCCGGGATGCGCCTGCCGGCGGGCGATTACAGTCTGGTCATCGCCTACACCTTCGACGACGGGTACCGGGTCGGCCTGCCGGAGCGCGGGGGGGCCGTCTTCCGGCTGACGACGTCCACCGCCTCCGGCGAGCGTCCGCTGCGGACCCGGCCCGCGCCGGCGGTCTGGCGGCTTGCGGGACGGACGGTCGATGCGCTGGCGGCCGCGGCCGCGGTCGTGCTGGCTTCGTTCTGGCTTTCCGTCACCGGGATGCGGTGGCGGGTGTTCCTCGCCACGGCGGTCGCCGCCGCGATCGTGTACGCCGCGGGCGGCGAGTGGGAGCTGATGGGCATCGACGCCCCGATGACGTTGGCGCTGCTGCTGCCGGGCTTCATGGTCGTCTCGCGCCGCGGGCAGCCCTCCGCGTTGGCGGCCGCTTACTGGTGCGTCGCGGCGCTGATGCTGGCGCACGAGGCGGCGGTGGCCGGCGCCCTGGATGCGGTGCTGATCAGGCGCGGGGGCAGCGACTATCTCACCTACGAGTCGTTCGCGCGTGCGATTCTCGACACCGGATCGCTCGCGGGCGGCGAGGACGTGTTCCACTACCAGCCCTTCTTTCGATACGTGCTCTTCGTCGAACGGCTGCTGCTGGGCGACGGCGATCTGCTGCTGCCCGCCTTCGTGAGGACGGCCCTCGTCATGGCCGTGCTCTTCGCGGCATGGACCTTCCGGGCGGGCGAGAGCCGGCTCGACGCGGCGCTGTCGCTGTCGGCCGGCGCGTTGATGCTGGCCCTCGTCAACACCGAGGAGATCGTGTCGGCGGTGCGGCAGAGCCTGTCGGAGTACCCCACCTGGATAGGGTTTCTCCTGTGCTTCTCCCTGTTCTTCCGGCCTCGCGGAGGCGGGACGACGACCGGGGCGCTGCTGCTCGGCGTGAGCCTGATCACGCGCATCAACCAGGCGCCGGGACTGCTGTGGCTGCTCGGCAGCCGCGCGTGGATCGCGTTGCGCGCCGGGCAGCGCGGGTTTCTGATCGCGGTCGGCGTGTTCGGGGCCCTGGCCGCGCTGCCCGCCGTCCACAACTACGTCTACGGCGAGCGTCTCGTGTGGACCACCACGAGCGCGACCATTTCGCAGAACCTGCGGATTCCCCCCGCGCGCTACCTGGACCTGCGGTCCGACGAAGCGTTGCGCGCGCAGGTCGTCGAGCACCTCGAGGGCATCCTCTACAGCGGCGCGGAGGCGGACCGGGGCGACCGGCTCCGGCCGTGGCCCGTCTACCGGGGCCTCCAGGTGCTCTGGCTCACGGCGGTGATCGCCCTGTTCGTGCGGCGGCGGGGGTCGCGCCCGCGGGAACGGGTCGATCTCGCGACCGTCATGACGCTGGCGTCTCCCGTCGTCTTTCTGGCTCCGCACCTCTTCTGGCAGGTGGACGTCTACTACCCGCGGCACATCGTCATCGGCTACCTGGCGATGGGCGCGGCGGCGCTGTACGCTTCGTGCGCCGGGTGCAGGGGCGGGAGCACGGGGGGCGGTACGGTCGTGAAGAGATGATGGGCCGTGCGGTGGACTGGCTGCGGGCTCTGCGCCCGCACCAGTGGACCAAGAACGCGGTGGTGTTCGCGCCCCTCCTCGCCGCGCACGAGGCACGGCTCGGACCGTATCTGGCGGCGGCCGGCCTGTTCGCGGCGCTCTCGGCGTGCGCGTCGGGGACCTACCTGCTGAACGATCTGGCCGACCTGGAGCATGACCGGGCGCATCCGCGCAAGCGCGATCGGCCCCTGGCGGCGGGCCGGTTGCCGTTGCGGCTGGCGGGCGGGCTGGGCACGGCCCTGGTGCTGCTCGGCACGGCGGCGGCCTTCGTCCTGGCTCCCGCGGCCGGCCTTTGCGTGCTCGCCTACGTGCTCGTGACGCTGGGCTACTCGCTGTCGCTCAAGCGCCGGCTCTTCGTCGACGTCGCGGCGCTCGCGCTGCTGTTCACGATTCGCGCCGTCGCCGGCGCGGCGGTGGGCGCCGTCACGCTGTCGTCCTGGTTCCTGGCGTTCACCTTCTTCGTTTTTCTGGCACTGGCCATCCTCAAGCGCCAGAGCGAGTTGTCCAGGCTGCGCGCGGCGGGATGTTCCGTGTTGCCCGGACGCGCCTACACGGTGGACGATCGTGTCGTGCTCGCGGCCCTGGGCGCGGCGTGCGGCGTGGCTTCGGCGGTGGTGCTGGCGTTGTACATCCAGAGTTCGGAGGTGCGCGTGCTCTACGGCCGGCCCGAGATCCTGTGGCTTGCGGGCCTGCTGCTGGTCGGTTGGCTGGGACGGATGACGCTGCTGGCGGATCGCGGCGATCTGGGCGACGATCCGGTCCTTTTCGCCACGCTGGACCGGACCACGTGGCTGACGGCCCTCGCCGCGGGCATCGTGGCCGTGTGCGCGGCCGTCTTGTGAGCCGATGAAGCTGTCGGGGTGGGGGCGGTATCCGGTCGTCGACTGCGGCACGGCGACGCTGCGCGGACCCGAGGACCTGGGCGGCGTGCTCGCGCGCCGCGGCACGTTGATCGCACGCGGGCAGGGCCGGTCCTACGCCGACGCGGCGCTCAACCGCGACCTGACGCTCTCGACGCTGGGGTTGGGGCGGATGCAGGCGTTCGACGCCGACACGGGCGTGCTGACCTGCGAGGCGGGTGTCGGTCTGGACGACATCCTGCGGACTTTCGTGCCGCGGGGTTGGTTTCCGCCGGTCGTACCGGGGACGAAGTTCGTCACCGTCGGCGGCATGATCGCGGCCGACGTGCACGGGAAGAACCACCATCGCGACGGGACGTTCGGAGCCCACGTGGAGGCGTTGACGCTGGCGACGGCGGACGGCGGGATCCGCGTGTGCAGCCGGACGCAGGACGCCGACCTGTTCCGGGCCACGCTCGGCGGCATGGGGCTCACCGGCGTGATTCTGTCCGCGAGCTTCCGGATGCAGCCGATCGAGACGTCCTTCGTGCTGGCGGAGACCGTGGCGGCGGCGGATCTGGACGCGGCGATGGCTGTCTTCGAGGCGTCGCACGACTGGCCGTACAGCGTGGCCTGGATCGACTGTCTGGCGCGCGGCCGGCGGCTGGGCCGATCGCTGGTCCTGCGCGGGGCGCCGATGCGCCGCCGAGCGCTGCCCGCCGCACTGGCGTCGCGGCCGCTGCGGCTGGCGCCCGAGGGCCGGATCCGCGTGCCCGTCGATGCCCCGTCGCTGCTGCTCAATCGCTGGTCGGTAGGCCTGTTCAACGGCCTGTACCACCGGCGGGGACGCGCGCGCGCCGGCCCGCGACCGGTGCATTTCGATCCCTTCTTCTTTCCGCTGGATCGGATCGACGGGTGGAACCGGCTGTACGGACGGCGCGGCTTCGTCCAGTACCAGTGCGTGCTGTCCGCCGGCGAGAGCGCCGCCGGTCTCGCCGCCCTGCTGGGTCGCGTATCCGTGGCCGGACAGGGTTCGTTCCTCGCCGTCCTCAAGCGATTCGGTCCCGCCGGCGAGGGCCTGATGTCGTTTCCGGCCGAGGGCTACACGTTGGCGCTCGACTTGCCCCTGCGCCGGGGGACGCTGGCCCTGGTCGACGCCCTGGACGGGATTACCCACGCGCACGGCGGGCGCGTCTACTTCGCGAAGGACGCCTGCTGCCGGCCGGAACGGATGCGCGAGGGGTATCCGCAACATGCCGCCTTCGATGCGTTACGGAAAGCGTGGGGCGCACCCCGGAAGTTCGCGTCGGAGCTTTCCCGGCGCCTGGAGCTGTGAACGGCGGAAACGGCGACAGCCAATGCCTGCGAACAACGACATCGGTCTGGCTCTCGTGCTCGGCGCGACCTCCGACATCGGCCGCGCGATCGCGCTCGGACTGGCTCGCGAGGGCTGCGACCTGCAGCTCGCCGGGCGGGATCCGGCGCGGCTGAAGGCGGAGGCCGACGACATCCGGGTGCGCACCGGCGTCGCGGTGACGGAGCACGCGTGCGACGTGCTGAACGCGGACGGCGGCGCGGGGCTGGCGGAAGCGCTCGATCCGTGCCCGGACGTGGCCGTCTGCGTGGTGGGCCTGCTCGGCGATCAGCAGGCGAGCGAGCGCGACGGTTCCGCCGCGCAGCTCGTGATGTGGACCAACTACGTGGGGCCGGCGCTGCTGATGGGCGCCCTGGCGGCACGGTTCGAGGCGCGGGGCAGCGGCGTCCTGGCGGGCGTCAGCTCCGTCGCCGGCGACCGCGGCCGCGCGACCAACTACGTGTACGGTTCGGCCAAGGCGGGATTCACCGCGTTCCTGTCCGGCCTGCGCAACCGGCTGGCCGCGTCCGGCGCCCACGTCGTGACGGTCAAGCCGGGCTTCGTGCGCACCCGCATGACGGAGGGCATGCGCCTGCCGGGGCCCCTGACCGGTGCGCCGGAGGAGGTCGCGCGCGCCGTGGTCGAGGCGATCCGCCGCCGCCGGGACGTCGTCTACGTGCGCCGGGTCTGGCGGGCCATCATGCTCGCCATCCGCCTGGTGCCGGAACGCCTGTTCAAGAGGTTGCGGATATAGCGGGACGCCCCGCCGCGGGACGCCCCGCCGCCGGCGCGGGACGCCCGGTCGGGGGCGCGATATCCTACCCGGGTCGATGTTCATCTCCGTGCCCGCGTCCACGCATCCCTACGACTGCTGTGTGATCGGCTCCGGTCCGGCGGGCATCACGCTCGCTCTCGAGCTGGCCGGGGCGAACCGCACCGTCCTGATGTTCGAAACCGGCGCCGCCCGCGACGTGCGGGAGGACATGCCCGGCGCGGTCGGCTTCGGGCACCTCGACGTCGACCACTGGAACCGCCATTCCATCCGGGTGCTCGGAGGCACTTCACGAGTATGGAGCGGACGGTGCCTCACGTTGATGGAACGGGACTTCGACAATCCGGCCACCGGCGTCGCATGGCCGATCGCGAGAGCGGACTTGGTTCCCTACTATCGGCGTGCGGCCGGCGTCGTCGAACGGGATCCATCCATCGTCGACGCGGAGCGGCCCTGGTGTCCGGGCTTCGTCCTGCGCCCGTTCTCGCAGCGGGCCCCGACCCGTTTCGGGCTCAAGTACTTCGATGCCCTCGAGCGCTCGTCGAAGGTGCACGTTGTCCTCGGATGCTCGGTGGTCGGCCTCGACGCGAACGCGTCGCGGACCGTTGTGGAGACGGCGAACTGCTTCCATCATCCGACCGGAAGAATGCACCGTCTGGACGTCGGCCCGCGCAGCCGCATCGTTGTTGCGGGCGGCGGTCTGGGCAACGCCCAACTGCTGCTCCAGCCCCGTTCCGACGGCGCGGTTCCGGTCGGCAACGAGAGCGGCCTGGTGGGGCGGTTCCTGATGGAGCATCCACATTTCCATGGCGTCGCCGAGCTGGTGGTCGACGAGGCGCACGATTCGAACGAGCTGGTGCTGGCGGCGAACGACGAGTACGCGACACGGTACGGACTGCTCGGGAGCACGGTGATTTGCGAGCGGCCGACCACGCACCATCCGCTGGCCGACCACTTGGCGCGGGAGCATGGCCGACCTTTCCATCACTACACATGCGCCATGATGTCGGAGATGCTGCCCTCCGCCGGCAACCGGGTCTTCCTGACCGGCGAACGCGACGCCGCGGGCTTCTACCGGCCCGGCGTCAGGTGCGTCTTCGGCGCCCGGGATCTCGTCAACGTCGAGACGACGCTGCGTCTGCTCGGCGAGTCGTTGATCGCGTCGGGCAAGGGCCGCGTTCGAATCGTCAACGATCGCCTGTATAGGCGCGCGGGCGGCGGCGGACACATCATGGGAACCACCAGAATGGGGCACGACGGGTCGACCTCCGTGGTCGACCGGCACTGTCGAGTACACGGCTACCGCAACCTGTTCGTGGCCGGGTCGTCCGTGTTTCCGACCGGCGGATATGCGAACCCGACACTGACGATTCTGGCGCTGGCGCTGCGGCTGGCGGACAGGCTCGTGGCGGAACAGTCCTGAAGTGGAACGCCGTATTCCCCGGCGGAGCTTCGTGATCGGCGTCGGCACCGGAGCTGCCGCCGCGTCGCTCCTGCTTGCGACCCGGGAATCGGCGCTCGGGCCGCCGCCGGTACCCGGCGAGGTATCCACCCCGGCGCGAACGGCGGGCGACGCGTGCTGCAGCGACTACGCCGACTACGACGGGTGGCTGGTCACCCTCGCCGACAAGCGCCGGCTGGTGCTCGACCGCGTTCGCTACGACGACGGCTGGCATGCGGCGGAACGGCACGGCGAAGCGACCTCGCGCTGGACCCGCGGGTCGGCCACGCTCACGGTCGTGAACCCGCGGACGGCGGCGACGCTGCACTTTGATTACAACGCCCTGGCGGGTGTCTTCGGGGACGCGCCGCAAGTGGTCACTCTCAGCGCGGGCGACCGGGTGCTGAGCTCGTTCCCGGCCGGCGGCGCCGGCCGGCGCGTCCTGGACGTTCCCCTGGGCACGGGAGTTCTGGGCGACGGGGACCGGGCGGTGATTCGGATAGGCGTGGATCGGACGTTCGTGCCGGCGAACGTGATCGAGGGATCGCGCGACACGCGAGAACTGGGGATCCAGGTGTACGGCGTACGCATCGAACTGCCGGATTGACGCGGTTCGCCGGATCCAGGTCGCGCCAGCCCGAGCCGCCAGACCCGGCGCAGGAGCAATCATCCCGATCGTGCTGACCGGCATGGGCTCGGTCGCAGCCGTACTGCTCGGCGTGTGGGGAATTGTGGCGCGTTACGACAACCGGCTGCGGGACCGGATCGACTCCCAGGGCAAGGAGACGGCCGAGCAGTTGGGGCAGCTACGCGAGCGAATGGCCAAGCTCGAAGGGCTGCTGGAAGGACTGCGGGTGCTCCCGTCGCTCAGAACCGGATTCGCACGCCGAACGACGGGATGATCGGGAATCCCGCGCTCGGGCTTTCCACGATGCGCGGCACGCCGCGGTCCGGGTCGTGGGCCAGCTCGGTCTCGAACTCCACCGGGTTGTCGCGGTTCAGCAGGTTGATGACCTCGATGTACCACAACCAGCGGCCGGACGGCCCGCCGGGCTGGTGGGCGATGCGCAGGTCGACGCGGGCGTAGTGGGGCAGGCGCCCCCGCTGCAGAGCGTCGAGGCCGCCGAGGTCGACGGTGTAGATCAGGGCGCCGGCGGCGTCGCGGGCCGGGACGAGGCGCCCGCGCGCGTCCTCCTCGTCCGCCACGCGCACGCCGACCGCGGGGGTGTAGGGGAAGCCGGTCGCGAACTGCGCGGTGGCCGCGATGCTCCAGCGGTCGCCCAGCCGGTAGCGGCCGACGGCGTTGAAGGCGTGGGGGCGGTCGTACTCGAACGGGTAGCGCAGGCCGTAGGTGTCGCGGTCGGCGCGGCCCCAGGCGTAGGAGAGCCAGCCGGCGAGCCGGGCCGCCGGGTCGCTGCGGACCAGGTAGACGTCGGCGCCGTAGGCCCGGCCGCCCCCGCCGTTCACCGGCGTGCTGGTGATCCTGGCCGCCGCCGGAACGCTGGCCTGCAGCGCGGCCGGGAAGTCGTAGCGCGCGACGCGGGCGCGCCGCTCGGCCTCCGGTTCCAGGCCGCCGACGATGAGGTCGTCGAAGGTCTTGTAGTAGCCCTCCACGCGGAACAGCGTGTCGGCGCCGAGGTCCTTCTCGAAGCCGGTGACCAGGTGCGTCGCCCGCTCGTGGCGCAGCCCGGTCACGACGGCGGGCGAGAGGTCGAAGAAGTAGTCCGACTGGATGAGCTTCTCGTAGCCGGGGCTCTGGGTGTAGAGGCCCCCGGCGACCCGCAGCCGGCTCGCCCGGCCGAGCGCCAGCGTGGCCGCGAAGCGGGGCGAGAGGACGGCGTCGCCGTTGACGGTGCTCCAGTCGAGGCGCAGGCCCGGCTCGACCGACAGCCGCGGCGTGATCGTGTAGCGGTCCTGGATCCAGGCGCCGCCGCGCGTGCCGGCGAGCGACGAGTCGAGGCTGTCGGGCAGCCCCGCTCCGCCCCGCACGCTCGAGGGGTTGGCGACGGTCTCGTTCCGGTCGCCGGTGATGGAGAGTCCGGCGCCGGACGCCAGCCGGTGCAGCTCGACCCCGGTGTCGAGGGTGTGGGCGGGCGAGAGCGGAAACGCGAGCTCCTGGCGCACCGACAGGTCGCGCACCGACAGGTCGCGGTCGAAGACGACGTTGGTCAGCGCGGCCCCGACCGCGTCGTCGGGCGCGTTCGACCGCCGCGCCGACGATTCGAACGTCGCGTCGACGCCGAGCACGTCGGTGTTGCGGTACCAGGAGACGATGGTGCGCGACGTGGCGGCGCCCCCGAGCAGCGCGTCGAGGCGCAGCGAGACGAGGTCGTTGCCGGCCTCGGAGACGAGGCGTCCGCTGTCGCGCGACTCCTCGTCCTCCTCGTCGTCGAACCGGAAGTCGGCGTTCTCGCGGCTGGTGAGGCCGAACAGCGCGAGCCGGTGCCCGGGGCCGAAGGTCCAGTGGGCCTGGGCCTGCACGTCGGCGAACGCGGGCAGGCTCTGGTCGGTGACCAGACCGGCGACCAGGTCGTAGTAGGTGCGCCGCCCGCTCAGCAGCCACGATCCGCCGCCGGGGGCGCCGCCCTCCAGCACGACGTTGGCGTCGGTGACGCCGGCCGACGTGGAGCCCGAGAAGTCGCTCTCGCCCACCCGGTTGTCGACGATCAGCAGCGACGAGAGCCGGTCGCCGTACGCCGCCCCGAAGCCGCCCGCGGTCAGCTCGAAGCGCTCGACCGTCTCCGGATTGAACGCGCTGACGAGGCCGAACAGCCGGTAGGGATTGTGGATCTCCACCCCGTCCATCACCGTGAGGTTCTGATCCGGCGTGCCGCCGCGCACCGCCAGCCGGCTGCCGAAGTCGCCGGTCGACGCCACGCCCGGCAGCGTGTCCAGGGTGCGGAAGATGTTGTCGAAGGCGCCGGCGACCTCGAACACCTCCGCGGCCGCGATGGGGGTGGCGGCGGCCCGCTCCGGAACCGCGGCGGGGGTGGACACCACCTGCACGGTCTCGGCGAAGGTGTTGCGGAACAGCAGGATCTCCAGCGCCGCGCCCGCCCCCGCGACGGCGGGCTCGAGGGCGACGGTGGTCTCCAGGTAGCCGTCGGCCGCCACCCGCAGCCCGGCGTCGTCCGGCGCGAGCGTCACCGAGAAGCGTCCGTCCGCGTCCGTCGCGACCGTCTCGGCTCCGCTGGCGACGGTGGCGGCGGCGATCGGGGCGTTCCCGGCGCCGTCGAGCACGACGCCGGTGACCACCCGCGGCGCCGGATCGCCGGCCTGGGCGGCGGTCTCCCCTGGGGCGGCGGTCTCCATCCGCGCGACGGCTCCGGCGCCCGGAGCGGGGAGCGGGGCCAGCAGCAGCACGAGGGCCAGCAGGCCGCCGAGCCCGCGGCCGGGCCGGGACGGCCGGCGGAGACGACACGAAGGACGGATGCGGGCCGGCGTGGACATGATCTGAAGGACGTGCGAGCGACCGGACAGGTTTGACGGATTCAGCCGATCCGGGGCGCCGGACCGGCCGCGGCCGATGCCGGCAGGGTCACGAGGACCAGCAGCAGCATCAGGAACTCGGAGTCGCCGAAGTTGTACTCGAACAGCCCGGCCGCGAGCATGGCGGCCATCGCCGCCAACGCGCCCGCGGCCAGGGTGCGGGATGCGGGATCCGGCAGCCGGCGGACGAGGTCGCGCGCCGCCGCCGCGACGAACCACACCCACAGGGCCAGCGCGGGCAGCCCGCGCTCGGCCGCGATCTGCAGCGGGACGTTGTGCAGGTGGGGGTTCGTCTCGTTGACCGCGTTCGCGGGGCGGTAGTCGGCGTAGACCTCCTCCACGAGCCCGGGGCCGATACCGGTCAGGGGGTGATCGCGGACCATGCCGGCCCCGGCCGTCAGCATCGCCAGCCGGTCCCGATTGGTCGGGTCCCGCAGGTCGAACGTGCTGTAGAGGCGGTCGGTCACCTGCGCCGGGGCGACGGCGAGGAAGACGACGGCGGCGACCGGGGCCAGCGCGAGCAGGCGGCGGTCGCGCAGCACGAGCAGCAGGCCGCCGGCGGCGGCGGCCCCGATCCACGCGCTCCGGGTCAGGGTGACGACGAGGGCGACCGAAAGCGCCGGCAGGACGACGAGGGCGCCGGCGCGGTCGCGGGCGTCGAAGAGCAGCCGGGACAGGGCGGCGCAGAGCATCAGCATCAGGAGCCCGGCGTAGGTCATGTAGTGCCCCATGGACCCGCTGGGCCGCTGTCCGAGGTTGTCGTACTGGAGGATGCCGTACTGCACGATGCCGGCGACCGCGTTGACCGCGCCGGCCGCCAGGGCCACGGTGACCACCGTCCGGGCACGCTCGCCGCGGGCGAAGGCGAGAACGATCGGCGCCACCAGGAACAGCAGCACCTCCCGCGACTCGACGAGGCTGGTCGCCGGGGCGAGGGAGAACGGCACGCTGACGGCGACCGTCCACGCGGCATAGGCCAGCAGCGGCGTGAAGAACGCGGGCGCCGGGGAGCGTTCGGCGCCGTCCGCGCGGGCGGCCAGCCACACGCCGGCGAGCACCGTCAACAGGATCTGCGAGACCGCGATGGACAGCGGCAGGGCGAAGACGAAGAGCAGCAGCACGGGCCAGCCGACGGCGTCCGGCCTCGACGCGGCAGGCAGGCGCAGGGGCATGACGGTGCGTCGGAGAGCGGCGATCACGAATCGACGGTGGCTTCGTCGATCAGCATCACCGGGATGTCGTCCTTGATCGGGAACACGCGGCGGCAACTGCCGCACTTGAGCCCGGCGCCGTCGTTGACGAGCGCGACCGGCGTCTTGCAGGCAGGGCAGGCGAGAATCGCGAGCAGTTCCGGATCGACAGCCATGATCAAGTTCTCACTATAGCAGCAATGCCGGCGCCGCGCCGTCGTGGCGGTTCGTGGCGGCCGGCGCGTGGAATCCGGTCTTGTCGCCGGGACCGACCTGTGGAAGAATCGCGAGCATGTGTTATACGGCCCGCGTTGTATCCATGGCTGTCGCGTTTCCGGTGCTCGTTACGGTCATCGCCGGGCCTGCCGCCGCGCAGGCGCCCGCGGAACCGGACTCGCCGGCGCGCGCCGAGGCGTACGCCCGTTTCATGATCGGCCGGCACCTGGAGGGGCTGGACGATACCGAGGGCGCCGTCCGGGCGTTCCGGGAGGCCGCCGGCCTGGATCCGGCGGCCGGCGAGCCGCTCGCCGAGTTGGCCGCGCTGTATGCCCGGGCCGGCCGCGCCGACGACGCCATGGACGCCGCCGAGGAGGCGCTGGCCCGCGAGCCCGACAACCGCTCCGCCCACCGCGTGCTGGGGCTGGCCTACGCCGCCGCGGCCTCCACCACGCGCGAGGGCACGCGCGAGGAGGTCGACCGGGCCGTCGAGCACCTGGAGCGGGCGCGCGGGTCGGTGGTGCCGGATCTGCAGGTCGAGCTGACGCTGGCGCGCTTCTATCTGCGGGCGGCCGCGACGGACGAGGCGATCGGGCTGCTCGAGGACCTGTCCAAGGATCAGCTCGCCTACGCGCTGGCGAGCGTCCTGCTGGCCGAGGCCTACCAGCAGGCGGGCCGCCACGACGAAGCGCTCCGCACGCTGGAGGAGGCGGTGGGCAGCACCCGGCCCACGTACCGGATGCTGGCGCGTCTGGGCGAGCTCTACGAGCAGGCCCGCCGCTGGCGCGACGCCGCCGAGGCCTACCGGGGCGCGGTGGCCCTGAATCCGCGCAGCGCCGGGGTCCGGCGCCGCCTGGCCGCGGCGCTGCTGGAGGGCGACGAGGCCGCGCGTGCCCGCGATGTCCTCGAAGGCATCCTCGAGATGCGCCCCCGCGACACGGCCAGCTACCACATGCTGGCCGAGGTGGAGATCGCCCTCACCAACTTCGACGCGGCCGAGTCGGCGGCCCGCCGGCTGATCGAGCTGGAGCCGGACGGACTGCGGGGACCCTACGTGCTGTCCCAGGTTTTCGAGCGCCGGCACGAGTACCAGCGCGTCGTCGAGACGCTGGCGCCGGTGCTGGAGCGGGCGCGCGCGATGCGCCCGCAGCGGCTGCTGGCCGAGATGCTGGACCAGCTCGGGCGCGCGTACCAGTGGCTCGAGGATCCCCAGGGAGCGACGCAGGTGTACGAGGACGCGGTGTCGCTGATGCCCACCAGTCCCGGTTTCCAGGCGCGGCTGGCGCAGGCCTACGTCGACGGGGATCGCCATGACGACGCGGCCCGGCTCCTGGCGCGGGCACGCAACGCGAGCCCCCGGAACCTGACGCTGGCCATCATCGAGGCCGACCTGTACGGCCGGCGGGGCAACCTGGAGCGGGGCGAGGATCTGCTTGTGGATCTGCTCGCGGAGAACCGGGACGTGCCGCGCGCGCATCTGGCCCTGGCGTCCTTCTACAGCGAGCACGACCGGCTGCGCGAAGCCCTCCTGGTGCTGGAATCGGCGCAGCAGCAGTTCCCGGGCGAGACGTCCATCCTGTTCCTGCTCGGCGCGGTCCTCGAGCAGAGCGACCGGTTCGCCGACGCCGAGCGCGCGTTCCGGCGGGTGCTCGATCGGGATCCGGAGCACGCGCAGGCGCTGAACTACCTGGGCTACATGCTCGCCGACCGGGGCGAGCGCCTGGACGAGTCGGTGGCCCTCATCGCCCGCGCGGTCGAGCGGGATCCGCACAATGGCTCCTATCTCGACAGCCTGGGCTGGGCGTACTTCAAGCTCGATCGGCTGGATCTGGCCGAGCCCCCGCTGCGCGCGGCCGGCGATCAGTTGCAGCGCAACTCCGTGGTTCAGGATCACCTCGGCGATCTGCTCCACCGGCTGGGGCGGTACGACGAGGCCATCGCCGCCTGGCGGAGGGCGCTGGACGGCGACGGCGAGGAGATCGATCCCGCGGCGATCGAGCGCAAGATCAGGGACGCGCAACGCCGCCTCGATCGGTAGTCTCCACCGCGAACGACCCGTGCCGGCTCGTGCGCCCGCCGGACTCCGGCGATTCCGAATCCCCGTGCTCGCGGTCGCGTTGCTCGCGGCGGCCTGCGCGTCGTCGCGCCGCGGCATCGAGCTGCCGGACGGCGGGGGCGTGCCGCTGCCCGACCACTCCGCCTTCTGGGAACGGGTCGCGGTGCCCTGCCGCGGCGTCCGCACGATGGAGTTCCTGCTCGTGCTCGGCGGCCGGTCGGGCGACACCACGCTGCGGCGCACCCGCATGCGGGCGGCGGCGGAGCGTTCCGGCTCGTTGCGCATCGAGGCCCTCGCGCCGTTCGGTGCGCCCCTGTTCGTCTTCGTCGCGCGCGACGACAGCGCGACTCTGCTGCTGCCGCGCGACGGGCAGGTGGTGCGCGACGCCCGGCCGGCGGAGGTGCTGCACGCGCTGGCCGGCCTGGCCCTGGCTCCCGCGGACGTGCATGCGCTGCTGACCGGGTGCCTTGCGCCGGACCCGGTCGCCACCGCCGCCCGGCGCCACCCCGATGGGTCGGTGACGGTGGAGCTGGAGGGCGGGGCGGCGGCGTACGTGCGCGGCGCGGACGGAGAGCAGGTCGTCGCCGCGGGCCGGCGGGGCGATCTGACGGTCGAGTACTCGGAGCACGTCCGCGGCCTGCCGCGCCGGCTCCGGATCCGGATGGACGGCCCGCGGGGCGGCGCCGACCTGACCGGGACGCTGTCGCGGGTGAGCATGAACATCACCCTGCACCCGGCCGTGTTCGAGGTCGATGTGCCGGCGGACTACACGCCGGTCTCGCTGAGCGGCCTGCGCGGCGGGTCGCCCCTGGAACAGGCGTCGCCGCCGGCCGGAGACGCGGCGGCTAGGCCGTGACCGGCCGTCGTTCGCCCGGCCGCCTGCGGGTTCGCGCGCCGGCGAAGATCAATCTCGACCTGCGGGTGCTGCGGCGCCGCCCGGACGGCTACCACGAGGTGTCGACGATTTTGCAGTCGATCGCGCTGCACGACACGCTTACGATTGCCCCGCGGCACGGTCCGCTGACGGTCCGCTCCGCCGCGCCCGAGGTGCCCGCCGATCGGGGCAATCTGGTCTGGACCGCCGCGGCGGCGCTCTGGCGCGCCGCGGGGCGGCCGGGAGACCCGGACGGGGTCGGCGTGTCGATTCGCAAGCGCGTTCCGGCCGCTGCGGGACTCGGCGGCGCGAGCAGCGACGCGGCGTCCGCGCTGCGGGCGTTGCGGCAGTGGTGGGCGCCGTCGGCGAGTGCGCGGTGGCTGGAGGGAGTCGCCGCGGACGTCGGATCGGACGTGCCGTTCTTCCTGCGCGGCGGCACGGTGCTGGCGACGGGCCGGGGCGAGCGGATGCGCCGGCTGCGGCCGCCGGAGGGGTACTGGGTGGTGCTGGCCGCGCCCGGGTTCGGCGTCTCGACGGCCGACGCCTACCGCTGGTGGGACCTGGACGCGCCCGAAGCCGCCGCCGGCCCGCGCGGGAAGGCCGGGGCGCCGGGGGGGTGGCGCCGCGATCTCGGGCGGCTGCGCAACGACCTGGAGGCGCCGGTCGGGCGGCGGCATGTGGAGATCGGGGCGCTGGCCGCCCGCCTGCGGGCCGCGGGGGCCCTGCGCGCCGCGCTGACCGGGAGCGGCTCGGTGGTCTTCGGCCTCTTCGCGTCGCGGGCACGGGCGCTGGAGGCGCGTCGCGCGCTGCGCGCGATCGTGGCCGCCCCCGGCGGGGTGCTGTTGACCCGCACCATCGACGCCGTCGCCTGCGCGCGTCTTGCCGCCGTCGCCCGCATCGACTAAACTCCCCGTTCGCGCACCGCGCGCCGGACGTCTCCGTGCGTCCGCCCGTGCGGCGAGCGCCGATGGGGCGTGGCCAAGCGGTAAGGCGCGGGACTTTGGATCCCGTATTCGAAGGTTCGAATCCTTCCGCCCCAGCCATCTGCGGGAGACGCAGCAACGCGCAGAGACCCGGCGCCGACGAGGAACCGTGCCGACTCACAACGGAGATCTGAAGCTGTTCGCGGGCAGCGCCCATGCGGCGCTGGCGGAGGAGATCGCCGGCGTCCTCGGGGTGCCGATGGGCCGCGCGGCGCTGCGGCGCTTCTCCGACACCGAGGTGTCGTTTCAGATCGACGAGAACATCCGCGGCACCGACGTGTTCGTCGTGCAGCCGACCTGCGCGCCGGTGGACCAGCATCTGGTCGAGCTGTGCGTGATGATCGACGCCTTCCGGCGGTCTTCGGCGGCCCGCATCACCGCGGTGATGCCGTACTACGGCTACGCCCGCCAGGACCGCAAGGACAAGCCGCGGGTGCCGATCTCGGCGAAGCTGGTCGCCAACCTGGTGAGCGCGGCCGGCGCCAACCGCGTGCTGACGATGGACCTGCACAAGGCGCAGATCCAGGGATTCTTCGACATCCCGGTCGACCACCTGTTCGCGACCCCGGTGTTCATCGACTACCTGACGCGCGCCGGCTACCGGGGCCACGTGACGATCGTGTCGCCCGACGCCGGCGGCGTGGAGCGGGCGCGCGCCTACGCCAAGCGGCTGGACGCGGATCTGGCGATCATCGACAAGCGCCGGTCCGAGGACGGGCACGCCGAGGTGATGCACGTCGTTGGCGAGGTCCGGGACCGCGTGTGCGTGATCCTGGACGACATCGTCGACACGGCGGGAACGCTGCAGCAGTCGTCGCGGGCGGTCGAGAAGAGCGGGGCGGCCGGCATCATGGCCTGCGCGGTGCACGGCGTGCTTTCGGGACCCGCGTTGGAGCGGGTGGAGGATTCCCCGCTCGAGAAGCTCATCGTGACCAACACGATTCCCCTGCGCCCGGAGTTCGAGCGGTCCCCCAAGGTTCGGGTGCTGTCGGTCGCCGGGTTGCTCGGCCGGGCCATCCAGAGCATCCACCAGGAGACTTCGGTGTCGTCGCTGTTCGTGTAGGGAGAAGAGAGAAGAGATGCAAGCCACTTTGGTCGCCGCCACCCGGAAGACGCGCGGCAAGAACGAGGCGCGCCGGCTGCGGCGCACGGGACGGTTGCCTGCCGTTGTGTACGGCAAGGCGCCGGTGGAGAGCGTGGCCCTGGACATCGACCCGAAGGCGGTGCTGCGCATCCTGCATTCGGAGTCGGGCATCAACACGCTCGTCGACCTGCAGGTGGACGGCAGCGATTCCGGGAAGGTGCTGATCAAGGACATCCAGCACGATCCGGTCACCGATGCCCTGCTGCACGTCGACCTCTTCCACCTGGCGATGGACAGGGCGATTGTCGTGACGGTGCCGGTGACGCTTCACGGCGAGGCGGCCGGCGTCAAGCAGCAGGGCGGGCTGCTCGACTTCGTCACCCGGGAATTCCAGATCGAGTGCATGCCGGCCGAGATCCCGGAGCACGTCGACGTCGACGTCAGCGACCTGATGATCGGCGACGGCGTACGGGTCCGCGACGTGGCCGAAGGAGCGGACTGGACGCCGGTGAGCGATCGCGACACGCTGCTCGTGCACGTGACTACGGCCAAGACCGGGCCCGACGAGGACGAGGAGGAGGAGACCGAGGCGGAGGCGGAAGGCGCCGAGGGCGAGGCCGACGGAGGCGACGGGGCCGTAGAACGGTGCAGACTCCTGGTCAGGCCCGGCTGGGCGGCAATCGGAGCCGCAGGCGACGATTGTCGGGCTAGGAGTCTGCGCCGTCGGGAATGGAGGCCGCGTGCGGTTGATAGTCGGCCTCGGCAATCCGGGCGCGCAGTACCGCGGGACGCGCCACAACGTCGGCTTCGAGGTGATCGACGTGCTGGCCAGGCGCCTCGACCTGGGCTTCGAGAGCGCGCCGGCTGACGCGGTTCTGGCGCGGCAGCGCGGGCCCGGCGCCCGTGTGATGCTCGCCAAGCCGCTCACCTACATGAACCGGAGCGGCGGGGCGGTGCAGGCGTTGCGCCACTATTTCCGGATCGAGCCGGAGGCGTTGCTCGTGGTGGCGGACGACGTCAATCTGCCGCTGGGGCGGCTGCGCGGCCGGAAGAACGGATCGGACGGCGGCCACAACGGGTTCGCCTCGATCATCGCGTCCCTGGGCACCGGCGATTTCGCCAGGTTGCGAATCGGGGTGGGCCGGGGCGACACCCGGCGGTCGCTGACCGCCCACGTGCTCGCGCGATTCGGCGCGGACGAGCAGGAGGAGATGGAGGCGGCCGTCGAGCGTGCCGCCGACGCCGTCGAGACGTTCGTCGAGGACGGCATCGACAGGATGATGAACCGGTTCAATTGAGGCCGCGAGGCTCCTTGCCGCCGTGTCCCGGCGGCCGCCGAGTCCGAAGGGAGACCAATGAGCGAGACGCGACAGTACGAGGTCGTCTACGTCGTCAGCCCGGAGATTACCGAAGAGGGGGTCACCGAGCTGCACGAGCGGATTGCGGAGATCGTCGGGCAGTTGGGCGGCAGCATCGACAAGACCGACAACTGGGGACGCCGGCGCCTGGCGTACGAGATCGACCGCCACCGGGAGGGGACCTACGTCATCGAGACGGTCACCGGTCCGGGCACGCTGGTGACCGAGCTGGACCGGCGCCTGCGGGTGATGGAGCAGCTCCTGCGGCATCTCATCGTGCGCGTGGACGAGGATCTGCGGAAGGCGCGGCGCGCCCGCGAGCGGCGGCAGAGCCGCGAGCAGCGGCGTCAAGCGAAACGGGTGCCGGCCGGTCTCGGCGCGCCGGCTGCCGCGGCGACCGCGGATGTGCCCGCGGCGGCGACCGGCGCGACGGCGCCGTCCGCACCGGCGGCTGCCGCTGCCGCACCGGTGGCTGCCGCCGCCGCACCGGACGACCCCGTGCCCGCGGCAGCTTCGGAACCGGCGGTGGAGCCGGCTGCGTCGCCGGAACCGGCCGCGCCTTCGGAACCGGCGGTGGAGCCGGCTGCGTCGTCGGAGCCGGCCGTGGCGGAGGATGCGGCGAAGACCGCGGAGGTGACCAATGAGTGACGAGCGGGACGGCCGACGCGGCGGCAGGAGCGGCGGCGGCAAGGGCGGCGGGGGACGCCGCGGAGGCGGACGCCGGCGCAAGGTCTGCCGCTACTGCGTCGACAAGGTCGACTACATCGACTACAAGGACGTGCGCCTGCTCATGATGGCGATCGCCGAGCGCGGCAAGATCCAGCCCCGGCGCATCTCCGGCACGTGCGCCAAGTGCCAGCGGAAGCTGACGACGGCCATCAAACGCGCACGCCAGATCGCGCTCGTGCCGTACGTGCTGGATTAGGAGTCGCCGATGATGGAAGTCATCCTGCGGGATCACATCGACAACCTGGGCCGTCGCGGCGATATCGTCAACGTGGCCAACGGCTACGCGCGCAACTACCTTCTGCCGCAGAAGCTCGCCCTGCTGGTGACGCCGTCGAACCGCCGGCAGGTGGAGCGCGAGCGGGTGGTCGCCGACGCCCACGAGGCGGACGAGCGGGCCCGCGCCGAGAGCTTCGCCGAGCGCCTGCGCGGGACCGAGTGCGTCCTCCCGCGGCGGGTCGGGGAGACGGGCACGCTCTACGGGTCGGTGACCTCGGCCGACGTCGCGGATCATCTCGCGACCCTCGATTTCGAGGTCGACAAGCGCCACATCCAGCTTGGCGAGCCGTTGAAGGAGCTCGGCGAGTTCCCCGTGACGGTCAAGCTGCACCGCGACGTGAGCACCGAGGTGACGGTGAAGGTGGTCCGGGAAGAGACCGGCGACGAGTCGGCCGAGGCGGCCGAGGCGGGGGCCGAGGCGTCCCCCGAGTCTGTGCCGTAGCACGGAGCAGACTCCTGGTCAGGCCCGGTTGGGGCGGCAATCGGAGCCGCAGGTGACGATTGTCGGGCCAGCGCGACGCTTGCGCGCGGGGCGGCCGGCGGGCGGCGTTCCGCTGCGGTTGGAGTGAGAAATGGCGCAGCCGGCCGTCAGCGCGGGCCAGAAGGCGCTGCCCCACAACCTGGAGGCGGAGCGATCCATCCTCGGCGCCATTCTCATCCGCAACGACGCGTTCAACGTCGCGGCGGAGCTGATCGACGCCGACGACTTCTTCCGTGACGCCCACCGCCGCGTCTTCGACAAGATGGTCGACCTCAACGAGCGGGGTCAGGCCATCGATCTGGTCACGCTGCGCGACGAGCTGAGCCGGTCCGGCGATCTCGACCCGGTCGGCGGCCCCGCCTACATCTCGTCGCTCGCCGACGGGGTTCCGCGCTCGACCAACGTCGAGCACTACGCGCGGATAGTCAAGGAGCGCGCCACGCTCCGCAATCTGATCGCCGCCGCGAACCGCATCGAGGCCGAGGCCTACACGGCGCAGGACGAGGCTTCCGTCGTGCTCGATCGGGCCGAGCAGGAGATCTTCGCGATCGCCGAAGGCCGCATCCGTAGCGGGTTCGTGCCCCTGAGCGAGCTGGCCCAGGACAGCTTCGCCACGATCGAGCGGCTGCAGAGCGTCCAGAGCGCCGTCACCGGCGTGCCGACCGGTTTCGTCGACATCGACGACATGACGGCCGGACTCCAGCCGGCGGATCTCGTCATCGTGGCCGCCCGTCCCTCGATGGGCAAGACGGCGTTCGCGCTGAACATCGGCGCCCACGTCGGGACCACCGGCGAGCGGACGGTCGGCGTTTTCAGCCTCGAGATGGCGAAGGAGCAGCTCTTCCTGCGGATGCTGACCAGCGCCGCGCAGGTCGACTCCCACCGCTTCCGCACCGGCCTGCTGAGCGACGCCGACTACGCCAGCCTGTCCGAGGCGATGACGTCGCTGTCGGACGCGCGCGTGTACATCGACGACACGCCGTCGCTCGGCGTGCTGGAGATGCGGGCGAAGTCGCGGCGGCTGAAGGCGGAGCACGGGCTCGACCTGATCATCATCGACTACCTGCAGTTGATGCAGGGGCGCGGCCGGTTCGAGAACCGCAACCAGGAGATCGCCTCGATCTCGCGTTCGCTCAAGGCGCTGGCGAAGGAGATCGACGTGCCGGTGGTGGCGCTGTCGCAGCTCAGCCGCGCCCCGGAGTCGCGCGGCGACAAGCGCCCGCAACTGTCCGACCTGCGGGAGTCGGGTGCGCTGGAGCAGGACGCCGACGTGGTCATGTTCATCTTCCGCGAGGACATGTACGAGGCGACGCCGGAGAACGAGAACGTCGCGGAGATCATCATCGGCAAGCAGCGCAACGGACCGACGGGCACGGTCCGTCTGGCCTTCCTGAAGCAGCAGACCCGCTTCGAGAACCTGAGTCCGGACTACGGGTAGCGCCGGCTCTGGCGACATGCCGTGGTTCGCCCAACCCATGCCGTCGTCGACCTCGACGGCCTGACCGCCAACTACCGGGCAATCCGGGACCTGCTCGCGGCCGGCGCGGCCGGGCCGGCGCCACGGGTGGTCGCGGTCATCAAGGCCAACGCCTACGGCCACGGCGCGGTCCGCGTGGCGCGCGCCCTCGAGCGGGAGGCGGCCGGCCGCGGCGCTCCGCCGCCGATGCTGGCCTGCGCCGACATCGAGGAGGGTGTCGAGCTGCGCGCCGCGGGGGTGACGGCGCCCATCCTGGTGTTCGGCGCGTTGAGCGTCAGCGATCTGGACGGCGTGTTCGCGCACGACCTGACCCCGACCGTCTCGTCGCCCTCCGCGGCGCAGGCGCTGGAGCAGGCGGCGGCCGCGCGCGGCGCGCGTCTGGGCGTGCACCTGAAGATCGACACCGGGATGAACCGGTTCGGGTTCCGCCACGACAATCTGCCGGCCACGCTGCCCGCGGTGCTGCAGGCGCCGCACCTGGCGGTCGAGGCCGTGTACACCCACTTCGCGACCGCGGAGGACGGCGACCATCCGCTGTTCGAGCGCCAGCGCCTGCGCTTCGAGGCGATCCGCGCGGCAGCGTCCGGGCTCGGCCTCGCCGGCGTCCGCTGGCACGCGGCGAACAGCGCGGCGCTGCTGCGGGACCGGCGGACCTGGTACGACGCGGTGCGCCCCGGCCTGCTGCTGTACGGCATCGCGCCGCCGCCGCTGGAGCCCGACCTGCGCCTGCGGCCGGTGATGTCCCTGCGGAGCCGCGTGGTGGCGGTCAAGGGCATGCGTCCGGGCGAGACGGCCGGCTACGGCGCTCGCTTCGTCGCGGACCGGGCGTTGCGGGTGGCGCTGATCCCGGCCGGCTACGCGGACGGTCTCGACCTGCGGCTCGCCGGGCGGGGCGTGCTGCTGGTCGGCGGGGTGCGGGCGCCGGTCGTGGCGGTTTCGATGGACTCGCTGGTCGTCGACGTCACGGCCGTCGAGGCGGCGCCCGGCGACGAGGTCGTCCTGCTCGGCGCGCAGGGGGCGGACGTCATCGGCGCCCGGGACGTGGCGGGCGCGATAGGCACGGTGCCGCACGAGATCTTGTGCCGCATCGGGGCGCGGATCGAGCGGACCTATAATCCCTGATCCATCCCCCGAACGATGCCCAGAGCCAAGGTCGAGGCGCGGACGGTGTTCGTCTGCCAGGCGTGCGGCGGCCGGTCGCGGAAGTGGACCGGGCAGTGCCCGGACTGCCGGGACTGGAACACCCTGGTCGAGGAGCCGGAGGCGGCGGCGCCGGCCGCCGGGGACGACGCTCGCTACGGCGGGCTCGCGGGGCGGGCCGAGGTGCGCCGCTACAGCGAGATCGACGTCGAGAACGCCGCGCGCGTGCCGAGCGGGTTCGGGGAGTTCGACCGGGTGCTCGGGGGCGGCATCGTGCCCGGATCGATGGTGCTGGTGGGTGGTGAGCCGGGGATCGGGAAGTCGACGCTGCTGCTGCAGGTGGCGGCGCGGATCGCGGCCGCGGCCGGTCCCGTGCTGTACGCGTCGGGCGAGGAGTCCGAGCAGCAGGTGAAGGAGCGCGGGCAACGCCTCGACATCGGCGACGCCGATCTGTACCTGCTGGCCGAGACCTGCCTGGAAAGGCTGCTCGAAGCGGTCGACCGGGTGCGGCCCAGGCTGCTGGTGGTCGATTCCATCCAGACGATCTACTCGCTGAACCTGGCGTCGGCGCCCGGCAGCGTGGGGCAGGTGCGCGAGGCGGCGACGCACCTGCTGTTCGGCGCCAAGCGGCGCAACCTGCCGACGATTCTCGTCGGCCACGTGACCAAGGACGGGAGCCTGGCCGGGCCGAAGGTGCTGGAGCACGTGGTCGACACGGTGCTGTACTTCGAGGGCGAGCGGCACCATTCGCACCGCGTGGTGCGGGCGGTGAAGAACCGTTTCGGAGCGGTCAGCGAGCTGGGCGTGTTCGAGATGACGGGAGCCGGTCTGGTGGCGGTGTCGAACCCGTCCCGCCTGTTCCTCTCCGACCGCGCGGCGGGGGTGCCGGGGTCGGTGGTGCTGTGCTCGCTGGAGGGCACGCGGCCCATTCTGGTCGAGGTGCAGGCGCTGGTCAGCAGCGGCGCGTACGGGACGGCGCGGCGGATGGCGAGCGGCATCGACCACAACCGGCTGTCGCTGCTGCTGGCGGTGCTGGAGAAGCGGGCGGGGCTCGGGCTGGCCGGCGAGGACGTATTCGTCAACGTGGCGGGGGGGCTGGCGATTGACGAGCCGGCCGCCGATCTGGGGGTGGTGGCGGCGGTGGCGTCGAGCCTGCGGGGACGCGGCGTGCGCCCGGGCACCGCGGTGTTCGGCGAAGTGGGGCTGGGCGGCGAGGTGCGCGGGACGCCGCAGGCGGAGCTGCGCGTCCGCGAGGCGGCGCAGCTCGGATTCACGCGTTGCGTCCTGCCCGCCGTGAACCGCGGCCGGGAGACGGCCGACGCCGGGTGCGAGACGGTCGGGGTCGAGTCCGTCGAGGATGCCCTCGACGCGCTGCTGGCCGTCTCGTGAATGAATCGCGCGATGCCTTCCTTCCACTGGTGGCGGACCGTGTTCTGGCTGATTCCGGCCATCTCCGTCTACACGATCGTGCTCGGCGCGCTGTCGCTGGCGTCGATGCTCGTCGATCGGCGGGGGCACGTGGCGCACGGGTGCGCGCGAGCCTGGTCGCGGCTGATTCTGGTGACGACGGGCGTGCGCGTGCAGTCGAGCGGCGGCGACCTCGTGCCGGCCGGCGGATCGTACGTGTTCGTGTCCAATCACCAGAGCATCTACGACTTTCCGATCCTGATCACGTCGATTCCGTTCCAGCTTCGCATCCTGGCCAAGGCATCGCTCGGCGCCTTTCCCGTGCTGGGCTGGCACCTGCGCTACACCGGGCATCTGCTGGTCGATCGGGCGCGGGCCGGGCGGGCGACGCTCAATCGGGTGGCCGTGATGATCCGCCGCGGACACTCCCTGATCGTGTTCCCCGAGGGGACGCGAAGCCGGGACGGCCGCGTCGGCCGCTTCAAGCGGGGCCTCTTTCTGCTCGCCATCGACGCCGGCATTCCAGTGGTGCCGGTCGCGCTGACCGGTACGCGGCAGGTCATGCGGAAGGGCGAGCTGACGACCCGTCCGGGCGACGTCTGCATCGTTCTCCACGAGCCGTTGAGAACGGAGGGGTTCACGCGCGCCGACGCGACACGTCTGGCTGAGCGTGCCCGCGACATCATCGCGGCGACCGTCGCCGAGCGTGAGGGACATGCGGCGGAGCCCCCCGCCGGCCGCGGCGGCGATGCCGCGGCCGAGGGGAAGACGGCATGCGCGTAGCGGCGATCATCGCGGCGGGCGGGCGCGGCCTGCGCGCCGGCGGCGGCGTGCCCAAGCAGCTCCGCTCCATCGGCGGGCGCACGCTGCTGGAGCACGCGCTGGCGCCGTTCGACCGCAGCGGGCGGGTCGGCGAGATCGTCGTGGTGCTGCCGCCGGAGCTGGCCGCGGATCCGCCGATCTGGTTCCAGGCGGTGGAGACCCCCCTGCGAGTCGTCGCCGGCGGCGGGCGGCGCCAGGATTCGGTGGCGGCCGGTCTCGACGCCGTCCGCGACACGGCCGCGTTGGTGCTGGTCCACGACGCGGCGCGGCCGTTCTGCAGCCAGGCGCTCATCGGCCGCGTCATCGACGCCGCCGCCGAGGCGGGCGCCGCCGTGCCCGCCGTCCAGGCGACCGATACGGTCAAGCAGAGCGCGGACGCCGGCGGACACGCCGTGGTGGCCGCGACGCTCCCGCGCGAGCGCATCCACCTGGCCCAGACGCCGCAGGGCTTCCGCATGGAGGTGTTGCGCGCCGCGGTCGCGCTCGGCAGGAGCGGGGTCGACGCGACGGACGAGGCGCTGCTGGCGGAACGGGCCGGGTACGCGGTGCGGCTCGTCGAGGGGGACCCGGAGAACGTGAAGATCACGACCCCGGCGGATCTGGATCGCGCGAGTGGGCGAATGGCGCGAACCGGCGCGGGAAGTGCCGGCGCCGTGCGCATGGGCATCGGCTACGACCTGCATCGGACCGTCGCCGGGAGACCGCTGATCCTCGGGGGGGTGCACGTGCCCCATGACCGGGGGCTGGATGGGCACTCGGATGCCGACGCGGTCTGCCACGCCCTGATCGACGCCGTGCTGGGCGGCGCCGCGGCAGGCGACGTCGGGCAGCACTTCTCCAACCGCGATCCGCGCTGGAAGGGCGCTTCCAGCATCGACCTGCTGGAGCGGGCGGTGGCCATCGTGCGCGAGCGCGGGTACGCGGTGGGCAACGCAGACGTCGTGGTCATCGCCGAGCGCCCGCGCATCGGCCCGCACGCCGCCGCGATGCGGGAACGGCTGGCGCAGGCGCTCGAGGTGGCGGTGGACGCGGTCAGCGTGAAGGCGAAGACGGGCGAGGGCGTGGACGCGGTGGGCCGCGGCGAGGCGATCGCGGTGCACGCGGTCGCCACGCTGGTGTCGCGATGACGATCTTCGGCGTCAAGCCGGCGATCGAGGCGCTGCGCGCCGGGCTGGTCACGGCGCTGGCCGTGAGCGTGCGCCGCCGGCGCGGTCTGACGGAGCTGCTGGAGCTGGCGGATCGCTGCCGGGTGCGCCTGCGCCGGGTCGATCCCGCGGAGCTGGACCGGCTCGCGGGCGGGGCGGCGCACCAGGGCGTGGTCGCCACGGTGCGCGCGCTCGACACGTACGCGGTGGCTGACCTGGTCGCGGTCCGTACGCCGGCGCTCATCCTCGTCCTCGACGGCATCGAGGATCCGCGCAATCTGGGCGCCATCGCGCGCACGGTGGACGCCGCCGGCGGCTCGGGGCTCGTCGTGCCGGAGCGGCGGGCGGCGCCGATCACCGGCGCCGCCGTGAAGGCGTCGGCCGGGGCGCTCGTGCACGTTCCTCTCGCGCCGGTCGTCAACCTGCCGCGGGCGCTCGAGGAGCTGAAGGCGGCCGGGGTCTGGACGATCGGTCTCGAGGCGGAGGCCGACCAGTCGTTGTACGATCTGGACCTGCGCCTGCCGTCCGCGTTCGTCATCGGCGGAGAGGGGCGCGGGCTGCACCGGCTGGTCCGTGAGCGCTGCGACTGGCGCGCGGCGCTGCCGATGCGGGGGCGGGTGTCGAGCCTCAACGTGTCGGTCGCCGCCGCGTTGGCCCTGTTCGAGGCGGTCCGACAGCGGTCGGCCGCGGCGCCGGCCGGCTGAGGATGCGGCCCGGGCGAGCCGCGGCCCTTGTCGGGACGGGCGGGTTCTGCTATAATCTCCAATTCGTCCGGCTGGCGTAGCTCAGTTCGGTAGAGCGGCTGATTTGTAATCAGCGGGTCGGGGGTTCGAATCCCTTCGCCAGCTCCACAGGCATTGAACACGCGATCCCATTCAAC
>JAGWAH010000021.1:0-370 GCA_021296515.1 Acidobacteriota bacterium | reverse complement strand
TGCGCGGGAGTAACTCAGTGGTAGAGTCACAGCCTTCCAAGCTGTTGGTCGCGGGTTCGATCCCCGTCTCCCGCTCCAGTGCGCCGGTGCCCGTTGCGCGCCCGGGTCGAACGCGGCGCCGGATCCGGCGGACGAGCCGGACGGGCCGGCTCCCGGAATCGTGATCGAGCCGATGTAGCTCAGTGGTAGAGCGCGTCCTTGGTAAGGACGAGGTCACCGGTTCAAGCCCGGTCATCGGCTCCACCCTGGTGATGGAGGACAGCGAGCAAGCTCGTCTCGCACAGGAACTGTCATGGCGAAAGAGAAGTTCGACAGATCGAAGCCGCACGTGAACATCGGGACGATCGGGCACATCGATCACGGGAAGACG
>JAGWAH010000141.1 GCA_021296515.1 Acidobacteriota bacterium | reverse complement strand
TGCACCCGGATCACATCGGCGGCAACGAGCCGCTGGCGGATCGGGACGTTCTGATCTTCGCGCACGACAACGTGCGGGTGCGCGCGCTGGAGCGTCTTCGCTTCCCGCGCCGCGGCGGGAGCTTCGCGCCGCGTCCCGCGGCGGGCGCGCGGCCGGTCGTGACCTACAACGACGCGGTGAGCTTCCACTTCAACGGCGAGGAGGTGCGGGCGTTCCTCGCGCCGGCCGCCCACACCGACGGCGACACCTTCGTGCACTTTCCGGAATCCGACGTGCTGCACCTCGGGGACGTCTTCCGGACCACGAGCTATCCCATCATCGACGTCTATAACGGCGGCACGGTGGCGGGAACCGTCGCGGCTCTCAAGAGGGCGATCGCCATCGCCGGGCCGGCCACGCGGGTGATTCCGGGCCACGGGCTGCAGGTCGTCGGGCGCGACGCGATGATCGAGTTCCTGAACATGATCGTCGACGTGCGCGACCGTGTGCGGGCGATGATCGCGGAGGGCTACGCCCTGGAGCAGGGCCGCCTACGACGCCCGCTGGGGGCAGGAGGCGACGTGGACGGCGAACGACTTCGTGCCGATCGTGTTCTACGAGCTCGGCGGCGGGTCGCTGTTCGTGCGCTGAGGCTGGGTCGAGGTCGATGGGCCGCGTTGCCGGTCCGCCGCCAGGCTCGCGTAGATCCCGGCGTATTCCTCGACCATCCGGTCCGGGTGGAAGCGCTCCAGGGCGCGGTCGCGGACCCGTGCGCGATCGAGCGCCGCGATGCGGGGGAGGCCCGCCACGAGACGATCCAGGCTGCGGAAGACGCCGCCGGTGATTCCCTCGTCGACCAGCTCGCCCACCGCGCCGCGATCCAGTGCCGCTACCGGCGTCCCGCAGGTCATCGCTTCGGCCAGCACCAGCCCGAACGGTTCCTCCGCCTGCAGGGGGTAGATCAGCGCCCGCGCGCCGCCCAGCAGCGCCGCCCTGGCGGCTGGAGCTACTTCACCCCCGTAGACGACCCGGTCGCCGTCGACGAGCGGCGCGACGATCTCGCGGTAGTAGTCGTTCTCCGCCGCGGCGAGCACGAGACGCATGCCACTGCGCCGCGCCGCGTCGATCGCCTCCAGCACGCCCTTGCCGGCCGTGAAGCGGCCCAGGAACAGCAGGTAGTCGTCGGCGTCCGGCCGGAAGGGGAGCGCCGCGGGATCGACCGCGTGATGCACGACGCCGGCTACGGTCAAGCCCGCGAGCCGCTGCGCCTGCGCGGCCGAGACGGCGATGAACGGCGCTTCCGGATAGTGCGACCAGAGCGAGACCTCCGGTTCGGTCGGCCAATGGTGGACGGTATGGACGACCGGCGCCGGCGACAGGCGCGAAAGGGCCAGTCCCAGCGGCGCGTACTCGGCCTGGGCGTGGATGACTTCGAACGCCGACGCGCGCTCGACGGCGGCCGCGAGATTGAACAGCTCGCACAGCTCCCAGGGCCAGAGCGACGCGGCGGCGTGGTAGCCCTCCCGAAAAGTGGCATGCAGGTGCGCGGGGGTCTCCGATGATCCGGTCGCGAACAGCGTGACCTCGTGGCCACGCGCGACAAGGCCCCGCGCCAGCAGGTCGGTTACCGTCTCGATCGAGCCCGAGCGCGCCGGGGGCACCGACTGCGCCACCGGTGCGACCAGGGCGATTCGCATGCGGCGTTGTCCGTCGTTCGTTCGTGGGGCGCGCCCGGCCATGGCCGTTCTTCAGGCGCCTGCCGCTTCCAGCAGTCGCGGCAGCACGCGCGAGGCGTCGAAGCACTCCTGCGCGATCGCGGTCGCCCGTGCGGCGTGCGCCGCGTAGTCGCTCTCCATCCGCGCGAGCCCGTCGAGCGCATCCTCGACGGTGGAGAACGGGATCAGGCCCATGCCGGCGGGAAGATGAGCGCTCCACCCGGTGTCCTGCACCAGCGCCGGGCGGCCCGCGGCCAGGTAGCAGGCCGTGCGGTCGCTGAACCACCCCGACCGTTGCGCGACGTAGGCGTGCTTCGCCACGCCGAACTCCGCCTTCGACCCCTGGATGAAGTCGCGGTAGGCGTCCGCGGTGCGCGAGACGCGCATCGCATCGACCGGCGCCCACCCGTGCGCGCGCAGCAGCTCGTGAGGTCCGTTGACCGCGAGCTCGAACCGCGCGGCGGTGCGCGCCGGAAGATCGATGAACCGCACGAACTCGCGATCCTTGTTGCCGTCGACGTCGGTGAAGCTCTCGGTCTTCCAGGTCATCACGGTCGTGAAGCGGTCGCGGGTCGGAGGCCGGCCGGTGCGCCACAGCCGCGTGACGACGGGCTGCCAGGTCTTGCCCCAGGTGAACCCGCCGGTGGGCACGCCGCAGGCGGGCGTGCCGACGTTGGCTCCGAACGTGAACAGGTGATCGAACCCGCGGAAGAAATCGACGTACCAGGCGACGCCCTTGGCGATGGCGAGCTGCGTGAACACGGGGTCCGAGTCGATGAAGATCCGCCGCGGGATGGCCCGGTACTCGTCGCGCCAGAACCAGCAGCCGCCCGACAGATCGATGTACAGGTCGGCGCCGCGGCAGTACTCCCGCAGCCGGTCGCGCGACCAGCCGTGGTAGGTCTCGTCGTAGTTGACGAAGCACCAGCGGTCGCCGAGTCCGTGCGGCGCGAGGGCGTCGTGAATGTAACGGGTGCCGAAGGACGGGTCCTCGGAGATGGCGTCGGCGTCGGCGTCGTAGATGCACTCGCCGGTGTCTTCGAGATAGCAGACCTCGTGCCCGAGGTCGCGCAGCCCCAGCAGGTACATGAGGGAGCACCAGGTGACGCCGCCGAACGGATAGCGCCCGATGATGCCGGCGAACAGGATTCTCATGGCGGGATCAGGATCGCGCCGGCAGCACCAGGTCCGCGGCTTCTGCCGTGAGGCCGGCCAGATCGGGGTCGTCGAGCGAGCCGCCGCTGGCCAGACGTTCCCACATGCGGCGGTAGAGATCGCTCGAGGCGAGCAGCGCCTCGTGCGGACCCTGGGCGGTGATCCGCCCGTCCTGCAGGACCAGGATGCGGGTGGCGTCGCGGATGGTGGACAGGCGGTGCGCGATGACGAAGATTGTCCGGCCGTTGCGCAGGCGGCGCAGGCTGTCGAAGACCGCTGCCTCGGCCAGGGTGTCCACCGCGGACGTGGGCTCGTCGAGGATCAGGATGGGCGCTCGCTTCAGCAGCGCCCGTGCGATCCCGAGCCGCTGCCGCTCGCCGCCGGAGAGCGTGGCGCCGGCCTCGGCGACCGGCGTCGCGTAGCCGTCCGGCAGCCGGGCGATGGCCGTGTGTATCTGGGCGTCGCGCGCCGCTTGCTCGACTTCGGCGGCCGAGGCGTCGAGCCGGCCGTAGCGGATGTTGTCGCCGATCGTGCCCGCGAACAGGAGCGGGTCCTGCGGCACGAGCGCGATCCGCTCCCGCAGCGAGCGGAGCTGGTAGGCGGCGGCGTCGCGACCGTCGATCAGCACGCACCCCGACGTAGGCTTGAAGAGCCGGGGGATGAGGTGCACGAGCGTCGTCTTGCCGGCGCCGGTCGGACCCACGATGGCGACCAGCTCGCCGGGCCGCGCGTCGAAGCCGATCCCGTCGAGGACCGTGCGCACGCCGTCGTAAGAGAAACTCACGCGGTCGAAACGCACGTGCCCGGTCAGTCCGCCGGCGTCCACCGCGCCCGGCGCGTCCGCGATTTCCGGCTCCAGCGACAGGATGTCGCGCACCCGACCGGCCCCGACCACCGCCTGCTGCAAGGAGCCGACAGTGTGCGCGATCTCCGCGACCGGATCGTAGACCCGCGCCAGGTAGGCGATGACGACCAGCAGCTCCCCGACCGTCAGTGTCTCGTTCAGAACGTGGAGGCCGCCGGCGACGAGGACGACGGCGGTGCCGGCCAGCGTCACCGCGGTGACGGCCACGGAGAAGAGGGATTCCTGCCAGGTCAGGCGCACCCGCGCCTGCACCGTGTCGCGGCTGGCGTGCGTGAAGCGGCCGAGCTCGTGACGCTCGCGCGCGAAGCTCTTGATTGCCGCGATCGAGCGCAGGGTCTCGTAGGCCCGCTCGACGAGTCCGGATTCGAGGGTCTTCACCTGCTCGGCCCGCTCGCTCAGGGTCGTCGCGTGGTAGCGCAGGCAGAGGTACAGAAACGGCGCCACGGCCAGCGCCAGCAGCGCGAGCGTCGCGTCCATGGTCAGGACCACGACGAACATGACGCCGAGATGCAGCGTCGCCAGGGTGATCGGCAACGCGCCGCCGGTCACCAGGTCGTTGATGCAGTAGGTGTCGGCGTCCAGCCGGTACACCGCATCCGAGGTCCGGTGGGTGAGATGGTGCCGGAGCGGCAGTGCCTGCAGGCGGCTCCGCAGGTCGTGGACGACCCGCTGGCCCATGTCGACCTCGATCTGCGTGTGCGCCAGGCGCACCAGCTCCGCCGCCAGCTCGACGGCCAGGCCGCCCGCCGCGAACAGCACCAGCAGGCTGACCGCTCCGAGGTCGGCGGCGAACGGCAGGAGGGCGACGAGCGGGCCCGGGAGTTGTTGTTCCCCGAGCACGTTGTCCACGATCAGCTTCAGCGCCCACGGCGCGGCCGTGGCGAGGCCGATTTCGACGAGCGACAGGCCGAGGACGGTGGCGACAACCCCGCGGTCCAGCGGATCAGGCTCACGGCGTATCAGTGTACGCGGGACGGCGCGGAAGCGAGGACGGCGGCATCAGGGGTGCCGGCGCGGTAGAATGAGCCGGCTCGACGACGATGACCTTTCAGGAGGCTGCGGTGAAGACCACGCGAGTGACGGTGACGGCGGTGCTGGTGGCGGCGATGGCGGCGGGTGTCTCGGCCCAGACCAACTGGCCGCAGTTCCGGGGCGGCGTGGCGGGCGTCGTCGCCGACGATCCGGCGCTGCCGGAGCGCTGGGGGCCGGACGAGAACATCGCCTGGCAGGTCGATATCCCGGGCCGCGCCTGGAGCTCGCCCATCGTCTGGGGCGATCACGTCTTCGTGCTGACCGTCACCCGCGTGAGCGGCACCACGGACGCGCAGCCGATGCCGATCGAGTCCTACCGCGCCCGCTCGCTCGGCGGATCGATGACCGGGGCCGACATCGAGCGGGAGGGCGAGCCGCTGCGCTGGATGCTCTACGACGTCGACTTCGAGACCGGG
>JAGWAH010000002.1:54156-56037 GCA_021296515.1 Acidobacteriota bacterium | reverse complement strand
AGACCGTCCGGCTTGCGGCGGATGGGATGGCGCGCGCCGAGGCCGCGCTGCTTGCGTTCCACCAGGAGATCCTGCCGCGTGACCTGGCCGGCGCACGCGCGCTGACGTTTGCCCGACTCGCGGCGCTCGCATCCGAGCACGGGCTGTTGATGGAACGGCGCGCTTCGGCGGCGGACCGCGAAGAAGACAGCCTCCTGGCGCGCTTGCAGGTCTCGATGCTGCTCAGCGGCGCGTACAGGGACATCCGCCGGTTCATCCACGCGCTCGAGACCGCGCCGGAGTTTCTCGTCATCGAGGAGATCGTCCTGAGCCGGGGAGACGAGTCGGAGTCCGGCGAAGTGCTGAACCTGGTGCTCTCCACGTACTATCGGCGCCATGATCATGAGACGCACGCCGAGCCCTAGGAGTCTGCGCCGCAGAAGCGGTGCAGACTCCTGGAGAGGCTTGGCTGGCTATTCCTTCGTGGAGCTGCTCGTCGTCAGCAGCATCCTGCTGATCCTCGCGTCGGCGGTGGCGCCGCTCGCGCAGATGACGATGCAGCGCCAGCGGGAAACGGAGCTGCGGCGGGCCCTGCGCGAGATGCGGACGGCCATCGACCGCTACAAGGACGCGGTGGACCTGGGCGTCATCGGCGGGACGGACATCGATCCGGACAACCAGGGCTATCCGCCCAGCCTCGGGACACTGGTGGAGGGCGTGGAGCCGGTCGACGAGAACGCCGGCGGCGTGCTGCGCTTCCTGCGGCGGATTCCGATCGATCCGATGACGAAGAGCACCGACTGGGGCCTGCGCTCCTACCAGGACGATCCGGATGCGACACGTTGGGGTGGGGATAATGTGTACGACGTTTACACACGGTCGCGGGGCACGGCACTCGACGGCACGCGCTACCGGGACTGGTGAAACGATGCGGGATTGGCGGAACCCGCGCGGCTGGACGCTCATCGAGCTGACGATCGTCATCTCGCTGATCACGGTACTGTCGACGATTGCCCTCGTCGGCTACGGCAACGCCGTGGCCCGCTCACGGGAGGCGGTGCTCAAGGAGGATCTCTTCCGCATGCGCGACGCCATCGATCAGCACTACGCCGACCTCGGGGAGTACCCCGCGGATCTGCACGCCCTGGTGAGCGCCGGCTATCTGCGTGCAATTCCCGAGGATCCGATGACGCGGTCGTCCGAAACCTGGGTGGTCGTGCCGGCGGAACCGGATCCGGCAGATCCGTTCGTGCAGGGCGTGTACGACGTCAGGAGCGGATCCGAGGGGATCGCCTTCGACGGCACCACCTACGCCGACTGGTAGGGACCGCGTGAAGATGCGCCGGCGACAACGGGGGCAGCGCGGGTTCGCGATGGCGGCGCTGCTCGTCGTTCTCGCCATCATGAGCCTCATGTTGTCGATGGCGCTCCCCGTCTGGCACCACGCGGCGCAGCGCGAGCGCGAGGCCGAGCTGATCTTCCGTGGCGAGCAGTACGCGCGGGCGATCATGCTCTATCAGCGGCAGACCCCCGGTGCCTATCCACCCGACGTCGATACGCTCGTGGAGGGCAGGTTCCTGCGCCGCGCCTACCGTGATCCGATGACCGCCGGCGGTGAGTTCCGTCTCATTCTGCAGTCGGAGTTGTCGGAGTTCGGTGGTGCGGGGGGCGACGGGTCGCCAGCGGGCGGCGCATCGCCGGAAGCGAGGGACGGGACGCGGCGTTCGGAAGACGACGCGGGGGACAGGCCGGGATTCCTGCAGGGTGTCCGGCCGTTCGCGAATCGGGACGAGCGCGAGCCCGGCGGCGTGGCCGGCAACATCGCCGGTGTCGTGAGCCGCAGCGAGGAGGCTTCGATCGCCCTCTACAAGGGGCAGTCGAAGTACAGCGACTGGGTCTTCA
>JAGWAH010000002.1:0-54023 GCA_021296515.1 Acidobacteriota bacterium | reverse complement strand
TCGTCGCCTGCGGCTCCGCTTGCCGCCCAACCGGGCCTGACTAGGAGTCTACGCCGTTCTACGGCGCAGACTCCTAGCGCGCTCAATCGCCCGCCGGCCCGTTGCGGGTCAGGCTCGTGACGAGCCACGCGGCCGAGACGGCGGCGCCGACAAGCAGCAGCGCCCCGCCGAGGACCGAGCCGAACAACAGGCTGTGCGTTGCGACGAGCGTCAGGTAGACGGCGGCGCAGCCGGCTCCCCAGCGGCGGAGATCGGGAGCCAGGGGCGCTGGCGCCGGCTCGGCCGCGGCCGCCGCGACGTGGCGCCAGCCCGGGCCGGCGGGCCGCGTGCGGCGGTAGAACCGGATCAGGTGAGCCAGCGGCTCAGGCGGGGTGGCCAGCGTGACGGCAATCCAGCAGGCCGTCGTCCAGGGTACGAGATAGAGCAGCGAGTCGGGAAACGGAATGGTGGTGAAGAACCGCACGAAGGCGAAGCCGGCGGCGGCCGCGGCCAGGGCCGTCAGCTCCGAGAGCGCGGTCACCCGCCACCAGTACCAGCGCAGGATCAGCACCAGGCCGACGCCTGCGCCGGATTCGAGCACGAACTCCCACGCCTGGCGGACCGATTCGAGTCCGAAGGTGATCACTCCGCTCGCCGCCATCACCAGGATGGTCGTCAGGCGCGAGACGCGCACCAGATGCGTCTGGCCGGCGTCCGGCCGCACGAACCGCCTGTACAGATCGTTGACCAGGTACGACGTGCCCCAGTTGAGCTGCGTGGATACGGTGGACATGTAGGCGGCGAAGAACGCGCCGACGAGGAGGCCTCGCCAGCCCGCCGGCAAGTGGTCGCGCAGGACGAGGACGTAGCCCGCTTCGCGATCGGAGAGGTCCGGATAGAGGACCAGAGCGGCGAGTGCGACCAGCACCCACGGCCAGGGGCGCAGGCAATAGTGCGCCACCGTGAACCAGAGCGACGCCAGGACCGCGTCGCGTTCGCCGCGGGCCGACATCATGCGCTGGGCGACGTAGCCGCCGCCGCCCGGCTCCTGCCCCGGATACCAGCTCGCCCACCACTGGACCCCGAGATAGGCGACGAACGACGCGAACGGCAGCGCCAGCATCGCGGCGGTGCCTGCCGGCGTTGGGTCCATCGGACCCACCGCCGGCCACAGCCGGAAGGTGGATTCCGGCAGCGCGGCGCGCAGGCCGTCCAGCCCGCCGACTCCGGGCGCGGCGAGCGCGTAGTACGCCAGCCCGACGGCGCCGGCCAACGCGATGGCGAACTGCACGAGGTCGGCCGCAACGACGCCCCGGAGGCCCGCCAGCGCGGCGTAGCCGCCGGTGGCTGCGAGTCCGACGAGGACCCCGGTCAGCCGCTCCCAGCCGAGCGCGACCGACAGCACCTTGGCGAGGGCCAGATTGACCCAGCCGATCACGAGACAGTTGACCGCCAGTCCCAGATACAGCGCGCGCACGGCGCGGAGCGCGCGCGCGGCGCGTCCCGTGTAGCGCAGCTCGACGAACTCGACGTCGGTCAGGATGCCCGCGCGGCGCCACAGCCGGGCGAAGAAGACGACGGTGAGCATGCTGCCGAGCGCGGCGTTCCACCAGAGCCAGTTGCCGGCCACGCCGCTGGCCGCCACCAGCCCGGTGACCGCGAGCGGCGTGTCCGCGGCGAACGTCGTCGCCACCATCGACGTTCCGGCCAGCCACCAGGGCAGATCGCGGCCGGACAGGAAGTACTCGGAGAGGTTGCGTCCGGCCCGCCGGCCGTACGCGATGCCCACGGCGATGGGGGCCGCGAGCGCGATGCCCAGCAGCAGCCAGTCGAGTGCCGTCAGCGCCATGTTCACCCGGCCCCCATCACCGCGTCGTGGAACGCCGGACGCACGGCGAGAATCGCCTCGTTGGACCGGGAAGGATGCACCCGGTTCGTCAGCAGGACCATGTAGCGGTCTGCGACCGGGTCGATCCAGAGCGACGTCCCCGTGAATCCGGTGTGTCCGATCGATGCCGGAGACAGGCAGGTCCCGCACGACGAGGTCGGCAGCATCGTATCCCAGCCGAGCGCCCGCGAGCTGCCGGGCACCGCGGTCCGGGCCCGAAACGTGTCGAACATCCGCTGCGACGCGAGCGGGCTGTCGCCGTGGATGCCGGCCAGCACGTCGCGGGCGGCCGTACCGAAGAGCCCGGCGTGCCCCCCCGCGCCGCCGAGCGCCCAGGCGTTCTCGTCGTGGACTTCGCCGACGAGCGTTCGCCCGCGCCAGGGGTCCATCTCCGTCGGCGCCGCGCGGGAGCGCCACTCCGGCGGCGGGTGGAAGCCGACTTCCCCCCAGCCGCGGCATGCCGCGAGCGCGTCGAACTGCGTGGCCAGACCCTCCCGCGCGGGGTGGCGGTCCGCGAGGATGAAGCCGAGCAGGATGAACCCGAGGTCGCTGTAGAGCGAGCGGGTGCGCGGCGCGTACTCCAGCGGCAGCCCGCAGATGGCGGGCTCGAACTCCGCGCGCTTCGAGTGATCGCGGAAGAAGGGCAGGTGCGTCGTCAAGCCGGACGCGTGGGCCAGCAGATCGCGCACGGTCACCGTCTCGCGATCCGTCCCGCGCCAGGTCGCGAGCGCGGCGGCGACGGGCAGATCGAGCGGGGTCAGGCCGGCATCGACCTGGCGCATGGCCAGAGTCGTCGTCGCGATGACCTTGGTGAGCGAAGCCAGGTCGAAGACGGTTTCCGACGTCGCCCGCGGACTGTCGGCCTCGAACGTGAGCCGGCCCGCGGCGTGCCGCCACCGATGTCCCGACCGGTTGCCCACTTCGGCCACCGCGGCGGGGCAGGCGCCTGCCCGGACGGCGTCGTCCAGTACCCGCGCCGCGGCGGCGAAGCCGTTCATTCCGCGTCTCCAGGGGCTGCAGCCTGCCGGATACGGTCCGCGGCGTACCCCGCGCCGATCGTGGCGGCCGAACCGACGAGCACGTACCACTGCCAGGACAGGTCGCTCAGCAGGCTCACGGACACGATCGCGACCAGGCCGCCGGCGAGCCCCGCAAGCCCGACCCCGGAAGTGGGTCTGGCGATCAGCACGCTGAGCAGGAACACGCCGAGCATCAGGCCGCCGCTGAAGAACTGCACGGTGAGCACATCGTCGATGACCCGCTGCGACACGCCTATGGCGGCGACCGCGACGCATACCTGCACCGCCGCCCAGGCGGCGGTCACCCAGCGGGACGCACGAAGCGCCCGTGCCTCGGATTGCACGCCGGCCGTGCCCCCTCCCAGGTAGAAGTCGCCTATGGTCGACGCCGCCGAGGAGTTCAGCGACGACGACAGGGTCGACATCGCGGCCGCGACGACCGCGGCCAGAACGAGTCCCCGGAGTCCCGTCGGCAGGTGGGTCATCAGGAAGAGCGGGAAGACGCGGTCGGCCTGCACGGCGCCCTCCGCGACGATCGAAGCGAGCGCCGGCGACTCGCCGGCCGCGTAGAACGACCACAGCAGGACCCCGATTCCCAGAAACAGGGCGAACTGGAAGAACACGAAGACCCCGCTCGCGACGAGTGCCAGGCGTGCGTCGGCAAGGGACCGGCTGCACAGGTAGCGTTGCACGAACATCTGATCCGTTCCGTGCGTGGACGCCGTGAAGACCGCGCCGCCGAACACTCCGGACCAGAACGTGTAGTCCCGGCGCAGATCCCACGCGAAATCGAACATGACCAGCTTGCCTGCCTCCTCGGCTGCGGCCACCGCCTCTCGGGCTCCTCCCGGCAACCCGGCGAGCAGCGTTGCGGCGGCGACGAGCGCGCCGGACAGGTAGATGGCGAGCTGGACGACGTCCATCCAGACCACCGCAGTCATGCCGCCGACCCACGTGTAGGCGAGCGTGGCCGCGGCGATGACCGCGATGGCGAAGATCACCACCGGCGTCTGGGGCAGGCCCGCGAGGCCGACCGCGCCGGTAACGGTCGTGAGCATGGCGGCCAGAACCAGCGCGGTCGCGAACAGGCGCAACCCGTCCGCCACGTTGCGCGTCAGGAGGAAGACCACCGCCGCCCCGCGGCCGAATGCCTGCCCGACCCGGGCACTGAGCAACTGGTACGCGGAGAGCAGATCGCGGCCGAAGTAGGCCGGCAGCAGGACGAAGGCGACGAGCACGCGTCCGGCGAGATAGCCGAGGGCGAGTTGGAGGAACGTCAGGTTGCTCCCGAACGCGTAGGCCGGGACGCTGATCACCGTTACCGTGCTCGTCTCCGTCGCGACGATGGAGCCTGCGACCGCCCACCACGGCATGCGCCGTCCGGTCAGGTAGTAGTCGCGCAGGGTCGTCCGACCGCGGGCGAGCCGGCGTCCACCCCATATCGCCAGTAACAGGTACGCCGCGACGACCGCCAGGTCGAACGGCATCTCCTACCGTGGGTCGATCGTCCTGCGCAACCGCCCCTCGCGCTCTTCGCCGATGGCGGCGCGCACCGAGTCGTTCGCCTGCTTGAGGCGCGCCAGCGACTCGGAGTAGCCGACCTGGGCGTGGGCCATGACGATGGCCGCCTTCACGTTCCAATGCGCCCGATTCAGGAGCTCTCCCGCTTCCTCGTGGTCGAGTCCGGTGACGGTCGTGATGATGCGCCGCGCCCGGTCGCGCGCCTTCTCGGAGCCGGCGTCCACGTCCACCATGAGGTTGCCGTAGGTCTTGCCGAGGTGCACCATCGCCACCGTCGTGAGCATGTTGAGCACCATCTTGGTCGCCGTGCCGGCCTTCAGCCGGGTCGAGCCGGCGATGACCTCCGGTCCGACGGCGGGGGAGATGACGATGTCGACGAAGGTCTGCAACTCCGTTCCCGGCCAGCAGGTGAGAAACACGATCTTGACGCCGTTGCGGCGCGCGCGGGTCAGTGCGCCCCGGACGAACTGCGTCATCCCGCTCGCCGAGATGCCGACGAGCACGTCCCTGCGCGTCGGGTGCAGGCGGGCGACGGCCCGTGCGCCTTCCTCGAAATTGTCCTCCACCCCGGCCTGCGACCGGAAGAACGCGGCCCGGCCGCCGGCCATGATCGCCTGGACGAGGTGCATCGGGGTGCTGAACGTCGGTCCCATCTCGGCCGCCTCGAGGACGCCGAGCCGGCCGCTCGTCCCCGCTCCGACGAAGATCAGGCGCCCTCCCTTGTGGAGCGCGGCCGTGATGAGGTCCGAGGCCGTCGCGATGCGTGCCTTCTCGCGCGCCACCGCCGTGAGAATTTTGCGGTCCTCGCGCAGCATCAGGTCGATCATGTCCTCCGTGGACGCCTGATCCAGTGCCAGGCTGGCGGGGTTGATGGCTTCGGTCGGAAGGTCCTTCCACTTCGAGGACATGCGGAGACTCATCTGCCGTCGTGATCCGCCGCCGTGCCGGGAGCGCCGGCTCGGCCGCCGCGCCGGTTGACGCTCCCCGGAAGGACGGAGTATAAAGATCGATCGTCTCGTGACCAACGGGCCGTCATGTGGAAACCTAACCCCGCGTCGACCGGTCGTCCATTCGCGATGTCCATGCAGACCGCGGCCATGAGGGCGGATACCGCGAGCGGATGACGCAGCCGGCACATTGTAGTGATCCCGGGGCCATCATCCGCAAGCAGGGTGATGGCCTTTTTTCTGAACGGCAGGATCCCGTGATCAGAATCGCCCTGGTCGGATTCGGGACGGTCGGGCGGGCGGTGGCGCGCATTCTGTGGGAGGGCGAGGAACGCCCCCTGACGCTGGCGCACATCTGCAACCGCCGCGTCGAACGCAAGATCGTCGACTGGGCGCCGGACGCGGTGGCCTGGACGTCCGACTTCGGCGACGTGCTGCGATCCGACGCCGACGTTGTCGTCGAGCTCATCGGCGGCCTGGAGCCGGCCGGCGACTGGATCCGACAGGCGCTGGAGGCCGGCAAGTCGGTCGTCACCGCCAACAAGCAGGTCATGGCCCATGCCGGAGCCGATCTTATGCGGATGGCGGCGGAGCGGCAGCGGCACCTGCTGTTCGAAGGGGCCGTGGCGGGAGGCATTCCCATCATCCGGGCAGTGCGGGAAGGCCTGGCCGGCGACAGGCTGCGACGGGTGCTGGGCGTGCTCAACGGCACCTGCAACTACATGCTGACACGCATGGAGGCGGGGCAGGTCTCGTTCGACGATGCGCTGCGGGAGGCGCAGGAGCGGGGGTACGCCGAGGCGGATCCGACCGCGGACGTCGACGGCGGCGACGCGCAGGCGAAGCTGGCGATTCTCTCCGCGGTGGGCCTCGGTCGGAAGGTGGCGGCCGGGGCGATTCCGCTGCGCTCCATACGTCCGGTCGAACCGGTGGACTTCAACTACGCGCGGCGGCTCGGTTGCACCATTCGCCAGGTATCGCGCGCCGAGGTGTCGCCGGGAGCCCGAGGAGACGTCACCGCCTCGGTGCAGCCGATGCTGGTACCGCTGACGTCGCCGCTCGCGCGCGCCGAGGGCAGCCAGAACGTGGTGGTCGTCGACGGGTCGCACGGCGGCGAGACCGCGTTTCGCGGGTTCGGCGCCGGCGGCGATCCGACCGCCGTGGCGATTGTCTCCGATCTCGAGGCCATTGCCCGCACGGGGGTCGCCGCGCCCCGATCCTGGCGCCCACCGGCGGCGGCGCGGGTCGAGCCCGACTTCGAGGCGCCGCAGTACCTGCGCTTCGTCATCGTGGACCGACCCGGTATCATTGCGTCACTTGCCGGCGTCTTCTGGCGGCACGGACTCAACATCGATTCGGTACTGCAGGAGCCGGACTGGCCGAAGTCGGCACTGCCTTTCGTCGTGACCCTCGAGCCGTGCAGCTCCCGAGCCGTGCAGGCCGCGCTGACGGAGATCGGGGCGCTCGACTTCCATGCGCGGGCACCGGTCTGGATGCCGATTCTGCCACGTGGAGAACGCAGCTCATGAGCTACCTCACCGGTCTTCGATGTTCTCTGTGCCAGACTCCGTTTCCGGCCGAGGCGCTCTATGTCTGCGACCAGTGCCTCGGGCCGCTCGAGGTGACGTACGACCGCGACGCCGTTCGCCGCGCCGTCTCGCGGGAAGGCATTTCCTCGCGGCCTCCCAATCTGTGGCGCTACCGGGAGTTCCTGCCGATCGACGGCGAGCCGCGAACCGGGTTGACCTCCGGGTTCACGCCGCTGATTCGGGCGGACCGGCTGGCCGCAGAACTCGGCATGCGCGAGCTCTACGTGAAGGACGACTCCGTCAATCATCCGACGTTGTCGTACAAGGATCGCGTCGTGCCCGTCGCAGCGACGCGCGCCTGCGAACTCGGATTCGGCGTCTTCGGATGCGCGTCGACCGGCAACCTCGCCAACAGCGTGGCCGCCCACGCGGCCCGGCTGGGCCTCGACTGCTACGTCTTCATCCCGCGGACTCTCGAGCCCGGAAAGATCCTCGGATCCGCCGTCAGCGGCCCGCACGTCGTCGCCATCGACGGCAACTACGACGACGTCAACCGCCTCTGCACGCAGGTCGGCGAGCGCTACGGCTGGGCGTTCGCCAACATCAACCTGCGGGCGTACTACGCCGAGGGGGCGAAGACGTACGGGTTCGAGATCGTCGAGCAGCTCGGCTGGCGGTTTCCGCGCCACGTCGTCTGTCCCGTCGCCGGCGGCACGCTTCTCCCGCGCATAGGCCGCGGGTTCCACGACCTGCTCGACGCCGGTCTGATGGACGGCGAGCCGCCGCGCATTCACGCGGCGCAGGCGGCGGGATGCGCGCCGGTCATCCACGCCCTCGACGAAGGCCTCGACTATCCGGAGCCGGTCCGGCCGGACACCATCGCCACGTCGATCGCCATCGGCAATCCCGCCGACGGCTTCCACGTCCTGCGGACGGTGCGCGAATCGGGAGGCAGCGGGGCGGCGGCCACCGACGCCGAGATCGTCGACGCCATCGGCCTGTTGGCGCGGACCGAGGGCATCTTCACGGAGCCGGCCGGCGGCACCACGCTGGCGGTCACGCGCAAGCTCGTCGAGCAGGGGGTCATTCCGCGCGACGAAAGCACCGTGGTCTGCATCACCGGGAACGGCTACAAGACGGCCGACGTCGTCGCGTCGTCCCTGGCCGCGCCGACTGCGCTCGGCCGCTCGCTGGCGGAGTTCGAAGCCTTCATGGCGGAACGCCAGCAGGACCATCAACCGGTGTCCGGCTGACGATGTCCCGGTCCGAGCGCAGCGAGATCGTCGAGGCGGAAGGCCACCTGGTCGATTCGCAGTTGCTGAACGCGATCTTCGACAAGGTGATCGAGCGGCGGGCGCGTTTCGACGTGCTGCGGTTCGACATCGGTCGCACGAACGACGAGTACTCCCATCTAAAGCTGAGGGTGACCGCGCCGGACGAGACCGTCCTCGCCGATCTGCTCGAGGACCTGATGCCCCTCGGCTGTCATCCGACGCCGGAGCGGGACGCCGTTCTCAAGCGATCCGAGCAGGACGGGTGCGTGCCCGACGACTTCTACTCGACGACCAACCACCGCACGTACGTACGGCACGGCGGGGCATGGCGGGAGGTCGAGGGCCAGCGCATGGACGCGGTCGTCGTGATCGAGGACGAGCGGGCGTCGTGCCGCAAGCTGCGCGACGTGGCGGCGGGGGATGCGGTCGTCTGCGGCGTCGGCGGCATCCGCGTCTCTCCCGAGTTCCGCGAGCGCGATCGGCTGGGGTTCGCCTTCATGGTGAACGACGTGTCGACCGAGCGGCGCGTCGAGGTCAGCGTGGCCCGCGTGCTGGCGATGATGGAGGACGTCAAGCGCGAGGGCGGACGCATCGCCTTCGTGGCCGGCCCCGTGGTGGTCCACAGCGGCGGCGTGGCCTACTTCTGCGACCTCATCCGCCGCGGCTTCGTGGACGTGCTCCTGGCCGGGAACGCGCTCGCGGTCCACGACGCCGAGCATGCGTTGTTCGGCACGTCGCTCGGCATCGATCTGAACGCGGGCACGGCGGTCGAGGAGGGCCACCGCAACCACATGCGCGCCATCAACGCGATCAACCGCGCCGGCGGTCTGCGGGCGGCGGTCGATCGGGGACTCCTGCGCTCGGGCATTCTCTACGAGGCGATTCGGCACGGCGTGGACTACGTGCTCGCGGGGAGCATCCGCGACGACGGTCCGTTGCGGGACACCATCATGAACCTGATCGAGGCGCAGGATCGCTATGCCGAGGCGCTGCGCGACGTGAGCATGGTCGTCATGTTGTCGACCATGCTGCACAGCATCGGCGTCGGCAACATGCTGCCGTCCCACGTCCGGGTCGTGTGCGTGGACATCAACCCGGCCGTCGTGACCAAGCTCGCGGATCGCGGCTCGTCCCAGACCGCCGGCATCGTGACCGACGTCGGTCTCTTTCTGCACCAGTTGACGGCGCAGCTCGATGCGGCGGCCGGCACACGCGCCGCACCGGGCGCCGGCGAAGCGCAACGATGACGGTCCCGGACGACGCGGGGCCCATCGTGGTCCAGAAGTACGGCGGCACCTCCGTTGCAACCGCGGAGCGCATCCGGGCGATCGCGGAGCGGGTGGCCCGCGCTCGAGACGACAGTCCACGGTTGGTCGTCGTCCTGTCGGCGATGGGTAAGACGACGGACGGACTGGTGGCGCTCGCCCACGAGGTCTCCGACGACCCGCGGGGCCGAGAGATGGATCTGCTGCTGGCCACGGGCGAGCAGGTCTCCGTTTCGCTGCTCGGTCTCGCGCTGCAGCACAAGGGGATCCCCGTGATCTCCCTGACCGCCTCGCAGTGCGGAATCCGGACCGACGACGCCTTCAACATCGCCCGCATCGAATCCATCGACACGCGGCGCATCCTCGCGGAGCTGGACAGGAAGAGGGTGGTGATCATCACCGGATTCCAGGGGATGACCCGGGATCACGAGGTCACCACGCTCGGCCGCGGCGGGAGCGACATCACCGGTGCGGCGGTGGCCGCGGCCCTCGGCGCCAGCGTGTGCGAAATCTGCACCGATGTCGACGGCGTGCTCTCGGCCGACCCGCGCAAGGTGCCGCACGCGATGCAGTGGCGGGAGATAAGTTACGAGGAAGCGATTGAGATGGCGTCGAGCGGCGCCAAGGTGCTGCACCCGCGGGCGGCCGAGGTGTGCATGGCGTACCGAATCCCGATCCACGTACGGTCCAGCTTCCACGACGGCGAGGGCACGTGGATCCGCAGAGGCGACGAGATGGTGATGGAGCAGGCGGCAGTGGTCGGCGTCAGCAGCGACAGGAAGATCGCCAAGGTCACCCTGATCGACGTGCCGGATCGCCCCGGGCTGGCCGCGGAGGTGTTCCGCGACCTCGCGGCCAGGGCGATCAGCGTGCGGCTGGTCATTCAGGGAGCGAGCGCCGCGGGTCTCGGCCGCATCACTTTCGTGCTCGACGACGAGTACGTCGAGGGCGCCACACGGCTCGTCGACGACTGGAAGTCGCGCGGCCTGGCGACCGCGGGAATCGTCGACCGCGAGGTCGCCAAGATCTCCATCGTCGGATCGCGCCTCGCGTCGACCCCGGGCCTGGCCGCCCGCATGTTCGCGGTGCTGGCCCGCGAGGGCATCAACATCGACTGCATCAGCTCGTCGGAGATGAAGATCGCCTGCGTCATCGCCGACGCGCACGTGGATGAGGCAGTGCGCGCCGTGCACGACGAGTTCTTCCCCGAGGGCACCGCCCCGCAGGCCGAACGAGCCACCCGCTGAGCGAGCGAACCGCTGCCGGCTCATCTCGGCACGCGCCGGCGCGGCCGCGCTGCTGACGCCCGGGAACGTCTTGCTACGCGCGATGAAGCCACGCCGAGGTAGTTGACGGCCGTCCTCAATCGGCCAGCGCGCCGGCGGCCGCGTAGTCGACGACCAGTCGGATGGGAGCCGACGGGTCCGCGCCGAACAGGGAGCGGCCCGGCGTGAAATCCGCTCCCGGGTGGAGAATCGCGTTGACCTCGATCGTCGACCCGGCCGGCAGGTCGATCGGTGTGTCGAACCAGTAGCGCGTCGGCCACGCCGTGTCCGGCTCGCGCAGAAAGAGCATCGGCACCCGGGTCCCGGTGGGCGTCACCGCCACGACCTGCACGTCCTTGGCTTCGATGGCGACCTCCGGCAGGACGGCGAGCGCGCTAACGTCGGTTTCCACTTCCTGGCTGAAGGTCAGCGTCAGCTCGCCGGTGCGTTCAGGAGACGACAGGAGCATCGACTCGACCGCCCGGTCGCTCTCGTCACCTGCGTAGAGCCCGATGCGGCTCTGGTCCGCGAACTCCTCGCCCTCGGTGATCCAGGTCTTCTTGTAGTGCACGCGCGCCACGATGTCGGCACCCGCCGGCAGAGTGCGCGCGGCGTCTTCCTGCCGCACGCTCGGCCTCCCCGGCGACCAGAGCGCCAGCGGCGCGGTGGCGGGGAAGTCGCGTCCCTCCGCCTCTCCGAATCCCGGTCCGTCGTCCTCGGCGTCCAGCGCGCGCGCGGTCCCGGTCGCATCGATGTAGATCGCGACGTCGCGGACGATCGCGGCGGCCCCCGGCATCACGTCGGCGCCGGTCACGAACCGTTCCTCGGTCGTCCCGGTCGGCAGCACGAAGTAGCGGACAACCTCGTTCGTGCTCCAGTCGAGCGTGAACGGCTCCGCCATTCGCAGCTCGAGGGCGGGTGGGCCCAGCGGCCACTCTTCGGGCTCTCCCGGCGCCGCCGGACTCTGCGAGCGCGGGCCCTGCGGGTAGCCGCCGCTGGACCACTCGAGGATCATGTCCATCTCGTGCGCCGGCAGCGCGTGCCCGTTCCGGAAATCGCCGAACCCGTCCTCCGCTTTCCAGGGCGGCATTCGCAGCCCGAGCACCTCCTCGCGGATGGACTGGGCCCACGGATAGGCGCTGCGGTAGGAAACGAGCGACATCGGGGCGATGCCCCCGTCGCGATGGCAGGACCCGCAGTTGTCGCGAAAGATCGGAAACAGGTGCTCGTTGTAGTTCCACCGCGAGGCGATCGGCGTGTGGGTCTCCGTCTCCTCGATCTGACCGCCGACCGCGACGAGCGCTACCGCCGCGCCCAGACACCAGCGAACGTACCTCGTGCTCATCTCCATCATCTCCTGGTCGGTCCGGCGCGGCCGATTGCGGGCCCGCGGGCAACCGGCGGCGCCCCGCACGACGCTCCGGGGCCTCGAACCCTCGCGTAGCCTGCTACCGCGCGGCTGCGCCGTCGTAGACCTGGTTGATCCCGCGCACGGCTTCGCTGAAGACGTCGTGCGCCTCGCTCACCTGCTGCTTGTTGCCGAGGTCGCCGTACCAGTCCAGAAGCCACGCCGCCCGCACGAGGCTGCGCACCGCGATGCGCACCTGATTCCGGCCTTCGGCCGGGAGCGCCTCGGCGCGTTGGTCGAGGGCCAGCGCCAGCTCCTTCGATTGCAGGGCGGGGATGAAGATCTCCGTGAACCGGCCCTCCGCCACGAGGCGCGCGATCTCGTCGTTGCGGGCGTCGATGCCGCTGACGATGTCCCGCGTGGCCTCCGGAATCCGGGGGCGAATCCGCTCGGCGAGCGGCAGCGTGGCCGGCACGTCGGTCGCCGCGGCCACCGTCCTGACCGGCGCGGCGGAAGTCGGCTCCGAGAAGATGAAATCGAACCGATCCTCCGGGTAGTCCTCGACCATGCGGATCTTGGCGATGAAATCGGCGGGCAGGGCGCGGTCGCCGACCTCCGCCTCCAGATAGGCGCCGTCCGGCGAGGGGAGCAGGGCCGCCGTCTCCAACTCGATGAACTCGTCGGTCGCCGGGTCGTAGTCTTCCTGCAGCACCACGCGCCCCATCCACATGGTCACGTCGACCGGCTCGCGGTAGTTGTCGGTCGCGTAGAGGCGGAAGATGCCCGGTTCCGGGTACGTCCCTTCGATGTGGTGGAAGCTGTCCGGCGCCATGAAGACGCGCCCGCCGTGCCGCGGGCTGTGGTCCATGTGGGCTCCCGGCGCCGCGTCGACGACGCCGCACGTCAGCATCATCGAGCCGTAGTACGGGTTGCGCACCGGGCCGTCCACCTGCACCCAGTTCGACCCGCCGTCGTACATCGGGCAGTACGCCCGCGCGTAGCCGGCCGGCAGATCCATTCCCGCGAGCAACTCGGACAGCGGCTTGAACGCGCTCCGCATGGATTCGATGTCCCCGGCGCCGGCCGCGGCCCGGGCCAGCGGCCCGACGACGCTGTCGGCGACGGCGATCAGATCGGTCAGCGCGCGCCGCGCTTCCTCGAAGTCGTCGGCGGCGAGGGCTTCCTGCGCGCGGACGTACTCGGCGACCTGCGTGCCGAAGTCCGCCTGCGCGGCGGCGGTCGACGCCCCGGCCGGGTGACGCGCGCCGGGCCCGAGCAGCACGACGCCGAGCACGCCGGCGAGAACGGCAAGGTGCTTCACGTGAGACATTGGGCCGATCCCCTGAAAATGCGTTGAACGTGCTGCGACCATCGCTGTTCGAGATTTTCGAAGCTCCACATTATATAACCACCGACGTCCGGCGCGCAATGGCGGTTCGGCTGTAACCCGTTGTGCAGATTGGAGTAGTACGTATTCGACGAAGTCGCCGCGGACGTTGTGCGGAGGTGTCCGCGCCGCCCCGGGCGTCGAGCGTGCTGGCGGTACCCGCCAGGCGGTCCGATAGAGGGGGCGTGAGCGGCGATCCGATAGACGCGTACCTGAGCGATCTGAAGGCGGGGCGTCGCCTGGCCGCCAACACGCTGACCAGCTACGCCCGGGACCTTGTGCTGCTGGGGGATTTCGCGGAGGCATGCCACGTAGGCGTCGATCGACTCGATCGACGCGACCTGGAGGCCTTCGTTCGCGACCTGATGGGCTCCGGTCTCGCGCCGCGGTCGGTCGCCCGGGTCGTGGCCTGCGTGCGGGGCTTCTATCGGTTCCTGCTGGCCGACGGGCAGGTGGCCTCGAACCCGGCCGACGACCTGCGCGCGCCGCGATCGTGGCCCGCGCTGCCGAAGTTCCTGTCCACCGCCGACGTCGACGTGCTGCTGGATCAGCCGGACGTCACTACCGCGGTCGGCGTTCGCGACCGGACGTTGATCGAGCTGCTGTATGCGACAGGCCTGCGGGTGTCCGAGCTGGTGTCTCTGCAACCCGAGAGCCTGCACCTCGATGCGGGCTATCTGACCTGCATGGGCAAGGGCGGCAGGGAGCGGCTCGTGCCGATGGGCAGAGCCGCGGTCGAATGGCTGCACCGCTACCTTGCGTCCGCTCGCCCGGCGCTCCTCGGCCCGCGGACGTCCGGCTGGGTCTTCGTCAATGCGCGCGGGGGAGTCCGACTCACCCGGGTCGGCTTCTGGAAGAAGCTCAAGCAGTACGCGCGGCAGGCCGGACTGCCGCGGGACCTGAGCCCGCACGTTCTGCGGCACTCGTTCGCGACGCACCTGCTCGAGCGGGGTGCGGACCTGCGTTCGATTCAGACCCTTCTCGGACACGCCGATCTGTCCACGACCCAGATCTATACGCATGTCCTCGCGGCGCGCCTGAAGGCGGTCTACGACGAGTACCATCCGCGTTCTTGATTGACCGGAGCGCCGATCCTTGGTTACAGTCTGCGGTTGGCGTGGGCATGCGGAAGCCTGCCGTCACGAACCGTGGCAAGCCGGTCGCGGGCGCCCCGCCGAAAACGACGCCGCCAATCGCCGCGAAGGGAGAATCACCGCACATGCGCCGGACAGGCCGTTATCTCTTTACCTCCGAATCGGTCACGGAAGGCCATCCGGACAAGATAGCCGATCAGGTTTCCGATGCCGTCCTCGACGCGGTTCTGGCGGAAGATCCGACCGGCCGCGTCGCCTGCGAGACGCTGCTGACGACCGGGCTGATCGTGCTGGCGGGGGAGATCACGACGACCGCCAGGGTCGAGTTCGCGGATGTCGCCCGCGAGGCCGTGAGGGACGTCGGCTACACGCGCGCCAAGTTCGGCTTCGACGCCGATACCTGCGCCGTGCTCTCGTCCCTGCACGGACAGTCGCCGGATATCGCCATGGGGGTGGACCCGGGGGGCGCGGGCGACCAGGGCCTGATGTTCGGTTACGCCTGCAACGAGACGCCCGAGCTGATGCCGCTGCCGCTCATGCTCGCGCATCATCTGGTGCGGGCGCTCTCCAACGTCCGCCGCGAGGGGCGGCTGAGCTACCTCCGGCCGGACGGCAAGTCGCAGGTAACGGTGGAATACGACGGCGACCGGCCGCGGCGCATCGACGCCGTCGTGGTGTCGAGCCAGCACAGCGACCAGGTTTCCACGGAGCAGTTGCGCGACGACGTCACCCGCGAGGTCATCCGGGCCACCGTCCCGGAGTCGCTGATCGACGAGACCACGAAGATCTACGTCAACCCGACCGGCCGTTTCGTGACCGGCGGTCCGCACGGCGATTCCGGCGTGACCGGGCGCAAGATTATCGTCGACACCTACGGAGGCATGGCTCCGCACGGCGGCGGCGCGTTCTCCGGCAAGGACCCGACCAAGGTCGACCGTTCCGCTTCCTACATGGCGCGCTACATCGCGAAGAACTGCGTGGCGGCAGGATTGGCGGAACGCGTGCAGGTGCAGCTCGCCTACGCCATCGGCATCGCCGATCCCGTCTCGGTCCTGGTCGACACGTTCGGCACGGGGAAGGTCTGCGAGGAGCGGCTCAGCGCTCTCGTCCGGGAGCATTTCTCGCTGACGCCGAAGGGCATCATCGAGACGCTGGCGCTGCGCCGGCCCATCTATCGCGGGACGGCGGCCTTCGGTCACTTCGGCCGGACCGATCCGGAATTCACGTGGGAGCGGACCGACAAGGCCGCCGCGCTGAGCGCCGCGGCCGGAGTCCAGGAGTCTGCGCCGTAGAACGCAACGCAGTCCCCCACGGCCGGGCAGCGGCACGGATGACCGAGCGGCAGAGTCCTCCGGGAGGCCCGATGCGGCCGTGGGCCGGGCGCTTCGCGCGCATCGCCACGATGTTCGCCCTGGGGCTGGGGCTCTTCCTCGCGTGGCTGCTGTGGAACCTTCCGCCCGCCTCGCGCAGCGTCCGCCTCGATGCGTTTCCCGCCCCGGATCCGACAGCGACCGCGGCTACTCTGCGCGGCGCGTTTCACGTTCACAGCCGCTGGTCGGACGGCAGCGGCAGCGTGGACGAGATCGCGTCCGCGGCGGCGGCGGCCGGCCTGGACTTTGTGGTCCTGACGGATCACGGCGACGCCACGACCGCCCGTCCGCCAACCTACCGGGACGGCGTTCTCGTCATCGAGGGGGTCGAGATCAGCACGGACGGCGGGCACTACGTGGCGCTGGGTTTGCCCAGTGCGCCCTATCCGCTCGGGGGCGATCCGCGTGGCGTGGTCGAGGATGTCCGGCGGCTGGGGGGCTTCGGCGTGGCCGCTCATCCGACCTCGCCGCGGCCGGCCCTGGTCTGGTCGGACTGGTCGCTGCCGGTCGACGGGATCGAGTGGATCAACGGCGACAGCCAGTGGCGGGACGACAGTCTGCCGGGGTTGCTGCGTGCCACCGCCGGGTACTGGTTGCGGGCGCCGGAGAGTCTGGCGTCCCTCCTCGCGCGACCGGAGCGCGCCCTCGCGCGCTGGGACGCGCTGGCGGCCGAGCGGCCCATCGTGGGATTGGGTGCGCTGGATGCACATGCACGCCTGCCCCTCGGAAACGACGGCGACGGATACGGCGGGGGAATCGATCTGCGGTTTCCCGGGTATGAGGAGAGCTTTCGGACGCTCGCGATCCGCGTCGAGCTCGATCGCCCCCTCGCTGGCGACGCGGCCGCGGACGGCGCCGCCCTCATCCGGCAGTTGCGAGCCGGCCGGACCTACACCGCCATCGACGCCCTGGCGAGTCCCGTGCGCTTCACCTACGCCGGCCGCACGTCCGACGGAGGCCGCGTCCGGATGGGGGAGCGGGCGCCGCCGGGCCGGGACCTGACTCTGACCGTCTCCGTGGCGGGACCGGCGGACGCCACCATCCGGTTGCTTCGCAACGGCCGCGTGGTGGCGGAGGAAGCCGGTTACACGCTGGCGCATGCGGCGGCGGGCGCCGAGGCGGCGTCCTACCGGGTGGAGGTCGCATTGCCGGACGCGCCGGGGCGCCCCCCCGTGCCCTGGATCACGAGTAATCCCATCTACGTCGGCGGCTCGGCCGCGACCGCGGCGCAGCCGGAGACGCCGGCGGCGTGGTGGCCGGCTCCGGGTGGACCCTGGCGGATCGAGCGCCGTCCCGACGCTCGGGCCGTTCTGGAGGCGACCCCCGACAGGTTCCGGTTCGCCTTCACGCTCGGGGACAGCGCCGCGTCGTACGCCGCCGCCGCCCGGACTCTGCCTCCGGCGGCGCTGGCGGATGCCGCGGCGTTCCGGCTCGAGGTCGAAGCGACGCAGCCGATGCGCGCTTCGCTGCAACTGCGCAGTCCCGGCGACGGGCCGTCGTTGCGTTGGCGGCGCTCGTTCTACGCCGACCCGGAGCCGCGAGTCGTCCACGCACGAATCGACGAGTTCCTGCCCGCGTGGCGGCAGGTGCCGGCCCGGCCGGATCTCGCGGCGGCCGACGCCCTGTTGCTTGTCGTGGACACCGTGAACACGCGTCCGGGCACGAGCGGTGTGCTCACGGTCGGCGCGGTTCGCGTCGCATCCCGCCCGCTGGACTGATCTTCCGTTTCGCTCCTGCCGGAACAGGTCAGGTCCGTACCGTAAGCAGGAAGTACCCGGCGGACGTACCGAAAATCAGATTCGGGGCCCAGGCGGCGGTGGCCGGCATGAGCACGCCGGCGCCGCCGAGCGCGCCGAACACGCTCAGCACGATCCAGTACGTGAACGCGAGTGCGATGCCGACGCCCACGCCGTAGAGGGCGCCGCGCGGCCCGGTGGTCACGGCGAAGGGTACGGCGATGAGCGTGAGGATCACGGTGACGAAGGGGAAGGACGCCTTGCGGTGCAGTGCCACCACCAGGTCGACGACGTCGAAACCCCGCGCGCGCAGGTCCGTGATGTACCGCTCGAGCTCGCGAAAGTTCATGAGCTCGGCGTCGGGTCTCTCCGCCGCGAAGACGCCGGGCGCCGACACCGCGTGCAGGGCGCGCGCCGGGTCCTTCCGATAGGAGGATGCGGCTTCCGGCGCGGTGGCGAACTCCCGCGACCAGACGTTCCGGCCCTGCCACTCGTCGCCGTACGACGCGTGCGTGGCGTACGTCCGGCGCACCAGCGACCACGGCCCGTCGCCCAGCTCGAAGATGGACAGGCTGTCGATCGCCGATCGATCGGCGTCGAAGTAGCGGTAGTGGTAGATCACGCCGTCGTCGTAGAGCCACTGCCGGGCCAGAACCTCGAACGTCTGCGTGCGGCCCGTTCGGATCTCGCGGTTCAGGGTCTCGGCGGTTCGATTCGCCCGCGCGAGCACCGTCTCTCCCAGCGCGAGCAACAAACCGCTCCAGACGAGGCTGAAGCAGAGAATCGGGAACGCCGCCCGATACAGGCTGATCCCGCACGCCTTCATCACGGTGAGCTCGCTCGTCCTGGTCAGCAGGCCGATGGTCACCAGCGTCGCCACGAGTCCGGCGATCGGCAGGACGTAGTAGACGAACTGCGGCGTCGCGTGCCAGAAGTAGCGCAGCAGCATTACGCCCGTCGTTTCGTCCTTGAACAGCTTGTCGGACAGGTCGATGAAGGTGGCGATGTAGAAGATCCCGAGCAGGCCCACGAACGCGAGGCCCACCCAGCGCAGGTACATCTTCGTCACGTACCAGTCGAGGATGTTGACGCCCGGGAGCGATCCGGCGGACACCGTGACAAAGGGGTCCCGATCGGCGGCGCCGGTGGAGACCGCGGGACCGGCGGAGACCGCGGGACCAGCGGGCGGAGCAGGCGGCCGCCGCCGCGTCCACGGCAGCGAAACCCCGCCCTCGACGCCCCCCGCGCGCCGCCGAATCAACGCGACGCCGGCCAGGCCCAGGACGATGTTCGGCAGCCACATCGCCAGATGAGGGGGAACCCGCTGGCCCTTGGAGAGCGCTTCCGACTCGTACATCAGCACGTAGTAGGCGAAGATGACCGCGATGCCGAGCGCGAAGCTGGCCAGTCGCCCATCCGTGCGGCTGCTCACGCCGAAAGCCACGCCGAGCAGCACGAAGACGAAGCACGCGACCGGAATGGAGAACTTCTTGTGGGCCTCCATGATCGGCGCGTGCGGCGATACCCCCGCCGCGCGCATCGCGGCGGCCTGCTCGTTCAACTCCGGGATGGTCAGCTCGCGCAGGCCCCGGTCCGGCCCACCGGCGGGAAACAGGGACTCGGCGTCCAACTGGATCCGCAGCTCCCGAAAGGCATGTACCTCGTAGGCGTCCGGGGCGGCGGGATCCACCCGATGGCGCTCGCCGTTCTCCAGGACGATGGCAACGGTTCGGCGTTCCCGATCCACGCCGACGCGGCCGCGTTCCGCGATGTAGATGTCCGGCTGCTCCGGCCGCTGCACGTCCGCGAGAAAGACGTCGGACCAGCCTTCGCCGGAGCTGGAAACCTCCTGGACGTACAGCACGACGTCCGGGAAGTCTCCCACGTAGAACACCCGCGGCTTCACCTCGCCCTCGGCGCGGTTCGCCTGCACGCGCAGGAGAATCTCCCGAAACCGCTGGTTGGCGTCCGGCACCACGGACAACAACATGTAGCAGTTGACGGCGGCCGTGGCGGCGGCCAGGGCCAGCAGGGGAGTCAGGATGCGGAACAGGCTGATGCCGCAGGCCTGCATCGCCACCGTCTCGCGATCTCCGGACAACCGGCCGAGTCCCATCAGGACGCCGACCAGCAGCGCCATCGGTATCGTGATGCCGAGCGACTGCGGGACGAGCAGCAGCAGCATCTCGGCCACCTGCCGCGCGTCCACCCCGATCCGGATCAGCTCTTCCGCCTGATTCATGATGGGCGGCAGCAGCATCAGGAACGTGAAGACGAGCAGAGTCAGGAAGAAGGGGAGGACCACCTCCCGCACGACGTAGCGACTGATGATGCTCGGCGCCATGGTTCGCTCCGTCAGGTCCGGACGGAGAAGAGGAAACAGCCGGCCGCGGCGCCGAAGATCAGGTTCGGCGCCCAGGCCGCGGTGGCCGGCATGAGCACGCCGGCGCTGCCCAGAGCCCCGAACACGCTCAGCACGATCCAGTAGGTGAACGCCAGCACGATGCCGGCTCCGACCCCGTAGAGGGCGCCGCGCGGACCGATCGTGACCGCGAACGGCACGGCGATGAGGGTGAGGATGAACGTGACGAACGGAAACGACGCCTTGCGGTGCAGCTCGACGACGAGACTCACGACGTCGAAGCCGAGCGCCCGCAACTCCACGACGTGCCGTTCGAGCTCGCGATAACTCATGAGCTCCGCTTCCGGCAGCTCGGCCGAGAACACGGCAGGCGGCGCCACCGCCGGCAGTCTCTGCTCGCTGCCGTGGTCGTACGTCGTGGCGCCGCCCGCCGCCGTCGGGAACACGCGCGACCAGACGCCGCGGCCCTTCCAGGCGCCCTGGAACGACGCCTCGGCGGCGTACGTCCGGCCCGTCAGCGACCAGGGACGACCCGCGAGCTCATAGACCGACAGGCCGCTCACCGCGGGTCCGGCGGCGTCGAAATGCAGGTAATGGTAGATGTCGCCGTCCTCGTTCACCAGCCACGCTCTGTCTCCGGTACCGAAGGGCTGCGCCCGGCCGGTGCGGATCTCGCGGTTGAGCGCCTCCGCGCGGCGGTTCGCCCGCGCCAGAACGCTCTCGCCGATCGTGAACAGCAGACCGCTCCACAGCAGGCTGAAGCAGAGGATGGGCGCCGCCATCCGGTACAGACTGATCCCGCAGGCCTTCATCACCGTCAGCTCGTTCGTCCGGGTCAGCAGGCCGACGGTCACGAGCGTGGACACCAGCGCCGCAACGGGGAGGACGTAGGAGACGAACTGCGGCGTGGCGTACCAGAAGTACTCCAGCAGCTTCAGCAGGGTGGTCTCCTCCTTGAACAGCTTGTCGGACAGGTCCAGGAACGTGATGACGTAGAAGAGGCCGAGCAGGCCGACGAAGGCGAGCGTCATCCAGCGCAGGTAGATCTGCGTCACGTACCGGTCGAGGAGGCCGATTCCCGGCCACGCGCGGGACACCCTGACGAGGATTGGCAGGTCCGCCGGCTCGGCCGCTGCCGGCGCTTCCGCCGGTCGGGACGCTTGCGACGCAAGCCACGGAAGCGCCGCGTGCGGCTCGTTCGAGCGCGAGCGCCACCAGACCAGGCCGGCGCCGGCCAGACCCATCACCGCGTTCGGCATCCACCTCACGAGGTGCGGCGACAGCCACTGTCCCTTGGCCAGCGCCGTGCCCAGGTACAGCATCACGTAGTAGGCGAGGATGACGGCGATCCCGAGCGCGAAGCTCGCCAGACGCCCCTCCCTGCGGCTGCTGGCTCCCAATCCGACGGCGAGCAGCACGAAGACGATGCAGGCCACGGGAATCGAGAATTTCTCGTGGATTGCCATGATCGGCTGATGTGGCGAGGTCCCGGCCGCCCGCATCGCCGCGGCTTCTTCCCGCAGCTCCCGAATGGACAGCTCGTTCACGGCCCGCGCCAACCCGCCGTCCGGAAACAGCGACGACCCATCGAGCTGGATCGTCAGCTCGTCGAAGCGGTGCACCTCGTACGCGGCCGGGACGGCCGGGTCCACCCGGTGCCGCTCACCGTTGCGCAAGGTGACGGCAACGGTGCGGCGCTCCTCGTCAACCGCGACGCGGCCCCATTCTGCCACGTAGACGTCAGGCTGTTCCGGCCGCTCGACGTCCGCGAGGAAGACGTCTCTCCAACCGTCCGGCGCGACCTCCCGCACGTACAGCACCGCGCGCGGAAACCGATCCACCTGAAACACGCGCGGCTTGATCTCGCCTTCGGCGCGGTTCGCCGACACGCGGAACACCGTCTCCCGAAAGCGCCGGTTGGCGTCCGGCACCGCCTCGGCCAGCAGGTAGCAGTCGATGGCCGCCGCCAGGGCCGCCAGTACGAGGAGCGGAGAGAGGATGCGGAAGATGCCGATGCCGCACGCCTGCATCGCCACCATCTCGCGGTCGCCCGACAGGCGTCCGAGGCCCATCAGGACCCCGACCAGGAGCGCCATCGGTATCGTCAGGCCCAGCGAGTACGGCAGCACCGTCGCCAGGATCTGCAGGACGTCGCCCAGGTCCACGCCGACCCCGATCAGCTCTTCGGCGCGCTTGGTGAGCGGGTCGAGCATCAGCAGGAAGGTGAAGACCACCTGCGCGAGGCAGAACGGGGGGATCACTTCCCGCAGGACGTAGCGACCGAGGATGCCAAACATTGCGTGATCCGGATTCCGGGCGCTCGAACGCGAAGGTCGCGACAGCGCCTCATCCGATCCTATCGGTCGTGCGGCGTGCTGGCCAACCGTACCGGATCGTGGGTCCGATAAGAGGTCTTATGTTAACTTGCGGCCCTCGGCCGCCCCCATCGGGTCCCGTTGCGGGCACGCTTGCCGCCACGATCTCATTCGTCGGAGTCGTGGTCCGGACGGGCGTCCGAGCGGCGCAGGTCGTCGAGGATGCCCTCGAGCGCCGCGATCAGTTGATCCCGCGGCACGTTCGTCTTGCGGAATGCCAGCCGCAGACTGAACGTCCGGTTCGGCGGCGCGTACCGGTACACGAACGGCTTGGCCCGTGCCGTGCCGCGGCGGCTCGCCGCCGTCTCCCGTGCGCGTTGCCGCGTCGCATCTCCGTCGCGCGTGATCTGCTCGATGAAGGCGAGCATCGCTTCCGGGCTGCGCTGCCGGACGATTTCCAGCAGGACCGACTTCGATGTGATGTCGGCGAGTCGGCACAACCGCTGCACCTCCTCGGGCATCGTGTTGAGACTCAGTGTCTCGGTGATCGACGTGCGCGACTTGCCGAGCCGCTTCGCAAGCTGCTCGTGCGTGTAGGCGAAGCGCTGGACGAGAGCCTGGAGCGCCTCGGCTTCCTCGAATGCGGTCAGCTTCTTGCGCTGGACGTTCTCGATGAGCGCCAGCTCGATGCTCTCGGACTCGTCCGCGGGGCGCACGACCACCGGGAGCTCGGTCAGGCCGATCTGCACGGCCGCCTGGTACCGTCGTTCTCCGGCAATGATCCCGTAGCGTTCGCCGCGCGGCCGCACGATCAACGGTTCGAGGATTCCCTTCTCGACGATGGACGCCTTCAGCTCCGTCAGATCTCCCATTACCTGGCGCGGCTGGTCCGGATTGGGGTCGACGCGGTCGATGGGCACCATGCGGCCGATCGGCTTGCCGGACGACGCGGAGAGGGTCTCCACGTAGTGTGCCTCGTGGCGCATTCGTACGGTCTCGGGCAGTCCCCGCTTAGACACGGTCCATGACCTCCTCGCACAGACTGTAGTAGTCCGCCGCACCGGTCGAGTTGGGCGCGAACGTGAAGATGGACTCGCGGTAGGCCGGCCCCTCTTCCAGCCGCACGTTCTTGGAGATCACGGTCCGGAAGACCTTGGCGCCGAACGCCTCGCGGATGCGGTGCTGGATGTCGCGTCCGAGCGAGGTCCGCCGGTCGTGCATCGTGATCAGCACGCCGAGGATGTCGAGCCCCGGGTTGGCCCGGGTCTGCACACGCTGCACCGTCTCCAGAAGGTCGTCGGTGCCTTCGAGGGCGAAGTACGACGACTGGATGGGAATGAGCAGATGCGTCGCGGCGACGAGCGCGTTGACGGTGAGCAGGCCGAGCGCCGGCGGGCAGTCGATGACGACGTGCGAGAAGCGCCCCCCCAGGGCGTCGAGCCGCTCCTTGAGACGGAAGTGGGCGTCCAGTTCCCCCACCAGACGTGCTTCGAGCTTCGCCAGGGCGATTCGAGCGGGCGCGATCCACAGGTTTTCCTGCGGCGAGGGGCGAATCACGTCCGACAGGCCGCAGCCGTCGTCGACCATCGTCTCGTACACGGAGCGGACGGCCGCGTCGCGCTGGACGAAGGAGATCGTGCTGTTGCCCTGGGGGTCGAGATCGATGAGCAGGGTCGACTTGCCGCGCAGTGCGAGGGCGGAGGCCAGGTTGATGGCCGTGGTGGTCTTGCCGACGCCGCCCTTCTGATTGGCGATCGCAACAATCATCTGAACGCCGTCGAAGGAGAAGGACCGTGACGGTGCGACGCGGGCGGAACCGGAACCATTGGACGCCGCGGGAATGCGGGCATTCTAGGAACGCCCCAGCGGCATGTCAAGGCGGCGCACGGGGTCATCTGCGAACAAGACCCTGCGCAATCAGCAGGTTGCAGAAGATGTCGGCCGGCCGACAGCCGCGCGGGTTGGAGGCCTGACGCTACATCTTGTACTTGCCCAGCTCCTCCGGGTCCAGGTTCTCCAGCCACTTGGCCAGGCGCTCGGAGTCGGCCTTGTCGGGGGCGAAGTCCAGGTTCTTCGCGTTCCTGACGACGACGTCCTCCACGTAGATCGGTGCGCTCACGCGCAGGGCCAGCGCGATCGCGTCGCTGGGGCGGGCATCGACGGCGACCGTCTCGCCCTGGACGCGGACGTGGATGAGGGCGTAGAAGGTGTTCTCCTTCAGATCGCACACGACGATCTTCTCCACCGTACCGTTCAGATCGCTGATGAGGTTGCGCAGCAGGTCGTGGGTCATCGGCCGCGGTGTGGTCACGTTCTCGATCTGCAGGGCGATCGCATTGGCCTCGAAGATCCCGACCCAGATCGGAAGGACGTGCTCACCGCCCTCGTCGCGGAGGATGACGATCGGCATGTTCGTGATCGGGTCGACCATCAGTCCCTTGATCGTCATCTCGATTTGCATCGACCCACCCCATTCCCGCTCGTTTGCGGATCGACCGCCGGGGACAGGGTGCCCCAGAGGCTATTCGGTCCGGCACGCTCGATCCGGACGTCGAGCAGGCGGCCGATGCAGGTCGGATCGCCCGGAAAGTTCACGACGGTGTTGCCGCTCGTGCGACCGGCGAACTCGCCGTCACGGCGGCGGCTGGGCGCGTCGGCCAGCACCGTGACGGTGCGCCCGACCGCCGCCGCGTGCAGCTCCCGCTGGATCCCCTGCTGCAGTGCCTGCAACGCGGCGAGGCGGCGCGCCTTCTCGGCCTCCGGCACCTCGTCCGGCATCCGCGCGCGCGCAAAGGTGTTCGGCCGCTCGGAGTACTTGAACGAGAACATGCTGTGGTAACGCACGGCTTCCGTCAGGCTCAGGGTCTGCTCGAAGTCCTCGGATGTCTCCCCCGGGAACCCGACGATCATATCGGTCGACAGCGCGATGTCCGTTACCGCCGTCCGGATCTCGTCGACCAGAGCGAGGTAGCGTTCGCGCGTGTGTCGCCGCCGCATCCGTCCGAGCACGCGCGTCGAACCGGACTGCACCGGCAGGTGGAGATGCTTGCACACCTTCGGCAGATCCCGAAGCGCGTCGATCATGCGCCGCGTCACGTGCCTCGGATGCGGGCTCGCAAACCGGATGCGCTCGACGCCGTCGATTGCGTGGACGCGCTCGAGCAGTCCGGCGAAGTCGCAGTCCGGCGCATCGGGCGCCCGGTAGTGATTGACGATCTGGCCGAGAAGATGCACCTCGCTATGCCCGGCGGCGGCCGCCGCCGAGACCTCGCCCAGGATTTCCGCTACCGGCCGCATGCGTTCGCGGCCTCGGGTATAGGGCACCACGCAAAAGGCGCAGAAGTCGTTGCAGCCCTCGATGACCGTCACGTAGGCCTTGACCGGATCGTCGCGAACCGCTACGCCGAGGGGAAACGAGACGTTGTCGTATGGATTGGTATCGACCTGGGCACGGCGCGTCCGCTCGGCCTCCTCGATGGCCTGGGGAAGCATCGCGAGCGCCTGGGTTCCTATGACGACGTCCACCACCGGCGCGCGATCGACGATGCGCGATCCCTCCTGCTGCGCCACGCAGCCGGTCACCGCGACGAGCGGGCGCTCGTCGCGCGCGCGGTGCCGATACCGGTCGAGGCGGGCGAAGAGCTTCTCCGCCGCCCGTTCGCGCACGCTGCAGGTGTTGACGACGACAAGGGTCGGCTCCTCCTCCACCGCCGCCGGCTTGTAGCCCGCCCGTTGCAGCAGGCCGGCCAGCCGCTCGCTGTCGTGCACGTTCATCTGGCAACCGAACGTCTCGACCGCGTACGTCCTTCCCATCGTGCTCACTCCCCGGTCGCCCGGGGCGTCTCCTCCCGCGCCGCGGCCGGCGCCGCCCCCGCGGACGCGGCGTGTCTGGAATCGAGCAGCTCGGACGCGCTCGCGAGAGCGGCCGAGCTGCCGGAGCCGGTCATGAGGCGCGCCAGCTCGGCGATCCGCTCCTCCGGGCTCAGCCGCTCGACCGCCGTTCTGGTCCGCCCCTCGCTCACGCGCTTCGAGACGCCGAAATGGGCCGTGGCGTACGCCGCCAACTGCGGTGCGTGCGTTACGCACAGGACCTGGTAGCGCTCGCCGAGCGCGCGAAGGCGCTCCCCCACCCGATCGGCCGCCCGCCCGCCGATTCCGGCGTCGACTTCATCGAAGACGAGGGTCTTGCCCGGGGTGTCGGTCGCAACCAGCGTCTTGAGGGCCAGCATCACGCGCGAGATCTCCCCACCCGACGCGACCCGGGCGAGGGGCCGTGCGTCCTCGCCGGGGTTGGCCGACAGGAAGAGCTCCACCCGGTCGGTGCCGCGCGGCCCCCAGCGCTCCGCCGGGAGTCCGGTTTCGACGATGACCTCCACACGTCCGTCGGGCATGGCCAACTGCCGGAGCTCCGCTTCGAGCGCGGGGGCCAGCGACCGCGCCTGCGTCACCCGCCGGGTCGAGAGCGCTCCGGCCGCGCCGCGGTACGCGGCCCGCGCGGCGACCGTTTCCGACTCCAGCGCCGCCCGACGCGTCTCATCGTCGGTGCAACGCCGGATCTGGGCGTCGAGCGCCGTGCGCCGTTCGAGGACTGCGTCGAGACTGCCGCCGTACTTCCGAGCGAGGCGCTCGACGGCCGCGAGCCGCGTCTCGACCTCTCCGAGCCGGTCCGGCGACACCTCGACGGCGGCGGCATAAGAGCGTAGCGCGTGGGCGAGGTCGTCGAGCAGGGGGGGCACCGTCTCGCGCGCCGCCGCGTGCTCGACGAATGCGGAATCGAGGGCGGCCAGCTCGTCGAGCTGACGCCATACGACGCCGAGCGAGGACACCACCGAGTCGTCCCGCTCGTACAGCCCGGCGTAGGCTTCGCTCGCCAGATGCAGCAGCCGGTCCGCGTTCGCGAGGCGGCGGCGCTCGCTTCTGAGGAGCTCGTCCTCGCCAGGCTGCGGGGAGATCCTGTCGATCTCCTCGAGCTGAAACTGCAGGAACTCGATCCGCGCCGCCGCTTCCCGGGCGCCCTCCCGCTCCGCTTCGAGCCGCATCTCCGCGCTCCGCCAGCGGTCGTAGGCGGCGGCCACTTCCGAGGCGGCGGCTTCGAGTCCGCCGTAGGCGTCCAACAGTCCCACGTGGGAGCGCGGGTCGAGGAGGGCCTGGTGCTCGTGCTGGCCGTGGATGTCCACGAGCCGCCGGCCGAGCGTCCGGAGTGCCGACGCCGTGGCAAGCGCGTCGTCGATGAAGATCCGGCCGCGTCCCTGTGCCGGGATCTCGCGTCTGACGATGTTCTCCTCGCCGTCTTCCGTCTCGAACGTCGCCTGAACGAGGGCTCTGGACGCCCCGGTGCGCACCAGATCGGCTCCGCCGCGTCCGCCCACCAACAGCCCGAGCGCACCGATGACGATCGACTTTCCGGCGCCGGTCTCACCGGTCAGGACGTTGAACCCGTGGTCGAACTCGATGTTCATCGCATCGACGATGGCGAGATCGCGGATGCTGAGGAAGCGAATCATGACCGGCGGCCGTTCGTCTCTCCGGGTCCGGGCGCCCGCCGGATCGAGCCGGATCGCGACGGTCGGGGAAGGAAGCGCCATGTTAACATAATGTTTGACAGCGTCCAGGGGGCATGGTAGCCTTCTGCAACTAGCGCCTTCCCAGCGGCGCGCCACTTGTCAGAATCTGACGGAGGAATCGAGGTGCGTATCCTTGGATACTATACCTTTGCCTTCCTTCAGGCGCCCGTGGCAAACGAGCCTGGGGAAGCATTCGGCGGCCTGCTGGGTCTGATCGCGCGGTCGTCCCTCATCAGTCAGTTCGTACTGGCATCCCTGCTCGTTTTCTCGGTCGCTTCGTGGGCGGTCATCCTTTTCAAGCTCTGGCAGTTCCGGCAGGTCGACGCGCAGACCTCGACGTTCGTGACCATCTTCCGCAAGAGCCGGAAGTTCTCGGAAGTGCAGTCGGTCTGCAAGTCGCTTGCCGCGAGCCCGCTGTCGGGCGTGTTCCAGGCCGGGTACGTCGAGCTCAATGCGCAGCTTCGGGACGCCGAGTCGCCGGGCGGCGATCCGGTGACCGGGGGCGCGCCGCGTCCGGCGCTGCGGAGCTTCGAGGCGCTCGACCGTTCGCTGCTGCGCGCCACGAACGTGGAGGTCAACAAGCTGGAGCGTCACGTGGCGCTGCTTGCGACGACGGCGAGCATCACACCGTTCATCGGCCTGTTCGGGACCGTCGTCGGCATCATCAACGCCTTTCAGGAGATCGGCGCGACCGGCTCGACGAATCTCGCGGTCGTAGCGCCGGGCATCGCCGAGGCCCTGATCGCGACTGCGGCCGGTCTGTTCGCGGCGATTCCCGCCGTCTACTTCTACAACCACCTGACGCACCGGGTGAAGGTCACCGCATCGACCGTCGACGATTTCTCGCTGGAGTTCCTGAATATCGCCGAGCGCTACTTCTCCGGGTGAGGGTGCTTTCACGATGCCGAAGGTTCAGTCGATGGAGAGCGGCGGCGGGAGCAGCCGGCGGCGTGGCCGGCGAACGGGCACGTCGCTGTCGGAGATCAACGTCGTGCCGCTGGTCGACGTCATGCTCGTCATGCTCGTCATCTTCATGGTGGCCGCGCCCATGATGCAGCGGGGGCTCGACGTACAGCTTCCGGAGGCCCGCCGCGCGGAGCCGCTGGTGTCCGAGCGGCTGTTCGTCACGGTCCCCCTCGCCTATCGGACTGAAGGCGTGGTGCAGGTCGGCGACGACACCATCGACATCGGTGCGCTGGCGGATCGCCTGCTGGCGGACCTGGAGGGCCGGGATGACAAGGGCGTCTTTCTGCGCGGGGACAGCGAGATCACGTACGGCGAGCTGGTCTCCGTGATCGATCAGCTCAAGGAGGGCGGCGTCGAAGACGTCGGGCTGGTGCTCGAGCAGCCGCGTCAGCGATAGGCGGTGTCCGGTGCAGGAAGCGACATCCGATCTCCTGGCCGCCCGATCGGGCAGAACCGACGAGTTGCGTCGTACGGCCGTCGTATCGGCGGCCGGGCACGTCGTCCTGATTGCGGCCGTCCTGTTGACTCCCGCCGGATGGCTGTCCGATTCGACTAGCGAGCCGGCGCTCGACGTCATGACGATCCGGCTCGGCGGTCCGCAGGGGCCGGGTGAAGGAGGCCGTACAGCGCTGGGCGCCCGCCCCATTCAGCAGATCGTGCCGCTGCAGGAGATCCGCCGCCCGCAGTGGATCCAGCCGCCCACCGCCGCGCCGCCGAAGATGATCCTGCCCGTGCCGGAAGCCGTGCCGGCGCGGCGAGCAGAGCCGGAGGTCGAGGTCGACACGGCCCCGGACGAGGCCCGCGGGCGTACGCCGACTCGCGGCCCGGAAACCCGCGAGGGCCTTGCGATGGCCGATACGGGGGTCGAAGGGATGGGCGTCGGGCTCTCGGGGGGCGGGCTCGGGGGAAACGGGGCCGAGCTCGACGTCGGGGACTTCTGCTGTCCTCGATACCTGTCGACGATGATTGAGTTGATCCGCAGACGGTGGGACAACAACCAGCGTGTCACCGGCTCGGTCGTCGTTCGCTTCACCATCGGACGGAACGGCGCGATCGGGGGCGTGGACGTGGACCGTTCCAGCGGCTACCTCGCCCTCGACATGAGCGCGCAACGCGCCGTGCTGCTGACCCGCGCTCTGCCACCGCTGCCCCGGGACTATCCGGACGAGGACCTGCCGGTTCGCCTCACGTTCGAGTATCAGCCATGACCACCAGACCAGCTCTTCGTATTGCGTCGCTCGTGCTGGCCCTGCCGACCGCCGGGGCCCTGCTCTTCGCCCAGCAATCACCGGATCAGCCGTCGGACGCTCGGTCCGGCATCGATCTCATCATCGGCGATCGCATCGGCGCGCAGCCGCGCCTGGCCGTGCCCGACTGCCTGGCTCTCACGGGCGACCCGGAGACCCTGGACGCGGCAGCGACGATTGCCCAGGTGCTCTTCGACGACCTCGACTTCGAGCGCGAGTTCCGGATGGTGGCCCGCGACACCTATCGCACCATTCGGCGCGCTCGCAGCCTGACGGACCTGCCGCTGGATGCCTGGCAGGAGCTGGGCGCGGACGGTGTCGTGAGCTGCTCGGTGGAGCGGCAACCGGACGGGCAACTGCTGGTCCGGGCGAGGCTGTTCAACGTGCGGTCGCTGGACTCCACCCTCGGCGTCGAGTACACGGGCTCGTACCGCGACGTTCGGCTTTATGCGCACGAGCTGTCCAACGAGATCCACCGGCAGCAACGCGGCCTCGAGGGCGTCGCGCGCAGTCATCTGGCCTTCGTTTCCGATCGCGACAGCGAGTCGGTGCTCGGGCTCGTGCCGAATCGGCAGACGAAGGAGATCTACGTGTCCGACTACGACGGCGCCAACGTCCGGCGAGTGACCGTCACCCGGTCGCTCAACGTCACGCCCGCCTGGACGCCCGATGCCCGCGCGGTCGCGTACACGTCGTACCGTTCCGGGCAGCAGGACATCGTCATCTCCCACATCTACGAGGGACGGCTGGAGACGCCGGCCTCCGGCAACGAGCGCGAGCACAACTGGCTGCCCGCCTTCTCGCCGGACGGCAGGCAGATCGCCTTCAATTCCAATCGTGACGGGAATCCCGAGCTGTACGTCATGAACGTCGACGGCACGAACCTCCGGCGTCTGACCAACCACCCCGCGATCGACACCAGCCCCACGTGGTCGCCGCTCGGGCACCAGATCGCGTTCACGTCGGACCGCACCGGATCGCCGCAGATCTACGTCGTCGGCGTCGACGGCGCCGGCCTTCGCCGCATCACTTTCGAGTCCTATTGCGATCGCCCCACGTGGTCGCCGAGTCCGTACAACGAGGTCGCCTATTCGTCGCGCACCGGGCCCGGTCACGACATCAAGGTCGTCGACCTCGCGACGAACGAGGTGCGGCAGCTCACCTTCGGACAGGGCACGAACGAGAGCCCCAGCTACTCGGCCAACGGCCGGCACCTCGTGTTCTCCTCGACGCGCGGGAGCGGCAGCAAGCAGATCTTCGTCATCGGCCGGGACGGACGCGGGCTCCGGCAGATCACCTACATCGGCAACAACGAGATGCCGAGCTGGTCACGGTGACCGCCGCCGGCATGATCGACGCGACGGTGCTTCCGCTGCGGAGGCCGGCGCCGGATGAGGGACAGAGATGAACGCATACCAACCATCGTTGCCGCGCCGCGCTCTGGTCGGCGTGGCTCTCGTGGGCCTGCTCGGGGCATCTTGCGTGCGCAACCCGACGCCCGTCGAACCCGAGCGTCCGGACCCGCCTCCGGGAGCGCGGCAGGTGGCGCCGGTCCGGCCGCAGCCGCTGGCGGTACGGGATGCTGCGCCGCCGCTTCCGCTGCCGGTGCCGCCTCCGCTGCCCGAAGAGGACATCGCCTCACGGCCGCTCGAGGAGATCAATCGGGAAGCTCCGCTTCAGGCGGTGTTCTTCGGGTACGACAGCAGCGAGCTCGACGCGGCGGGAAGAGCGGCCGTCGAGGCCAATGCCGCCGTCCTGGCGCAGAACCCGCTGTGGGTGATTTCGATAGAGGGACACTGCGACTCGCGGGGGACGCCCGAGTACAACCTCGCGCTCGGAGAGCGGAGGGCGTACGCGGTCCGGGATCATCTGGTCAACCTGGGGATCTCGCCCGATCGGGTGCAGACCATCAGCTACGGCGAGGAGTTTCCCTTCGTGCCCGGCGAAACGGAAGACGCCTGGGCCGCCAATCGGCGGGCCCATTTCGTCGTCACCGGCCAATGAGAATACGAAGTCGCATGACGCTCGGCTCACCCGCGGAGTACAGTATCGAGCACACCTCGACGAATGTTCGGGCAGCGCCTGAGACCTTGGCGAAGAATGTGCCGGGTGAGGCTGCGGCCCGATGGGAGACGCTCTCATGACACGCATCGCGGCTGGATTGCTGCTCGTGCTCGCGGCCACGACGACCGCCGTGGCCGCGGACCGCGAGCACGAGCAACTCATGGCGGACATTCGCATGCTGCACGAGCAGTCGATGCGGCTGCATCTGGCGTTCAACGGCATTGTGGAGGCCATCGAGACACTCGCGGCAAACCAGCAAGAGCTCGAATCGGCGATGCGACGAGCGTTCGCCGATCAGCGGCTGGTGATCGACAACGTGGGTTCCAACACGCGGGTGCTGCGAGAGAAACTCGACGAGACCAACGTGCGAATATCTTCACTGTCGCAGGAAGTCGAAGCGCTGCGTGTCTCGATTCCACCGATGCCGGTTCAGACGACCCAGTTGCCGGAGGATGCGGAGACGGCGCAACCCGACTCGGCGGCGTCTGCCCCGGCCGCTCCCGTGGTCGCCGGCGGCTCGCCGCAGCGGCTGTACAACACGGCCTGGGCCGACTACGCCTCCGGTCAATGGGCCTTGGCGGTGACCGGCTTCGAGGCGTACATCTCGACGTACCCGCGCTCGGAGATGACCGATGACGCCGCGTTCTACGTCGGTGAGACCTATTTCCTTCAGGGCGATTTCCAGGGCGCGGTCGAGGCCTACGAACAGGTCGTGATGAATTATCCGAACGGGGACAAGGTTCCCGAGGCCGCGTACAAGCGGGGCGTTGCGTTCGATCGCCTCGGCGAACCGGACCGCGCCAGGGAGTCGTTCGAACTGGTCGTAACGAACTATCCGGACAGTCGGATGGCCGCTCTGGCACAGCAATTGCTTGACAGACTGAGCCAGTGAACCAGTTCTTCGGAAGGATACGGTGACGACAGCATGGGCAGTGTGAACAAGGTCATTCTCGTCGGCAACCTCGGCCGGGATGCAGAATTGCGCTACACCCCCGGCGGCGCGGCGGTGGCGAACTTCAGTCTCGCCACGACCGAGACCTGGACGGACAAGAACAGCGGTCAGCGCCAGGAGCACACCGAGTGGCACCGCGTGGATATCTGGGGCAAGAGGGCGGAAGCCCTCCAGCAGTACCTGACGAAGGGGCTGAGGATCTACGTGGAAGGCAGCCTGCGGACGCGGCAATGGGAAGATCGTGACGGCAACAAGCGGTCTTCTACCGATATCCGCGCCGACCGCATCGAATTCCTCGACAGCCGGGGCGAAGGCGGCGGCCGGCGAGCGGAGGGCGCCGGTGAAGGCCGGAGTCAGGCGCCGGCCCCCTCCGAGCAGGGGGCGCCGGGTGGCGGTGCCGACCTCACCGAAGACGACATTCCGTTCTGAGGCCAGGGGCCAGGAGTCTGCGCCGCGGAAAACGGTGCAGGCTTCTAGACAGGTCCGGTTGGGCGGCGATCGGAACCGGAGGCGACGATTGGGCTAGGCGTCGGTCGTGCCCTCGCGGCCGTACCGGTCATCGAGCCGTACGACGTCTTCGAGTTCCGGGGTCGAAACCTCGAATACGTCGCTGTCGTCGATCGCAGTCATCCGATGCACGGTGCCGGGGGCTATGTGTACGCGGTCTCCCGGCTGCATCTCCCAACTGCGGGTCCGGCCCGCCGAGCCGAGCTCGAAGAGCAGCCGCCCGCTCCAGAGCAGCAGGGTCTCTTCCTTGCGATTGTGGTACTGCAGGCTGAGCGCGTGTCCGGCGCGCACGTGGATCACTTTGCCGACGTAGCGTCCGGTCTTCGCCCAGATCAGCTCGTAGCCCCACGGCTTCTCGACCCGCGTCGCTTCCCCATCGGTCACCGCTGCTGACTCCTCGGACTAGTAGTGCTCGCGGCGCCGGCTCGACGTCGGAATCTTCAACTCTTCACGGTACTTGGCGATTGTCCGCCGCGCCAGCACCAGCCCATCGTCCTGCAGGAGCCGCACGATCCGGGAGTCGCTCAGGGGCTTTCGGGCATCCTCCTGCGCGATGATCTTGCGGATGCGCTCCTTGACCTTGACGGAGGACACGTTCTCACCGTAAGCGCTGTTGATGCCGCTGTGGAAGAAGTACTTCATCTCGAACACGCCCTGCGGCGTATGCATGTACTTGTTGGTCACGACGCGACTCACCGTCGACTCGTGCATGCCGATGTCGTTCGCGACGTGGCGCAGCACGAGCGGGCGCAGATGCTCGATACCGTGATCGAGAAAGCCGCGCTGGAAGTGGATGATGCTCGTCGCGACCTTGTGGATGGTCCGCTGCCTCTGGTCCACCGACTTGATCAACCACTTCGCGGACTCGATCTTCTTCTTCACGTAGGCGCGCGTCTCCTCCGAGCTCTGGCTGGCCTTGCTCATCATGCGCCGGTATACCGGGCTGATCCGAAGCTGCGGCACGCGCTCGTCGTTCAGGACCGCGACATAGTCGTTCTCGACCTTGATGACCGAGACGTCGGGAATGACGTAGCGCGACTCGACGGGGTTCAACCGGCTGCCGGGCTTCGGATCGAGCTGACGCAGGGCCTCGACGTGCTCCTTGAGGGCCGGAATGCTCATGTCGAGCTTGCGTGCGAGCTCCGGCATCCGGCGATGCTGCAGCAGAGGGAGGTGCTCCCGGACTATCGTCTCGCACGCCGTCCCACGCAGGCCGTGCTGCTCCATCTGCAGCAGGAGGCACTCCCGGAGGTCGCGCGCCGCGACACCGATGGGATCGAGCGTCTGCACGCGAGCCAGCACGCGTTCGACCTCGGTGGACGGCCACGGCCCCATCGAGGCGATTTCGTCGATTGACGCGACCAGGTAGCCGTCCTCGTTCAGGTTGCCGACGATCGCGGACCCAATCTCCCGCAACCGGTCGTCATCCGTCTGCTCCCCGAGCTGGCGCAGCAGATGATCGGACAGCGACGTGCCCGTCGACAGGGTGTTCTCTATCGGCGGCAGCTCCCTGAACTCGGTCGGCGTACGTGACCTGTAACCGTCGTCCAGATAGTCACCGAAGAACTCGTAGTCCGCATCTTCCCAGGCGTCCTGCTGGTCAGCAGCAGGCTCGGCGTCACGCGTATCGCTCCGATCCGTATCGGCCTTTTCAGCCTGCTCGGCGGGCTCCGGGGGTGTGCTGTCGTCCGAGATCTCCTCCAGTACCGGGTTCTCGACGACTTCCTGGTTTATGTAGTCCACCAGTTCGACCGTCGGCATGGGCAACAGCTTGATTGCCTGTTGCAGCGACGGCGTGAGGATGAGCTTCTGCGACAGCCGGGTCTGGAGCTTCTGCTGAATGGCCATCGATGCCTGGCCCGACAATCGTCGCCTCCGGCTCCGATTGCCGCCCAACCGGGCCCGACCAGGAGTCTGCCCCGTGCTACGGCGCAGACTCCTGGCGACCCGGAACGCCTCTTCGATCTTAGTCCAAACGAAATCCCGCGCCCAGATAGATGCGCTTGACCTCTTCGTCGCTTGCCAGCTCCTCCGGCGTCCCGCTCCTGAACACGCCTCCGTCGTGAATGATGCAGGCGCGGTCGGTGATCCGCAGCGTCTCGCGCACGTTGTGATCCGTCATCAGAACCCCGATCCCGCGTTCCTTCAGGTGAAAGATGATCGCCTGGATGTCGCTCACGGCAATCGGGTCGATCCCGGCGAAAGGCTCGTCGAGGAGCATGAAGGAGGGTGACATCACGAGCGCCCGGGTAATCTCGACGCGGCGCCGCTCGCCGCCGGACAGCGAGTGCGCCCGCGCCGCGGCCAGCGGCGTCAGGTTGAGCTCCGCCAGCAGCTCGGCCGCTCGGCGGCGCCGTTCGGCGCGAGAGAGCTTCAGCGTCTCGAGGATCGCCAGGACGTTCTGCTCCACCGTGAGCCCGCGAAAGACGGACGGCTCCTGCGGGAGATAGCCGATCCCCTTCTTGGCCCTGACGTACATCGGATCGTCGGTTATGTCCTGCCCGTCGAGCACCACGCGGCCCGAATCGGGAGCCGTGAGCCCGACCACCATGTAGAAGGTCGTCGTCTTGCCGGCGCCGTTCGGTCCCAGCAACCCGACCACCTCGCCGGGGCGCACATCCAGGCTCACGTCGCGCACGACGGTTCGCCTGCCGTACGACTTCGTCAGCGCGAGCGTCTTGAGGAGTGCCATGATTCGGACGCTTCGATTCGCTCCAGGCCAGGGACTCCGGTCAACATCTCTCGCTCGTGGAGGCGGTCCGCTCGGCGGACTGCCCGTCGGCGGATATCGATTGCCCACTCGCGTAGAACGTCACGGTCCGTCCCGTGGTCTCTCGACACTCGTCCTCCATCTCTTCGATGACCCGAACCGGATCGCCGGTCAGGTCGTAACGGCCGTCGCGGTCGTCGTAGGTCAGCGTGCCGCCGGTCACGCTGCGGGTCTCCAGATCGAGCGCGACGTCCCCGTCGGCCTCGATCCGAGCCAACGTGCGAGCGTCATCGTGGAGGAACAGCTCGATGGCATCGCCGCCGAGCGTGAACCCCGGGCTGCTCAGCAGGGCATCCACCGTGTAGTTGGCCTGGCGGCTCCGATTGTCGAAGAACAGCGTCCCGGCGCGTCCCTCGGTGGTCGTTTCCACGACGTCGTCGATCGTCTCGTCGTTCTGCAGCATGGTCGTGCGGGTGCGCACGGATCCCTCGGCGGAGATGTCTCCTGTCGTTTCGTCGATGAGTACGGTCTGGCCGCGGAACTCGGTGGAGCCCTGCCACAACCGGGCGCCGTCCGAATACGTCGCCAGGGACTGCGCGGCGTCGTAGACGAACCGCCCCGCCACGAAGTGTATCGGCGGCCCCGCGGCGAAGAGCCCGGGACGCACGGAGGTGGTCGAGCCGTCAGCCTCCGCCGCGGCCAGCACGCCCTTGACGTCGCGGATCGCCTCGATGTTCGGGCCGTCGAGACCGATGGCAATCGTCTCCGCCTGCACGAATCCGCGCTGGTCGTCGAGGCGTGGCGTTCGATCCGTCGCGTCCGACACGAGCAGCGTGAACAGCGCGGCGTCCGGCGCATAGACCGCCTCGTCGGCCTCCGCCCTGATACGTCCCGACTCCAGCCTGACGTTTCCGCTGAAACGCGTCTGCGTCAACTGCGCAAGCCCTTCCGACAGAACGGAATCCAGCCGATCCGCCCGCATGACGCGGTCGTCCGCGGCGGCCGCCGGCGGTGCGTCGGATTCCCGCATCTCGACGTTACCGTCGAACACCGCGAGCAGTTCGCTCCCCGGCGCACCGTCGCTCGCGCGAACCTCGACCCCGGTCGCAACGGCGCCGGCCGGAAGCGCATCGCTGCCGGGTGCGACGCCACCCGCGCGGGTGGTCGAGGGAGGGGGCGGCTCGACCGCCGGGGCCGATGTCCGCTCCCCGTCGCCGGCGTCGCGGCCGATCTCCAGAGTCTGCGCCCGGATGCGACGGACGGAGCCCTCCTGCGCGGGAAACTCGAGCGTCACTCCCCCGCGCGCCTGCAGCTCGTCCACTGCCGCGCCGCCCCTCGGCAACGCCACGTCCATCGAGCGTCCGGCAATCGTCAATCCGCGTGCGCCGGGCGGATCACCGAAGAGCTCGAGACGCCCCCCCCCGTCCAGCGCCACCCGCTCGGGTGCGCCGCCGCCGTAGTCGACGGCGATCTCCGGCGCCGACAGGTCGCGGAGCCGTCCCGGTCCCGCGTCGCTTCCCAGAATCCGGGAGTCGCCGGACAGGACGGCGCGCTCCAGCTCGCTGTCCCGGTAGGCGACGCCAATCCTCTCGGCGGACATCTCCCGGAGATCGGTTTCCCCGCCGTTCCGACCGAGCACGCGCGCACTTCCGCTCAACTCGATCGCGTCGAGGCGCGACGCGTCGGGATCGAAGCGCACGACTACCTCGTCCGACCGCATGCGGCGCTCGCCCGCTTCGACCGTGACGGCGTGCCGGAACCGCATGACGCCGGCAAGCCGGTCCACCTCGGCGTCGTCCGCGGCGATCCGGACGCCCGGCGGCGCGTCGCCGTCCGATCCGATCTGCAGCTCCACGACCGCACGCCGCTCCAGGTGCACGACCCCGCGCCGCCGGTCGTAGCGTGCGCCATCGCCCGCCAGGCGCATCCAGCCCTGTTCGAACGCGGCGGGCTCGGGCATGACGACGACGCCGGTAGCATCGGCATACGACGCCTCCGAGGTACTCCCGGTGAGCCCGTCCCCCGTCTGGATCGTCACCGTACCGGACAGCCGCCACTCCCCCGTCTCCTCGACGCCGGACGCTTCGCCGCTGCGGATCCGGAAGTCGGTTCGATCCTCACCGGCGGGCACGATGACCTCGACGCCGACCAGCCGGGCCGAACCGTCGTCATAGGCGAACTGCCGATCCGCCACGATCACCGAACCGTCGCCGAGCGTGATGCGCGCACCGCGGCTCGCAATCACGGCCCTCGGGTCGGCCGGGGCGCCCGCGGGTGCAGCGGGCGGAGCCGTCCGTTCGGACATGCTGTACAGCAACGTGATACCGAACGTCACCGCGAAGGACGCGAGCGCTACCCGGGCTGGACGTTGCCACAAGGCCATCTCTTCACTCTAGCCCGACCGCGTCGGCAACGCGCAACTGAATGAACTCGTTTCCCCTGTACGTGCTCCGGTCGAGCGAGAACGCCAGGCTCAGCCGGGAGCGGTGCCGCTCGAGGACGGCGGCTCTCCGGGCCGCTCTCCAGGCAACGGCCGGAAACGCCGCGCGTCCCTGCCGGATCGTCATGCGGAGGTGGTTCTGCTTCATCGTGTGAGGACCCTCCGAAACCTCGACCGGTGCGGCCTGGAACACGGGCCGCAGGTTTCCTCTGCCGAACGGCTCCAGCTCGGCCAGATCTCGAAGCAGCCCCTCGCGCACGTCCGTGAGCGCCAACGGGGCATCCACAGTCAGCCGCGGCACCAGATCCTGCGGATCGAGCCGCTCGTTGGCGTAGGCGGCCAGCCGGCGCCGCATCTCCTTCAGGCGCCGCGACTCGATCGCCATGCCGGCCGCCTGCTTGTGCCCCCCGAAGCGCACGAACAGGTCGGCGCTGTGCTCCAGCGCAGCGAGGAGATCGAATCCCGGAATGCTCCTGCCCGAGCCGTGTGCTTCATCCCCGTCCACCGACAGCACGATCGCCGGCCGGCCGAACGTCTCGACGAGCTTCGACGCCACGATCCCGATCACGCCGCGGTGCCAGCCGTCGGCCCACACCACCAGCAGGTTCTGGGCGCCGATGTCGGGATCGCGTTCGATGACCTTGCGGGCATCGGCCACGATCGCGCTCTCCTCTTCGCGCCGCCGCGCGTTCTCGGCGTCCAGCGAACCGGCCAGCTCCCGTGCTTCTCCTGCCGCCGCGGCGCCCGTCGCCAGCAGGAGCCGGGCCGCGAGATCCGCCGAGCTCATGCGGCCGGCCGCGTTGATGCGCGGCGCCACCTGGAACGCCACGTCGTCGCTGGCGATCCTGCGCCCGGTCAGTCCGCTCGCCTCCAGCAACGCCTGCAGCCCTACCGTGTGGGGCCCCGCGGACAGGCGATCGAGCCCGACCCGGGCCAGAACGCGGTTCTCGCCCCGCAGCGGTACCGCGTCGGCAAGCGTGCCGATGGCCGCCAGCTTGACGAAGCCCTGCAGCCAGGGCGTGCGGCCGGTACGCCGGCACAGCGCCTGCACGAGCTTGAACGTCACGCCGACCCCGGCCAGGTCCTTGTCGGGGTAGGGGCAGTCGGGCCGGCGCGGATTGAGCACCGCGAACGCCGGTGGAATGACCGCGTCCGGCTCGTGGTGGTCCGTGACGATCAGATCGAGACCCAACTCGCCGGCGCGCCTGGCCGCGCCCATGCTGCGAATGCCGCAGTCCACCGACACCATCACCCGAATACCCTGCGCATGCAGACGCTCGACCGTCTCGGCGTGCAGCCCATAGCCGTCCTGCAGGCGCTCGGGGATGAAATGCGTCACGTCACCCTCCAGCCGCTCGAGGGTGCGCCGCAGCATGACGGTGGCACTGACTCCATCGGCATCGTAGTCGCCGTGCACGGCGATCGGTTCGCGTCGCGCCACGGCGCGGAGAAGCCGATCGACGGCGCGGTCGAGGTCCGTGAGACGAGACGGGTCGTGCAGATCGTCGAGGCTGGGGTGCAGGAACCGGCGCGCCGCGTCGGGGTCCGAGAGGCCGCGCTGAACGAGCAGACGGGCTACGAGGGGGTGCACCGACAGCTCCCGGCGGAGTCGTTCCGCCGCCGGGACGTCGCACTCCAGGCGGCGCCAGACCGCCCCCCGCAGCGCCGTCTCGTCGCTCGCCGGGGCCGGCCGCCCGCGCCGCAGGGTCTTCTCGTCTGCGAGACTCCCGGCGCCACCGTCGTCAGGTCGCGCTAGCCCCACGAGACGGCGCCCTTTCCACACACCTTCTCGACATCCTCCGCCAGTCGATCCGACGGCTGCACGCGGACGCGATTCAGGCGCGCGCGCACCCGCAACGGCGGGCTCTGGCCGCGGAGCTCGATCTCCAGGGCGACGCGTCCGTTGCCGGGATGGCGCCCGAAGACATCCCTGAGGGCCTCCAGGGTGGTCCGGTCCGCCGGCGGGGCCGCCAGGCGGATCGCCAGCGGCCGACCGGCGGCGCTCAACAGGGCGTCCACCGGACGCACTTCGCTCGCGATCAGCCGGGCCGTATCCTCGTCGATTTCCAGCTTGCCGTTGACGGTGACCAGGGCGTCCACCCCCAGCAGCCGGCCGTACTTGCGGAATGCCTCCGGAAAGACGACGGCTTCGAGGCGTCCCGCGCGGTCCTCGAGGGTGATCACGGCCATCGGATCGCCCTTCTTCGTCTTCAGGTCCCGCCGCTGGCTGACGATGCCGGCGACCGTGGCCGACGCCGCGGGCTGGTCCAGGGACTCGATCGAGCGCACACCGGCCCGGTCGAGCTCCCTGCGGAACCGGTCGATGGGATGGCCGCTGAGGTACAGGCCGAGCGCCTCCTTCTCGCACGCGAGCTGCTCACCCTCGGTCCACGGCGGCACGTCCGGCAGCCGCATCGCGGTTCCGTCCGCCTGAACCGCTTCCGATTCTCCGAACAGCTCGTGCTGCCCGCAGTCGCGGTTCCGCTGGCGCCGGCTGCCGTGCTCGATCGCGCCGTCGACCGCCGCGAGAAGCTGCGCCGAACGCCGGCGCCGGCCGGCGCCGTTGCCGCTCGCAGCGTCGTCTCCGCAAAGGCCGTCGAACGCGCCCGCCTTGACGAGGCTCTCCAGGACCCGCTTGTTGACCAGCCGCAGGTCCACGTCCTCGCACAGCCGGTTCAGCGACGTGAGCCGTCCGGACCCCCGGCGCGCCGCGAGAATCGACTCGACCGCGCCGTCGCCGACGTTCTTGATCGCGCCGAGCCCGAAGCGCACGCCCGCCGGCGTCACGGTGAACGCCCACTCGCTTTCGTTGACGTCGGGGGGCAGGACCGGCACCCCGAGATCCCGGCACTCGCCCAGATACAGGGCGACCTTGTCGGTGTTCTGCCGCTCGATCGTCAGCAGCGCGGCCATGAAGCACGCCGGGTAATTCGCTTTCAGGTACGCGGTCTGGTAGGCGAGGAGCGCGTACGCCGCCGAATGGCTCTTGTTGAACCCGTAGCCGGCGAAGTACTCCATCAGGTCCCAGATCTTCCTGGCGACCTCCGCGGCGAGACCCCGCTCGACCGCACCGGTCAGAAACTTCTCGCGCTGCGCCTCCATCACCGACGCGATCTTCTTGCCCATCGCCTTGCGCAGCACGTCGGCCTCGCCCATCGTGAAGCCGGCCAGGTCGCTGGCGATGCGCATGACCTGCTCCTGGTAGGCGATCACGCCGTAGGTGCCGTGCAGAATCGGCTCGAGCTTCGGCGTGTCGTAGGCGATCTCCTCCCTGCCGTCCTTGCGGTCGATGAAGGTGTCGATGACGCCGGCGCCCAGCGGGCCCGGGCGGTAGAGCGCGTTCAAGGCGATCAGGTCCTCGAACCGCTGCGGCTTGGCCTTGCGCAGCGTCTCGCGCATGCCGGAGCTCTCGAACTGGAAAATGCCGAGGGTCTGCCCGCTGCCGAACAGCCGGTAAGCCTTCTCGTCGTCGAGCGGAATCGCATCCAGCCGGATCGTCTCGCCGGTCGAGCGCCGGATGTGATCCACCGCGTCGTGCAACAGCGTCAGTGTGCTGAGGCCGAGAAAATCCATCTTGAGGAGGCCGATGCGCTCGACCTCGTTCATGGCCCACTGCGTGGTGACGATGTCGTCCTTCTTGTAGAGCGGAGCGAACTCGGTGATCGGGGCCGGAGCGATCACCACCCCCGCGGCATGTACCGAGGCGTGCCGGGTGACCCCTTCGAGCCGCTGTGCAACGTCGAGCAACTCCTTCACCTGCGGCGTGGTCCGCTGCATCTCCCCGAGCGTCGGGTTCTCCTCGAGCGCCTTGGCGAGCGTCATGTCGAGGGTCTGGGGGATCTGCTTCGCCACCCGGTCGACTTCGGCATAGGACATGCCGAGAGTCCGCCCGACGTCGCGTACGACCGCCCGTGCCTTCATCGTGCCGAACGTGATGATCTGGGCCACGTTCTCGCGTCCGTACTTGCGCGTCACGTACTCGATCACCTCGCCGCGCCGCCGCTCGCAGAAGTCGATGTCGATGTCGGGCAGGGACACCCGCTCCGGGTTGAGAAAGCGCTCGAAGATCAGGTCCAGTTCCAGTGGGTCGACGTCCGTGATCCGCATGCAGTAGGCGACGAGGCTGCCGGCCGCCGATCCGCGGCCCGGCCCGACCGGGATTCCCCGCTCGCGGGCGTAGCGGATGAAGTCCCAGACGATGAGGAAGTACCCCGCGTAACCCATCTTCCGGATCATCTCGATCTCGTAGGCCAACCGCCGCTCGTACTGCTCGACGTCGTACCGCAGCGCGCCCCGCTCGCGCAGGGCCTGCAGCCGCGGGCGGCGCTCGTCGAAGCCGTCGCGCGCCACGCTGGCGAAGTAGTCCTCCGGGGACTCGAACGGCGCCGGCACGTCGAAGTTCGGCAGCCGGTGAACGGTGCCGGACAGATCCACGTCGCAGCGCTCCGCGATGGCCACCGTATTGCGCAACGCCTCGGGAAAATCGCCGAAAACGGCCGCCATCTCCTCCGGCGTCTTCAGGTAGAACTGGTCGCCGTGGTAGCGCAGCCGCTTCTCGTCGGCGACGTTCTTTCCGGTCCCGATGCACAGCAGCACGTCGTGCGGGCGATGGTCGCCCTGCCGCAGGTAGTGCACGTCGTTCGTGCAGACGAGCGGCAGACCCAGATCCGCGGCTATGGGCGGCAGGCCCCGATTGACCACCTGCTGGTCGTCGATGCCCTGGTACTGCATCTCCAGGAAGAAGTTGTTCGCGCCGAGAATGTCCCGGAACGTCGCGGCGGCTTCGCGGGCTCGCGACGCCTGATCGCGGCACAGGTGGGTGGCCACCTCCCCCTTCAGGCAACTGCTGAGTCCGATGATGCCCTCGGCATGGTCGGCCAGCAGCTCCTTGTCGATGCGCGGCTTGTAGTAGAAGCCCTCCGTGTAGCCCGCCGATACGAGCTTGATCAGGTTGTGGTAGCCGGCGAGGTCGGATGCGAGCAGCACGAGATGGTTGGCCGTCTCGCCGGGCGTGCCGCTGTGATTGCGCCGATCGCCGTTGGCGACGTAGACCTCGCAGCCGATGATCGGCTTGATTCCCCGCTTGCGCGCCTCGTCGTGGAACTTGACGGCGGAAAAGAGGTTCCCATGTTCCGTCACCGCCACCGCCGGCATCTCGAGGCGGACCGCTTCGTCGAGCATCTCCCCGATGCGGCAGGCGCCGTCGAGCAACGAGTACTCCGTATGCAGGTGCAGGTGAACGAAGTCGGCCATGGTGCGTCGCCTACTCCCACTCGATCGTGGACGGTGGCTTCGAGCTGATGTCGTAGACCACCCGGTTGATGCCGCGCACCTCGTTGACGATGCGCGATGAGATGGTGGCGAGCAGATCGAACGGCAGACGAGCCCAGTCCGCGGTCATGCCGTCGCGGCTTTCGACGGCACGAATCGCCACCGTGTGCTCGTAGGTCCGCTCGTCGCCCATGACGCCGACGGTGCGCAGCGGCAGCAGCACCGCGAACGACTGCCAGAGCCGGCGGTAGAGCCCCGCCCGGCGGACCTCCTCCGCCACCACGGCATCCGCCCGCCGGAGGAGATCGAGACGGCGCGGCGTCACCTCGCCCAGGATGCGCACCGCGAGGCCGGGGCCCGGAAACGGCTGGCGCCAGACGAACTCGTCGTCGAGGCCCAGCTCCCGGCCGAGCTGTCTGACCTCGTCCTTGAACAGCTCGCGCAACGGCTCGACCAGCGAGAACCGCAGACGCTCCGGCAGCCCCCCCACGTTGTGATGGCTCTTGATGGCGGCCGACGGGCCGACGATCGACACACTCTCGATGACGTCGGGGTACAACGTGCCCTGTGCGAGAAAGTCGAAGCTGCCCAGCCGGGCGGCGACCGACTCGAAGACATCGATGAACGTCGAGCCGATGATCTTGCGCTTGCGTTCGGGATCGGTGACGCCGGCAAGCGCGCCGACGAACTGCTCGGATGCGTCCTCGCACACCAGGGGCAGGCTCATGCGGCTCGAAAAACGCTCCTCCACCTGCGCGGCCTCGTTCAGCCGCAGCAGGCCGTTGTCTACGAAGATGCACGTCAGGCGATCACCGATGGCGCGGTGGACGAGCAGCGCCGCCACCGTCGAGTCGACGCCGCCGCTCAACCCGCATACCGCCCTGCCTCGGACGCCGATCTGCTCGCGGATTCTCGCGGTCGCCTCGTCGGCGAAAGAGGCCATCGTCCAGTCGCCGCTGCAGCCGCAGATCCCGGCGGCGAAATTCGCGAGGATGCGTGCACCATGCTCGGTGTGCGCGACCTCCGGGTGAAACAGCAAGGCGTAGAGGCGGCGCGCGGCATGGGTCATGCCGGCAACCGGTGCGTTGGAGCTGGTGGCGACGACGGAGAAACCCGGCGGCGCCGCGTTCACCACGTCGCCGTGGCTGGCCCACACCCGTATCTCATTCGGGACGCCGTCGAACAGGCCGCTCTGCTCCCGTACCGTCACCTCGGCATGCCCGTACTCGCGTTCCGGCGCCTGGCCGACGTCACCGCCGAGGGCCGCGGTCATCTCCTGCATGCCATAGCAGATGCCGAGCACCGGGACGCCGCACGAGAAGATTGCGGGATCGCACCGCGGCGCGCCGGCATCCGACAGGCTCGACGGCCCACCCGACAGGATGACGCCGGCCGCACCGCGGGCCCGAACGGCCTCCCCGGAGGTGCTGAACGGCACGATCTCCGAATAAACGGACAGCTCGCGAAGACGGCGGGCGATGAGCTGCGTGTACTGGGATCCGAAATCGAGAACCAGAATGGTCTGATGGGTCACGAGTACACGATGCCAGCCAGCGGTGGGAACGAATCCGGTTCGCGAGGCGCTCGGCGGGCGATCCCGGCTGCCGCTATTATAGCCTCGTGAACGCTCGGCGCACCACGTCGGCGGTGGTCGTCGCGATGCTGCTGGCGGTCACGCTGGCGCCGCCCGCCGCGGCCCAGCCGCGGCAGCCGCCCTTCGAGCCTTCCTTCCTGCTGCCGGTCGATCCAGTCTGGACGACCGTTCTGGACAGCGGACCGCGCCACGGCCCTGCGTACGATTCCCTGCGCGCCTACATCGCGTTGCGGAACGGCACGTTGGCAGCGGTCGAGTTGCAGACCGGCGAGATGGTCTGGACCGTCGAACAGGAGCTCGATCATCAGCCGGCGGTAGGCGACGGCGTGGTCGTCGCGGCCGGCGGGAGCCGGCTCGTCGGCCGGCGCGCTTCCGACGGGCTCACGTTATGGAGCGCAGAATTCGGCTCGGCGATCAGCGCCCCCCCGCTCTGGAACACCGGTTGGCTGGTGGCGGCTACGGCGGCCGGAGAGATCGTCGTCCTCCGAGGATTCGACGGCACGGAACTGTGGCGGAGCGCCCTGGGTGCGACCGCAACGGTGCGGCCCGCCATCGGCGGAGAACGCCTCTACGTAGCGCTCGCCGACGGGCGGATCGTCGCGCTGGCCCTCGGCACCGGAGCCCTGATCTGGGAACGCGCTCTCCCCGGCCGGCCGCAGGGCATCCTGCCTCTGGACGCCCTGTTCGTCGGATCGACCGACAATCTCCTGTATCGCCTGCGACTCGCCGACGGCGCGGTCGACTGGTACTGGCGAACCGGAGGCGACATCGTAGGGACGCCGAGTGCCGACCTGGAGCACGTCTACTTCACTGCCCGCGACAACGTCCTGCGCGCGCTCGACCGGAGGAACGGCGCCCGCCGCTGGCGCAGCGTCCTGGGGGGACGCCCCGCGGCCGGTCCGATCAGGGTGGACTCGGTGGTAGTGGTGGCCGGGGTCTCTCCGAACGTCGATTTGTTCGATGCCAAGACCGGCCTGCCCCGGGGGCGGTACGAGATGTCGAGCGAGCTTGCCGCACCACCCCATGTCATCCCGACTGCCCATTCCCCCTCTCCCAAGCTGGTCCTCGTCACCGGGACAGGCGAGGTGGTGGGGTTGGCCGCCGCCGCCGGGCCGCCGCATCTGCCCTTCGGTCTGTTCTTCGAACCACTGCTGCCTCGCCCGCCCGAGGTCGGTCTGGCCGACTTCGTGGACTGGTTCCCGGCCAGCCGGCCGGACCCGCCGCCGCCGTTTCCCGCGGTCCTCACCGTGCCCGGCCTCGAGGACCCGTTGCCGCCGCAGGCAACAGCGCCGTTCTCCGTTCCGACGCGATAGCCCGATGCGCCGCACATCGTGGCCGGGAGTCGTGCTTGCCGCCGCCGCGGCAGCGGCGCTCGCCGCCGCCGCCGGCGCGCTGATCGAGCCCCTGAGGCTCGGGGCGTCCCGCGAAGCCAGCTTCGAGCTCGTCCGGCAGCAGGTAGGGCGGCGCTTCGAGCAGCTGACGCGGACGCTCCGGCGGACAGCCGTCTCGCTCGCGAACAGTCCCGGCCTGCCCGACGCTCTGGACGATCCCGGCGTGCCGGGGGGGCTCTCGAGGGATCGCTCCGCGCTGGCCGATCTGTTCGAGCTGACCCGGGATGCGGTTCCGGAGGGCGCGGACGACCTCGCCGTGACGGTCTACGACGCGACCGCGACACCCCGGGCCTGGACGGGGCGTCCATCGGAGCTGACCCGCGACCAGATACTGTCCGAATCGGCGTTTCTCGTCGCTTCCGGCCCGCTCGGCCTGCGTCTCGTCTACGTGGAGCCCATCGTCGCGACCGGCAGCGGATCCGCCCGCCGCAGCAGGATCGGCTCGGTCTCGACCGAACGCCTGCTGTCGGCCGGCGTCGGCGTGGCGGCCGGGGGGAGCCCGTCGCCGCTGGCGTCACCGGTGGCCCCGCTCGACCTGCGGGCCGCACGGGCCGGATCGGAGGCCGAGGCCGGGCGACTTCGATTCACGCTGATGGCCCCGAACGGCGAGCCGCTGCTCGACGCCTCCGTGGCGGAGGATGACCTGGATCGGGCCCGTTCGGCGTGGCGCAGGTCGGTGCGCGACCTGGGCCTCGTGGTCGCCGCCCTGCTGCTGGGGTTGGTTGCGCTTCCCGAACTCGTCAGCGCCCCCCGCCGAGCCGATGCCGAAGCCAGTCTGCGACGCGCGCTGCCGGCCGGAGGCGCGCTGCTCGCCGCCGGCCTGCTGCTCTGGGTCGCCGTCACCCCGGGGCCGGTCCGGCCCGGGCTTTTCTCCGCTGCCGCCTACGCGTCGCTCCGCTTCCCGAGCCTGCTCCGATCCCCGGCCGACGTGCTGCTGCTGGGGCTGCTTTTCACCGCCGTCGCAACCACGGCGGTGCGCTTCGCCGGCGTGGCCCGCGCGGCATGGCGCCACCAGCGCTGGCTGGCGAGCCGCGACGGCGTCGTACGGGCGTACACCGCGGCCGGCGCGACGGTCGCCCTGCTGTTGGGCGCGTACGAGGTTCTGCTCGCCGATACGGTCGCCGGCTCACTGGCCGACCTGCTGCAGTGGTCGCACAACCCGCTGGACTCGTCCCGGATCGGCCTGCTGCTGGGGCTGCTGCTGGCGGCCACGGCGACCATCTGGCTGGGGGTATCCGTCCTCCTGATCATCGAGGCCCGCTGGAGCCGCCATGTGCACGGGGTCCGCCTCCGGTCGCTGGCCGGCGCGACGGCGCCGGGCCTAGTGCTCGCAGCCGTCCCCGTGGTTCCGACCTGGCCCTATCTCACCCTTTTCGCCGGCGTGGTCGGCATGGCGCTGGGTGCGCCGCGCCTCCGTCCCTGGTTCCGCCATGCGTCCGAATCCGGAAAGCTCGCGGCCATCTTCGGGTCGCTCATCGTACCCGCGGTGCTTTCGTACCCGTCTATCGTGCACCACGGGTTGGCGGCCAAGCAGCGGCTGATAGAGGAGGAGCTCGCCCCGGCGACCGCCAATCATCCGGCTGCACTGCTCGACAGTCTCTCCCGGACGCAGCGGGAGGTGGATGCAATCCTCGCGCGTGCGTCCCTGGCGTCCGACATCTTCAGGTCGGCGGACCGCGCCCCGACCCCCGACGCGGCGTTCTCGGTGTGGCGCCGGACCGATCTGGCCCGACTTCGCCTGACGTCGGCCATCGAGCTGTACGGCCCGGACCGGTCCCTCGTAAGTCGCTTCGCCCTGAACTTTCCCGACGCACCGGCGGCGCCCTCGTTCCTGGGGACGAGCTGCGACTGGGACGTGTACGGCGAGGTATTTCCGTTCGGCGCCCAGGAGCGCCGCGTGCTTCACGCCGAACGCGGCGTGTGCCTGCCGTGGCCCGGCGACATGCCGGCCGCCGACGCGGTGGCCGGCGCCGTGGTCGTCCACGTACCGCTCGACTATCGGGCCCTGCCCTTCATCCCGTCGCAGAACCCCTATCACGACGTGCTCCGCGCGGCGCCGCGTCCGGTCGACGCGCGTCCGGCGGATGCGGACGTGGACCTGGCGATCTACGGATGGGGGCGCAGCCCGCTCTTCACGTACGGTTCCGCCTCGTGGACGATTGACGACGCGCTGTTCGAACGCATCTACGCATCGCGGGAGCCGTTCTGGACGACGCTGCAGGCTGGCGGGCGGGCGTCGGACGTGTACATCTCGAACAACCGCGCCGGCATCTACGCGCTCGGCTACCCGATGCTCACGCGGTTCGACCACCTGATCCGACTGGCCGAGATCGTTGCCCTGGCCGGCGCCGCGTTCGGCTCGTGGATGCTGGTCCTGGCCGCGGCGGGACCGCTGACCCCGGAGCGGTACAGCCTCGGGCGGGAACTGGTGCGGGAGCTTCGCGTCAGCTTCTATCGCCGGCTGTTCCTGGCCTTCGTCGCGGTGGCGACCGTGCCCGTGCTGGTCCTCGCCATCCTGATTCGAAACTACTCCACCGGACAGCTCCGCGACGACGTGGAGGCCGGGGCGGCGCGGACCGCCGTCGTCGCGCAGCGGGTGATTGCGGAGCTGCAGCAGGCGGCGGATCCCGCGGCGACGGTCGCGACGGACGACCTGCTCGTCTTCGTCAGCCAGATCATCGGGCAGGACATCAACATCTTCGAGGGACCGCAGCTCCGGGCCACCAGCGAGCGGGACCTCTTCGCCTCCGGCCTGCTGCCGACCCGTACCCCGGCCGCCGTGTACAACGCAATTGCCCTGGCCCAGGCCCCCACGTTCGTTACCGAGGATGCGTTCGGCTCACAGGACTACCTGGTCGCCGCCGCGCCCATCCGATCGGCCGGCGCGGACGCCATCCTGACCGTGGCGCTGGCGTCCCGGCAGCGGGACATCGAGCGGCAGATCCGCAATCTCGATCGCGGGATTCTGCTCGGCGTGACGCTGCTCGTCTTTCTGGGCGCCGCCAGCGGCTTCTACATCGCCGAGCGCATCGCCGACCCGGTCCAGCGGCTGACCCGCGCGACGCGCCGCATCGCGCGCGGCGACTTCGACGCACGGGTGGCGATCCGTTCGGCAGACGAGCTCGAGCGCTTGGTGGCAGCGTTCAATCGCATGGCCGGTGATCTCCTCGTCCAGCGCCGCAGGCTGGAGCGGACCCATCGTCTCGAAGCCTGGGCCGAGATGGCGCGGCAGGTCGCCCACGAGATCAAGAACCCCCTGACGCCGGTCCAGCTCTCTGCCGAGCACCTGCTGCGCGTCCACCGCGACCGCGGCGAGCCCCTCGGCCCCGTGCTCCGGGACTGCGTCGATTCGATCCTCACGCAGGTCGGTCTGCTCCGCCGGATTGCATCGGAGTTTTCCAGCTACGCTTCCTCGCCGCCGGTGAACCGGGAGTCCACGGTCCTCACCGATGTCGTGCACGAGGTCCTCGATCCTTACCGCACCGGTCTCGCCGGTCGGATTCTGCTGGCGGTGAACGTGCCGGCGACGCTGCCGCGGGTCGTGATCGACAGGACGCTGGTGGCGCGGGCGTTCACCAACGTGGTCGAGAACGCGCTGCACGCGATGCCGGGCGAGGGTCGGCTCACCGTGTCGGCGACCGCGAACGCGCACGAAGTCGTTCTGACCGTGCGGGATACGGGGGTCGGTCTCGACGAGGCCGCGCTCTCCCGCGTGTTCGAGCCGTACTTCTCGACCCGGGTCTCCGGCACCGGCCTGGGCATGGCGATCGCCAAGCGCAACGTCGAGTTGAACGGGGGCGCCATCGAGATCGCCAGCCGCAAAGGAGACGGCGCCGCGGTCACGCTGCGCTTTCCGGTGGAACAGGAGCCCGGCAGCCGCGCCGCCGGTCCGGCCGCCGCGCAGGGTTCAGGAGACGGACCGCTCTGCTGAGGGCGCCTCCGGCTCGGCCGGTGAAACCAGGCGCGGCGGTTGGCGCTGGCTGCGGTTCATTGCGGCGCCAATCAGTCCGGAAGCCAGGTACGAGTACGCCATCAGGACCAGCACGGCCTCGGGTTGCGCCGCGATCGCCGCGATGACCCCGGCGATCGCGAGCGGGGTGAGATAGGACCGGCGACGACCGGGAATCAGCGCCCCGAAGCTCCGGAACCGCAGGCGGCTGACCATGAGCGCCGCCGGAAACAGCACGATCGGCAATGCGACGGCCGCCGTGCCGGGTTCGGCGAATCCGAGCGGGTAGGCGAACACCGTGGCCGCGGGCACCCCCGCCGCCGCGGGACTCGGCAGACCGATGAAGTAGCGCTTGTCGCCCTCCTTGCCCTGGATGTTGAAGCGCGCCAGCCGCACCGCCGCGGCGGCCAGCCAGAGGAAGGCCACCGCCCAGCCGAGGCGCCCGAGCGGTTCGAGCCCCCAGGCGAAGACGAGCGTCGCCGGCGCGACGCCGAACGAGATGACGTCGGCCAGCGAGTCGAACTCGACGCCGAAGTCGCTCGTCGCACCGGTCGCCCGAGCGACGCGGCCGTCCAGCCCGTCGAGGACGATCGCGAACCCGATGAACGGCGCTGCGGTCACGTAGTCGCCCCGCATCGCGAAGACGATGCAGGCCCAGCCGCAGAACATGTTGGCCACGGTGAACAGGCTCGGGAGCAGGTACGTGCCCCGGCGAAACCGCCGTTGGGGCGGCTTCCGGCCGCTGAACATCGACAGGACTCTGCTCATGCGCTCAATCCCCGCCGCTCGCCAGACGCGCCACCACGGTCTCCCCTCCGCGAACCCTCTGGCCGACGGTCACGGCGATGTCCGCCGACTGCGGCAGGAAGACGTCCATGCGCGATCCGAATTTCATGATACCGAACCGCTGTCCGCGGGCCACGGTCATGCCCGGCGCCAGACGGCAGACCACCCGTCGCGCAAGCACACCGACGACCTGCCGGAAGACGACGGTCTGGCCTTCGTGCTCGACACGAATCTCGCTGCGTTCGTTCTCGACTCCCGAGCGGCGGTCATAGGCCGGCAGGAATCGTCCGGGGCGGTACGTCACCTCCAGCACCCGTCCGCCGACCGGGGCCCGGTTGACGTGGACATCGAGCGGCGACAGGAAGATGCTGACCTGCTGCCAGCCCCCTGCGGGCGCGATGCCCGCGTCGGCGGCGCCGGCATGCAGGATCCGGCCGTCGGCCGGCGCCAGCACGGCATCGAGTCCGACATCGGCCGGCTCCGGCCGATCGGGGTCGCGAAAGAAGTACGCGAACACCGCGGCCAACAGCCAGAAAAACGCGCCGGGCATCCAGGGTACATCGAGCCATGAGAGCAACGCGCCGGCGGCGGCCGCCCCGAGGACGAACGGAACCCCGGACCGATCGATAGGCATCGTCAATGCGCAGGCCGACGCCGCAGCCCGCAGACTCCTGGCCCGACAATCGTCGCCGAACGCGACCACAAGGTTGCGCTGCGGCCTCCGATTGCCGCCCAACCGGACCTGACTGGCAGTCTGCGCCGTTCTACGGCGCAGACTGCTAGCTACCGAGGAGGGGCTCGCCGTCTTCGGCCCGCGGCGTCAAGCGGCGTCGCAGGATGTATTCCATGCGGTCCTTGATGTGGAGCTTTCTTTTCTTGAGCGTCGCTTCTTCGACCTGCTCGGCGCCGGACGGGTATGGGTAATCGAGCAACTCGGCGAGGCGACTCTCCAGGGCCCGATGCTGCTCGGCCAGATCACGGTACTCGTCGTCCTCCTCCAGCAACACCTCGCGCGCGTGTTGCTCCTGGGTCATGTTCCCTCCTGTGTGGGACTCCCCTGCTCCGGGGCGGTGAGCCTGTGCATGGCCGCACGGCTGCCGGAAAGTAACACACGCCCCAGGAATGTTTCAAGACTGTTTCAGAGTCCTCGCCGGCGGGCGAGCACCGCGTCGGGACGCCGGACGTACAGCGGCTGAGCGGCGTGTGGAGCGACCGCCTCGCCGTAACGCTCGAACGCGAGGCGTGCGATCACGGGCGCGAGTGGCGGCGGCTCGTCCACCAGGACGGGCCCGGTGCCCAGCCGTTCCGCGAGCAGCGCCCGCGTCGCGGTCACCGCGTTGCCGACGACGTCCAGCGGGCGCTTCGCCAGTTGCGGCTTCCAGGCATCGAGTATCTCCGCGGGCCGGCCGACGCGCGGGCCGGCGATACACGCCCGGGGGCCACGGTCGTACAACGCGGCGAACACGTCCCGGCGCTGTCCGTCCATCCAGGCCAGCACGCGATCTCCCGCGCCCGGGGTACGCGCCAGAGCCTCGAGCGTCGAAACCTGGATCACGGGCCGCGAGTGGACGAGCGCGAGCGCCTGGATGGTCGCGAGCCCCACCCGCAGGCTGGTGAAGGATCCGGGACCGGACGAGACCGCGAACCGGTCGATGGCGGAAAGGGACACGCCGGCTTTCGCGGTGATCGCCAGCAGGTCGCCCGGCAGCCGCTCGCCGTGCGTCCGGGAAGGATCTCCCGCGGCCGCCGCGACGACGTCGCCGCCGCGCGCCACCGCAACGCTGCCTTCGCGCGTGCTCGTATCGAGCGCCAGTATCCACATTCCCCGTCGCGCCGAGTACCCCATCGCGCGATGCTACCATCGGGCACGATGACGCCCACCGTCAAGGCGAAGGTCGCCGCCGGCCAGGGGACGACGCCGGCGATGCGCCAGTACCTGGAGGCCAAGCGGCAGTACCCCGATGCCTTGATCTTCTTCCGGATGGGCGACTTCTACGAGATGTTCTACGAGGACGCGGTCACCGCGGCCGGGGTTCTGGAGCTGACCCTCACGTCGCGTTCCAGGGATCGCGGCGGTCGAGAGATTCCGATGTGCGGCGTGCCGTGGCACGCGGCCGACACGTACCTCGCGCGCCTGGTCAAACAGGGGTTCCGGGTCGCCGTGTGCGAGCAGGTCGAGGACCCGCGCAAGGCCCGGGGCATCGTTCGCCGCGAGGTCGTCCGGGTGGTCTCCCCCGGCACGTACACGGATGCGGGGGCCCTGGAAGCGAGCGAGCCTGCGTT
>JAGWAH010000140.1:8761-20775 GCA_021296515.1 Acidobacteriota bacterium | reverse complement strand
GCGGCAATCCGTGTCGCTCAGTCGCCTCTTCCTCGACCCGAACAACTTCCGGTTCGTGAACCATCCGGAGTACCGGCCCGTTTCGCAGGAACACGTATTCGATGTGGACGTGCAGCGACGCACGACCGGCTTCGTGCTCGGACGCCACCAGGAGAACGTCCGGGATTTGATCGCCAGCATCAAGGAGAACGGCTGGCTCGACATCGATCCGATCCTGGCACAACGCAAGGACGCGGGACGGTTTCTCGTGGTCGAGGGAAACCGGCGTGTCGCGACGCTCAAGTACCTGCAGCGCAGGTACGAAGAGGACGCCATCGATCTCGGCAGGCTCGACAGTGCGTGGTTCTCCAGGCTGCCCGTCCTTCTGTACGGGGACGCCGACGAACGCGACCACACGGTCATGATGGGGCTCCACCACATCTCCGGCAAGCGGCGATGGCCCGCCGTCAACCGCGCACGGGCGATGGAGCAGTTGCTGCCGCAGTTCGACAACGATGCCGACGCGGTCTGCAGGGCACTGGGCGTAAGCAAGCGCGAGTTCAACCTGTCGGTGAGAACGCTGGCCCTGGTCGACGCCTATCGGGAAAGCGACTACGGCGACCAGTTTCAGTCCGATCAGTACAACCTCTTTCGCGAGGTCCTGAAGAGCGAAGCGACGCGCAACTGGCTCGGCTGGAACCATGCAAAGTGCGCGGCGTCCAACGGCTCGAACCTGGAGCGTCTTTTCTCGTGGATGTCGCGAGAGGCGGAATCCGAGGAGAGAGATGACGAAGCCCCTGACACTGACGTTCGGACGACGTCAGAACCCGTGATCACTACCGGTGGACACATCCGCGAGCTCGCCAGAATCATCCAGGATCCCGAAGCCGTCAGGCGTCTGGACGAAACCCGCAGCCTGCAGGAAGCCACGCTTTCGAGCGATCTCCTCGTCAAGAGTGAGGTCGCCGGGGCATTCGGGTTCTGCGACAAAGGCATCCAACGACTCCACTCGAGGACTGGAGATCTGACACCCGCCGATCTCGACCGGGTCGAGCAACTCATCGGCAAGCTCCAGGGCATCGCGCTGGCCCGCAAACGCCAGCCGCCGGCCGTCGGTCGCGGGTTGCCGTGGCAACCCTTCAACGAAATCACACAGTCGCAGTTCTCCTCCATCCATGTAGAGAGCTACCGCGGCATTGAAGGCCTCGTCCTCGACAGCCCCGGTCGAATCAATCTCATCGTCGGTGTCAACAACGCGGGAAAGACGTCACTGCTGGAAGCGATCTATCTGCTTGCCCACCAGAACGACGAACGGGCCCTGCTGGACGCCATCCGCTGGCGAGGTCGGATGGAGGGAGATCCGGATCCGCTGTGGCTCGTCGAGCAACTACCGCGGGCGGCCCGACTGTCGGGTCGTTTCGATCAGGTCCCGGGCAACACGACGAGCGTCGAGTTCGAGGTCTTCACCGAACCGGGGTCGGACCTGGAAGATCAAACCTCGTTTCTTTCAACGCTTGGCGTAGAAGCCACCTATGGGAGGCAGGCGCAGCGTACGGACGTCGTGTTCTTCGAGGATCGTCCGCGACGAACCAGCTTCCAGGGACAGCACTGGCTGTGCCGCTCGGCGTTCACGAGCCCGTTTTCGGCCAACCGTCCCGAGACCCTGGCGCGCTGCAACAAGGAAAGCCTGGAAGCCGGAACGAAGCAGCAGATCATCGACTTCATCCGCCAACGCGTCGACCGCAAACTCAGCAACATCGAGCTGGCCGACCGGTTCAACCGGTTCCTGGTCAGTCACGCCGACTTCGACAGGGCGCCGGATCTCGCGGCGTTCGGCGAGGGCATGCGGCGCGTGTTCGAGATCGGACTGCTCTTCGCCGGGGTCCGCGGGGGCGTACTGCTCGTCGACGAATTCGAGAACGCGATCCATACAGAGCTCCTCGTCGAGTTCACGCGTCTCGTGCAGGACCTTGCGGTCGAGCTCGACGTGCAGGTCTTCCTGTCGACCCACAGCAAAGAGGCGATTGACGCCTTCGTTCTGAACGGTCACCGGACCGAAGACGTCGTCGGCTATGCGATCAATCGTTCCGAGGACGACGTCAAGGCCCGACGCTACGATGGCCACCGGCTTCGCAGGCTTCACGACGCCGTGGACTTCGACCTGCGAGGCGTGCGATGAAGGCAGTGCTCGTGTTCTGCGAGGGCTACCACGACGTCGTGTTCGCTCAACGGAGCCTCGGCGCCCACGGAGACTGCGAGTGGGTTGACAGGCCCATTGGCGGATTGCCTTCGCCGTTTGGGAGCGCCGGGAGAGTCGCCAAGAAAGGGATCATCGCCATGCGATCCGAGCGTCAAGCCATTGACAACCTCAGGCTCCGGAACGCGGCGCGTCCGCCTCTCCCCTGCTTCGAGTCCATCGTCGAGAACACCTCCGCGGACACGATGTTCTTCTTGGTGCGCGCCCACGGACAGGATCAGCGAGACCCTGTTGTGAGCCTGCTTCAGACCCTGGACCTAACGATCACCGACGAGCCCGCCGGCACATTCGACGTGTCCGAATACGCAGCGGCCTTCCTTTTCGACGCGAACGGGGTAGGCGTGACGCAGACGTTGGGAGCGTTTCGTCTCGGCTACGGTGGGCACTTCGGCGATCTCTCGGACGTCAAACACGGCAAGTGGGTGTCGGGGACCACGGTTCCCGTCGGCTGTTTCGTGTTCCACAGGAGCGGCACGGACGAGACCGGCACTCTGGAGGATCATCTGGCACCGATGGCTGCATCGGCCTGGCCCCAACGGTACGCCGGGGCAGAGGGTTTCATCGACGGCAACCGAACCGCGGACGACAAGGTGTCCACGAAACAGGCGGAGCGGCTGAAGGCGATCATCACGGTCAGCGGACAGTTCGACAACCCGGGAGATCCCCTGTCGAACGTCATCGGCCGGAACGGTCTGCCACAATCACAGTTCCAGGCCTCGCCGCTGAGCGCGGAACTCGCCGACTTCCTGACGGGAACGCCCTGGAGCGGCGCCTGAAAACCTGGCCCGGACCGGCGCCTTGCGTCCGTTCCTCCCGGAAGAACCATTTGGCCCGGACGTTCAGTACATCGCAGGTGCCATGTCATCATCCTCGTTGAGCCACTTGCTACGGGAGAGGATCGCGCGCCATGCGCGGACCGGACGGACGGCACTGCTCGCCCGGGACGACTCGGCTTCGTATGCGGAGCTGGGTGCCCGAATCGATGCTTGGGCAAGCAGGGTTCAAGACATTCCGCGCGGCGACCTGGTCGGCGTGCCTGCGTCGCGCTCCGCCGACGCGGTTGCGCGCTTTTTCGGCGTCATGCAGGCGGGCGGCTGCCCCTGCTTCGTCGAACCGGGCCTCACGGCCGAGGCGCTGCTGCCGCGGGCGCACGCGGTCGGCCTGCGGCGGATCGTACTCGACGACGAGTCGGAATCCATGGCGCGCGACCTGGAGCACGGCGGCCTGCGGGTGCACCTCGCGAGGGACCTGCTTCGCCGGTTGCGTAGGTCGGGAAGCGCCGGGATCATCTTCGAGCCGCTCGATCGCGCCGACTTGGCGATGATGCAGTTGACCTCGGGCAGCACGGGGCTACCGAAGGGCGCCCTGCTCACCCACGGCGGGCATCATCGAGAGGACGAGGCTGACCGCGGCGGATCGCCTGCTGCACGTGATGCCGCTGCACCATACCAACGGCGTCAACAACCAGCTCATCGCACCGTTTCTAGTCGGGGCGACCGTCGTGCTGGCCGAGCGGTTCCGGGCTGAGGACATCGAGGACCAGATCGCCGCTCACGGCGTCACCTACCTGACCGGCGTGCCGACGATGTACTCGCGGATACTCCCGCATCTGCGCGACCAGGCGCGGCTGCGCTCGCTGACGGGTCGGCGCCCATCACGGTGCGCCTGCACGAGGAGGTCGAAGCCGCCTTCGGCGTGCCGCTGGTCGTGTCCTACGGGCTGTCCGAGGCCACGTGCACCTCAACCATGAACCCGGTCGGGACGCGGCGCATCGGGACCGTCGGCACGATCCTGCGCGGCCAGCAGGTCCGAATTTTCCGTCCAGGGACGGAGGACGAGGCGCCCGCGGGCGCCGAGGGCGAAATCCGCATCGCGGGCCCCTGCCTGATGCGTGGCTATGCAGGCGACGGGTCGGAATCACCAATCCGGGACGGGTGGCTGCGCACGGGTGACCTGGGACGCTTCGACGCAGACGCGTATCTCTCCGTCACCGGCCGCCTGAAGGACGTAATCGTGCGCGGCGGCGAGAACCTGTCCCCCCGAGCGATCGAGGACGTCCTGGAGCGGCACCCCGGTGTGGCCGCGTGCTGCGTGGTGGGCGCGCCGCATCCCGACCTGGGCGAGGCGCCGGTGGCGTTCGTCGTGCGGCGCGACGGCATGGCCGTGGATGCTGCGGCCCTCGCCGTGCTGGTCCGCCGGCGGCTGTCGAAAGCCTACATTCCGGCGACAATCCGCTTCGTCGAGGCGCTGCCGGTGAACGCAGTGGGCAAGGTCGACCGCAAGGCGCTGCGAGCCAGCAGCACGCGGCCGCACGACCAGGAGCTCGTGGTGCGGGGGGATGGCCCGAAACGCCGAGCCGGCGAGGCGTTTCGGGGCGCTATCGGACGGCAGCGACCGTCCTTCTGATCAGTGACGTGAACGCATCGGTGAGACCGTCCGTGCGGGCCAGGATGACGCCTTCCCGGTCGACCAGCGCGTAGGTGGGAAGGGCGCGAACCTGCCAACGCCGCGCGACGTCGCTCGCCGGGCCGGCATGCCAGTTCGTCCACGGCATCGGCTCGTCGCGCCCGAGCTCGATGACAGCCTCCGGCGCTTCGTCGACGCTGACCGCGAGCAGGGTGAATCGATCCGCAGGCAACTCGGCGACCAGCTCGCGCAGCGCCGGCAGCTCGACGACGCAACGCCGACACCCGGTCGCCCAGAAGTCGATCAGCACCACCCGGCCGGCGTAGGCCGACAGGCGATCCTCGGCCCCGTCCAGCCGCCTGCCGACCATCTCCGACGATGCACCCCCGACGGTCGCGTGCCGGATGCCGTGGATCAGGTTGGCCTCCGCCGCCGCGAAGGTCGGCGGGATGGATGCGAAGGGATTGCCCGGCTCTTGCGCCGGGGCGAATGCCTCCTGCTCCACCCCGGCGCTTAGACCGGCCGCCGCCTCGAGAGCGCGCCGCCGCCTCGCTTCGCGGGCCCCCGGCTGCGACCAGAAGCCGTTGGCGGACCGCATCAATCCGAGCGCAACGTAGTACCGCGCCATGGCGCGCACCGCCGGATCGGCAGCGTTCGCCGCCATCTGCTCGAAGAACGCGTCGATTTCCCGCGCCATCGACCGCCCGTTCGGCGCGAACGTCCGACCGGCGTCCAACTGCACCATGACTCGCGGCCACTCCTCGAAGCGGGGCGCGTGGGCGGCCAGCGTCCGTGCCCCCACGGCCATGTGCCAGTCCGCGTCCGGTTCGGCGTTCGTGTGCGCCACGAGGAACGCCGCCGCCTCGATCAGGCGCTCCTGGGCACCGCCCGCCTCCACGATCGCCGTCGCCGCCGCGATGGCGCGGCGGATTTCCGGACGCTCGGACCACGCAACCTGCCGCCGGCGCCACTTTTCCTCGGCCGGGATGTCCGCGAGGGCGAGCTCGCGTTCGAGATCCGTCCAGGCCCGCCGCCTCTCGAGATACTCCTCCACCACCGCCCAGTCGGGACCGACGTCGCCCGGCAGCGGCAGACGCGGCGGCGGCCGGAACGCGAACGCTCGGCGTCGCGGCGCCGGAATGGCGGCAGCGCCGCCCGTGAGCGGCAGTCGTCGGATGCGGCTCTGCAACCAGTCGCCGGCGCCATCGGGAACCAGATCCGGCGGCGGCGCCGGAACGACGAGGCCCGGCCGCAGGGCGTAGCAGGAGCAGCAAGGCTGACCCGGCGCCGACCCCTAGTAGAACAGCATCGCGACGACGATGACGAGGATCGCCAGGATGACGAACCACTGCCAGATCTCCTGCTGGTCCTCGGACGGAATGAGCTGGAAGGTGATGGCGCGGTGGGCGTCGATCGCGTTGCGGAGGAAGGGCGCCGCCGACAGGCCGACGTTCTCCACCACGAACGAGCCGCCGCCGGAACGCTGGTCGAACATCGCGACGCCTTCCGGGTTGACCCGTGTCCGGATGCCCTCGAGATCGGCCTCGAGCGTCTCGTCGAAGTCGAGGCCGCGCACGTAGTCCTGCAGCACGATGTCGACGTCGACGCCGGTCCGCGTGCCGATGACCACCGGATAGACGGCCAGCCCCCGCCGGCCGAACTCCGAGAGCGCCTGATCGAGGCGGGAGATCTGCTCGTTGTCCGAGGCGAAGTCGCCGTCGGTGAACAGCAGCGCCACCCGGTCGGAGCGCTCCGCCGGTTGCCAGTCCTCGTCGCCGCTGTCGCGAGCGACTGGTAGACGTGCTCGAACGCGGCGGCGATGTCGCTGTCCCAGGGAAACGCGTCGCCCGAGAGCTGCTCCGGCGGCGCGATCTGGCCCAACTGCTCGACGAAGCGCTCCGCATTCGAAGACAGGTGCACCTGCCGGAGCGCGGTGGTGCCGAAGACGAACAGGGCCACCCGATCGCCCGGCGTCAGGATCTCCTCGGTGTAGAGGCCGAGCGCCTCGCGCACCGCGATCTCCAGCCGCGAGGGACCCAGATCGCGGACCCACATCGAGGCGGAGGCGTCGATGATGACGGCGACGTCGACATCGCCGCGCTTGAAGCTCGACCCGCCGTAGACCCAGAAGGGGCGCGCCGCGGCCAGGCTGAGAATGCTGAGCGCCAGGACGGCCAGGAACCAGAACTTGATGTGTCCGAGGAGCGGGTAGGACGAGCCTTGCGTCCTCGGCGGACGCAGGCGCAGCCGGAGGAAGAAGATGCCAGCGCCGAACAGCAGCAGCAGCCCGGCGAGCGGCACGAACGTCAGGTACTCGGGATTCTGAAACTCGACGCTCTCGCGCAGTACGGATTGCAGCTCGCCCATCCCGAACGCCCCTGGCTAGTCCGGCGTCAGCCGCGCCGGCGGCGAACCGGCGTTCCTTCGCCCCGCATCTGCTCAAGCTGCGGCGGCTCGGCCTCGCGCAGCGGTTCGAGCGCCCGGCGCACCGCCTCGGGATCGCTCGTCAGGTCGTAGTTCCACTTGAAGTCGAAGCGCCCGGTCGTATCGGCCCGCAACGCCCGCTCGTAGTCGGCGTTCACGTCGTCGAGCACTTCCTCGATGATGGCCGCCTTCTTCATCTGGCCGTCGGGGTCGTCGTCGGAGATCGCCCGGTAACGCTGCCGCGCGAGCTGGAACTTGGCGCTCGCCAGCAGGTGCGACGCCCGCGGGTCGTCGATCTCGTCGGCCAGATCGCGCACGATGGCCTCGAAATCCCCGGTCAGGTAGTTGTACGAAGCCTGCTGCAGGAACGCGTCCGCGAAGAGATAGGCGTCGGAGAACCAGCCCAGGCCCAGGTTCCGGCTGCGCTCGTAGAACCCGGTCACCTCGGCGAGCTGCAGGTCCGCCTGCTCGTAGTCGCCGCGGTCCACCGAATCGCTCAGGGCGTCGAGGTTCGCGTAGAAGCCCCCGAGACTGCGCGACGGGATCGCCACGAGCGCCAGAAACAGGATCGCCAGGACGAAGCCGATCAGGTATTTGAACGACCGTTCCTTGTCGAGAAGGTCCGTCAGTGCCACGTCTGTATACCCCCTTGTGCAGTGACCGGCGGCCACGCTACGGGCTCGTCCCCCAGAACAGCTCCGCGACGAACCCGAGCGGGATGCCCACCACCAGCAGCCCCATCGCCAGCAGCAGGAACCGCCCGTAGATCGGCACCTTCAACGCGCGGTGACGCTGCTCCACCCGCACCGCCTCGCGCTCGTCGATCGCCTGGTAGGCCGCGAGCAGGCTGTCTTCGTCGGTCACGTCGAAGTAGTCGCCGCCGTATTCCCGGATCATCTCGATGAGCCGCGGCGTGCTCGGATGGCCGATCATCGCGGTCCGGATGTCGCTCGTGTTGATGTAGATGATGTAGGGCGTGACGTTGCGCTGGCTCAGTGCCGCGAACTCCGCGTCCGGGAACTCGTCGACCGCCGCGTCGGTCACGATGAGCACGGCGCGGTTGACCTGGTCGCCCCCGAGCGCCGCCTCGTCCTGATCGAGCTGCCGGGTGATCGACTGCAGCGGCCGGATGATGTTCGTGTCCCCCTCGGCCGGCACGATGCGCACCTTGTCGGGCGGGACGACCATGGCCTTGTCGAGCCGCTGCGTCATCACGTACGGCGCGTCCCACACCTGAAAGTAGTACAACTCGTCGTCCATAACGAAGTCGTCCACCATGTAGGGATAGGTCGAGAAGAGCCACAGCGACACCCGGTCGTTCTTGCCCTGGCGCATGTCGAGGAACCGCAGGTGCGCGTCGCGCGCCACCTCGGCCTTCGACTTGCCGGTGTCGGGGAACTCCCAGGCCATCGAGCCGGAGGTGTCGACGAGGTCGACCCGCACGCGCGACTCGATGTAGCCGCTCACCTCCTCGGTCGCGGTCAGGAACGGGTCGGCAGCGGCAAAGAGCATCAGGGCCAGAGCGCCGCCCACGAGCACCTTGGGCAGCGAGTGGGCCGTCTTGACCCACATCCGCTTGGTGTGCCTGCGCTCGATCACATGCCCCGAGTGCTGGCGCACGTGCTTCCGTCGGCGGAACATCAGCCGGGCCGCCGCGGCGACCGCCACGACCCCGACGGCGATCGACAGCGCGGTCGCCATCCCGATGTCGCCGTAGCGCACCTGGGCGAACTCCGTCTCCAGCAGCTCGACCAGGCCGGTGTTGAGAAACGCGACGAACTCGGTCCAGGGTTGGAGCATGATTTCCTACCCGTCGAACATGCCCGTGAACGCGCGCCAGACGCGCACGTGCGGGCGAAGCGCGGCCAGCGCGTCCTCCAGCAGCCGGGCCTCTTCCTTGGGATTCGCGATGGTCGACGCGTCGCCCTGCTCGAGCCCCGCGTGGTGCTCGGCGAGTCGCGCCGCGAGCGTCGCCAGCGCCGTCTTGCGTCCGCCGCCGTCGAGCCCTTCGATGTGCCGCAGTATGTCCTTCGGCGTGTCGCCGCTGCGCAGGGCCGGCAGCTCGGCCTGCAGGTACTCCCGCGTGGAGATGACCAGATCCTGCTTGAGCTCGCCGAGCGCCCCGTTGCCCTCGACCGCCTCCAGCGTCCGCACGTGGCGCTGCAGGGTGCGGCGCGCCTCCCAGATGGACCTCCAGCCGCTCGATCTCCTCGAGCTCGCGGGCCACCTCGGTGGGAATCACTTCCTTCTTGCGCCACTGCCGCACGAGAAACACCAGCCACACCAGCAGCGGCAGCGGGGCCACGGTCCAGGCCGCCGTGCTGAAGAGCGCGGCGCGACCGCCGAACTCGCCGAGCTCGATCGTGTCCCGGATGTCGAGTACCGGCACGTCGGTCATCGTCGAGACGTAGCGCACCAGCCCCTGCCCTCCGTCGACCTGCTGGATCTCGGCGTCCTCGATGTCCTCGCCGAGGTCGCGGATCAGGTAATAGAAGGCGAAGGACGGGACCAGGTAGACGGCCTTCTCCGGCGCGATGATGCGCAGCCCGTACTCGAAGTCCCAGATGTGCTCGTCCTCGATCTGCCGCTTCACCACGTCGAGCGAAACCGCCTCGAAGGGGTGCACGGGCAGGTTCTCCGGCACCATCCGATCCTCGAGGACGATGATCTCGCGCCCCTCGGAGATGAGATCCGGGAAGCGGAGGCGGTAGGTCTGCGAGATGACGTCCCCGGTCTTGACGACGGTGGGCTCGAGCTCGAGCGTCTCGACGACGATCGGCGACTGCGCCGCCGCGGAACCGGCAACCACCAGGGACACGACGAACGTCACGACGGCGAGGCGTCTCACCATGCTTCCTTCCGTTTCGGCTAGCGGGCGGTCCGCGCGATCAGGAACTCGGCCAGGGCGTCGGCGTGGTCCCGCGGCGTCAGCACGACCGAATCTACCCCGCTCTTGTGCTTCAGCATGTACTGGAGCTCCGACATCCGCTCGTCGATCGTGCGCCGGATGGCGCTCGCCTTGCGCGCGGAGATGACGGTCTGCCGGTCGGTCTCCATGTCGTTGATCCGGATGTAGCCGAGACTGCTCCTGACCTCGAATTCCTCAGGATCGTCCAGGATGAGCATCATCATATCGTGCTTCGCGGCCAGCGTGCCCAGGAGCTTGAAATCGAGCGACGCGCGGTCGTTGACGAAATCGACGGCGTCGGAGATCAGGATGAGCGTGTGGCGGTTCTTCAGACGCGACGCGATGAACCGGAACGGGACCGTGAAGTTCGCGGCCCGCTTCTCCGGGAACTGCCGCTGGAGCTCGATCTTCTCGAAGATCTGCTTGGCGATGTAGAAGACCTGCGGGTTGCCGAGCTTCGGCTTGACGAACGTCTCGATGCGGTCCGAGAAGCCGAGCAGGCCCACCGGATCGCGGACGTTGGCGCGGGTGAGCCCGATGTTGCCGATCAGGTCCAGCATCAGCATGGCCTTGCTCGACGCCTGCGAAAGCTGGAACAGGATCGACGACGACAGGTCGACGACGAAGACCGTGCGGAGCTCCTTCGGCTCCATCCGCTCGATGCGGAACAGCTTCTCCGGGTAGGTCCGCAGGCTGAGCACCCACGCGATGTCCTTGAGCGGCTGGCCCGGACGCCACTGGTCTACTCCGACGATGTCGTAGCCGGCTCCCTTGAACCCGCTCTTGTGGTCGCCGTAGTGGATGGAGGTGGACTTCTTGCGCGTCTTGATCCCGTGCTTGATGTTGCGGAACCGCGCGAAGACCTCCTCTATTTCCACGGCGGGATCTCCATGTCCGTCACTATCTGGCGGAGCAGGTCCTCCTTGTTGACCGAGAACTCCATCCCCTCGCGCAGCACCAGGCGATGCGCCAGCACCGGCTCGGCCACCGCCTTGATGTGGTCCGGCGTGATCACGGTGTCGCCGGTGAAGAACGCGAAGGTGCGCGCGACCGCCTCTAGGTGGAAGTGCACGCGAGGCGAGATGCCGACCCGGATGTACTCCTTGACCGTGCGGGCGGCGCGCCCCTGGACCCGGTGCGGCCGCGTGTTGCGGATCAGCCGTACCTTGTACTGCTGGCCGTAATCCGACATCTTGACCGTGTCGAAGATGTGCTGCGCGATGTCGAGCACCTCGTGCAGGTTCGTCAGCTTCTCGACGTGCTTGCCGACGACGTTGCGGGAAGTGATGTTCAGCTCGTCTTCCTCGCTCTCGGGGTCCATCATGTTGATCGAGAGCGTGGTCCGGTCGAGCTGCGCCACGGGATTGGCGAACGTCCCCTCCTCCTCGCCGAAGATGTTCTCGGTGCAGATCACCATGAAGAAACGGGGGCCGTCGATGTCGTTGTAGTCGCACGACAGCGGAAAGAGCGGCAGCATCTTCCCTTCGGCCATGTCGCCGTAGTCGGAGTTCAGCGTCGCCGAGCTCTCCTCCATCCCCTCGAGCACCGCGGCCTTGGTCTTGCCCGACAGGCGGTTGTCTTCGTCGATGAGGACGATGTGGGCCATCAGCTTGCCCGGCTTGAAGTGGATCTTGCGGCTGCCGTCGACCTCCTCGACGATCGTCTCGTAGCCGAGGATGTCCTCCGGCATGTAGGTCGGCAGTCCCTGGATGCGCTCGAACCTGGCGTCGATCGCCATCGCGCAGGCGCTGACCAGGTCGGTCTTGCCGGTGCCGGTCGGCCCCCGGAACATGATGTGCGGCTGGCGCAGCTTCTTCCCCTGGCTCAGCTTGTCGGTGTACGGCAGGAGCGTGAAGAAAGCCCACGAGAGGATCCGCGCCGCGTCGTCGAGCCCGTACAGCCACTTGGTGGACTCGCTCTGGAAGCGCTGCACGACCTCGTTGGCGCGATCTCGATCAACAGCCGGTCTGGTCTCGACAGTCATCGCTCGTACGAGCCGCCTTTCACACGGAGGAAACGCTCTGGAAAAGTGCAAAGCAT
>JAGWAH010000140.1:5911-8730 GCA_021296515.1 Acidobacteriota bacterium | reverse complement strand
CACGAGTCTGCGCCGTAGAACGGCGCAGACTCCTGGCAAGGTCCGGTCGGGCGGCAAGCGGAGGCCGCAGCGCGACCCTGTGGTCGCGTTCGGCGACGATTGTGGGGCTGCCGCGGCGACTTGGCATCCGGCCGGCGGAGTGCCAACATGGACCGTTTGCCCGACGCCGCCGGAGTCGGGCGCGGGACGGCGGAACCGGGAGGAACGGAACGATGCCACTGATGACGGCCGAGGACTACAAGAACAGCCTGCGCGACGGACGGACGGTCTACTACCGGGGCCAGCGCGTGGAAGACGTCACGACGCACCCCGTGATCGGCCGCGCCGTCGACCACGCCGCCATCGACTACCGCATGGCCCACGACGCCTCGGATCGCCCCCTGGCCGTGGTCGACGGACCCAACGGCCCCTGCTCGCGCTACTACGCGATCCCCCGCACGCCGGAGGATCTGCTGCAGCGCAGCGCGCTCATCGAGCGCTCCACCGCGCTCGGCGGCACGCTGGTGATCCTGATCAAGGAGATCGGGACGGACGCGCTGCTGGCCCTGCGCCTGATCGCCGGGCACCTCGACCGCACGAAGAAGACCAGCTATCTGAAGCGCGTCGAGGCGTTCCACGCCCACTGCCGCGACCGCGACCTGGCCGTCGCGGTTGCTCAGACCGACGTAAAGGGCGACCGGAGCAAGGGGCCGACCGGGCAGGACCATCCCGACTACTACGTGCGCGTGGTGGCGCAGGACGCCGACGGCCTGACGCTGCGCGGCGCCAAGGTGCACACGTCGGTGTCGACCAACGCCCACGAGATCATCGTGCTGCCGACCCGCAACCTGTCCGCCGGCGAGGAGGCCTACGCGGTCGCGTGCGCGGTGCCCGCCAACGCGCCCGGCCTGACGATGCTCGCCAGCGGCTACGGTCGGTCGGGCAACGCCTTCGAGCATCCGATCAGCGCGACGCACAAGATGATGGAGACCCTGACCGTCTTCGACGACGTCAAGGTGCCCTGGGATCGGGTGTTCCTGAACCGCGAGGTGGACATGGCGGGGCCGCTCGCCAAGACCTTCGTCGAGTTCCACCGCTTCACCGCGGTGAGCTACAAGCTGCCGCTCGTCGACCTGTTCGTCGGCGCCTCGCACCTGATGGCGGAGTACAACGGCATCCTGCGCGCCGGGCACGTGCGGGACAAGCTGGCGAAGCTCATCAGCTACGCGCAGATCTGCCGCGGCATGACCCGCGAGGCCGCACGCGAGGCGAGCGTCGTGGACGGCGTGGCGGTACCGAATGCCGAGCTCATCAACATCGCCAAGCTGCACTTCGCCACCAACTACCACCAGGCGCTGGCCTGGGTGCAGGACATCGCCGGGGGCCTGCTGGCGACCGGCCCGAGCGCCGAGGACCTGGAGGACCCGAAACTGGGCGCACTGATCGACAAGTACCTGGGCGCGGCGGGAGGGTCGGCCCGCGACCGCCTGCGGCTGATGAACCTGATCGCGGAGATCACCGCCACCGACTTCGGCGGCTACCAGGCGGTGCTGGCGGTGCACGCGGAGGGCAGCATCGAGGCCGAGAAGATGACCATCTGGCGCCAGCACGACATCAAGCCGAGCGTGCGCTACGCGAAGCGGCTGGCGGGGATCGAGGCCTGATCAGGTCCGCATGACGCGGAACGCGAGCGGGGGGGCGGGCTTTTCCGCCTCCGCAAGCGCATCGGCGATCAGGTGGTGCTGCGGCGACAGGTGGCAAACGGGGTCGGTGGCGGTGGCGTCGCCGGTCATCAGGTAGGCCTGGCAGCGGCAGCCGCCGAAATCGATCTCGCGCCGGTCGCAACTCCGGCACGGCTCGGGCAGCCAGTCGGTGCCGCGGAACCGCTGGAAGACGTCCGACGTGAACCAGATGTCCTCGAGCGACGCGTCCCGCACGTTGGGGAACTCGAGGCCGGGGATCTCGCGCGCCGTCTGACACGGCAGGGCCGCGCCGTCCGGCGCCACCGCCATGAAAACCATGCCCCAACCGTGCAGGCACGCCTTCGGAAACTCCTCGAAGTAGTCGGGCAGCACGTGCACGACATCCAGCCGCCCGGTGCTCGCGGCCAGCTTGTCGTCCACCACCCGCTGCGCGCGCTCGACCTGCGCCCGCGTCGGCATCAGTGCCGCGCGGTTGCGGAAAGCCCAGCCGGTGTATTGCGTGTTGGCCAGCTCCAGCCGGTCGACGCCCCAGGTGAACGCCGTATCGATGACCTCCCCGATCCGCTCGAGGTTGTGCCTGTGCAGCACGACGTTCAGCGTCACCGGGAATCCGATCCGCTTGGCCGCGAGCACCGCGTCGCGCTTGCGGGCGAAGGACGGCGCTGCGGCCAGCCAGTCGTTGGCCTCCGGATCGGTGTCGAGCAGGCTCACCTGCAGGTGATCGAGCCCCGCCTCGCGCAGGCGCTCGATCATCCTCTCGTCGGCTACCGTGGCCCCGGTGCTCAGGTTCGAGTAGAGCTCGCAGTCGCGCGCGGCGCGGCACAGGTCGAGGATGTCGCGGCGGACGAGCGGCTCGCCGCCGGAGAGATGAAGCTGCGCCACGCCCAGCTCCGCCGCCTGCTCGAAGACCCGCACCCAGGTGGCGGTGTCCAGCTCGTTCTTGTAGCGGGCCAGCTCCAACGGGTTGCTGCAGTACGGACACTGCAACGGACAGCGGTAGGTGATCTCGGCCAGCAGCGCGCGCGGCCGGGGCAGCTCAGTCGGCGGCGGCGTCATGGACCAGTCCTCTCTCGGCGAGCTGGCCGAGGAACTCCCGCACGTCGTCCTCGGGCTCGGCCCCGGGAAACATCTCCTTGA
>JAGWAH010000140.1:0-5884 GCA_021296515.1 Acidobacteriota bacterium | reverse complement strand
CGGCGCTCGGCTCGTTGAGCAGCATCATCTCTTCGGGGAAGACGAGCTGGTGCTCCTTGCGCACCTTGTCCCAGCGGTAGCGGGTGTGGGGCGCCAGCACCGGACGGCGGATGCCGCCGTCCATCGTCATCCAGCCGCCCCGTCGGTCGGCGTCACGCACTGATGATAGATGGCGTCGAGCTGCGCCCACAGCAGATCGCACTTGAAGCGCAGCGCCGCCGCGGCGCGTTCCTGCTCCGGGCGCGTGATGCAGTGATCCAGGACGATGCCCAGGCCGTGGTCGGTGTCGCGCGGCGCCTGCGTGAGACGCGAGCGGAAGTACGCCAGCGCCTCGGGGTCGATCCAGGTGTAGTGCTCCTCGAAGGCGGCCAGCCGGGTCGCCATCAGGTTCGGGGAGAAGAGCTCGGTCAGCGACGAGGCGACCCCCTCGACCCACGGGCGAGTCTCCACGAACTTCACGTAGGCGTCGACCGCGTAGCGCACCCCGGGCAGCAGGCGGCGATCGTCCTCGAGCTCCTCGGGCGCCACGCCGGTGGCGGCGGCCAGCCTGAGCCACTTGTCGATGCCGCCGGGACCGGTCTCCGTGCCGTCGTGATCGTGGATGCGCTGGATCCACTTCTGGCGGATGGCGCGATCGGGACACCGCGAGAGCAGGATGGCGTCCTTGATCGGGATGTTCTTCTGGTAGTAGAAGCGGTTGGCGACCCAGAGCTGAAGCTGCTCCCGGCTCAGCCGGCCGTCGTTCATCAGCCGGTGGAACGGATGCTTGTCATGGTAGCGGGCCTGCCCGATCGCCCGGAGCTTCTCGGTGAACTCATCCCGTGACCACGGTTTCATTGGCGCTCCCCACCGATCCGCGGCGGCCCCTGACGCCGCCCGCGGCCGCTCCCTGACTCCTCAGAGATCGAAGACGTCCCCGTCCGCGCCGACCCGGACCCCGGCCGCGTCGACGCGGCGGCGCTGGGGGCTCGAGTCGTTCAGCATCGGGTTCGTGTTGTTGATGTGCACGTAGACGCGGTGGCGCACCGGCAGGCCGCCGATCCACCCGAGGCTGCCGCCGTCGCCGTCCACCGGCAGATGCCCCATCTCGCGCGCCGTGATGTCGGTGATGCCGGTCGTGCGCGGCTCCTCGTCCGACCAGAAGGTGCCGTCCATCAGCAAGGCATCGGCTCCGTCCACCGCGGCGCGCAACGCGTCGTTGACGACCGGCAGGCCGGGCGCGTAGACGAGCTTCGTGCCGCGCGCGACGTCGGTTATCGCGAGTCCGATCACGGATCCGACGGCGTCGGCCGCCGCCGTGCCGACGACGAACCGCGGCACGTCGCGTCCCGCCTCGAAAGCCCGCAGCCGGAGCCCGCTCGGTTTGCCGTCCGCGCCCGCCGGCAGGTCGGTCGGCTCATCGAGCGACAGGTCGATCCAGGGTCGCGGGGCGAAGTGCGACAGCACCGGGGCCACCGGGAAATGCTCGGTCAGCCACTCGCGCACGAGCGGCGTCGATACGACCGGGAACGAGCAGCCCTCGCGGATGAGCAGGAGCCCCGACATGTGGTCGAGCTCCGCGTCCGTGAGCACGCAGCCCGCAATGGCCGTCGCGCGCCCGCCGCCACCGGCCGGCGTCAACTCGGGCGTCGCCTGAATCTGCTGCCGGATGTCGGGAGAAACGTTGAAGAGGAACCACCGATCGCCATCGGCGGTAATCGCGAGGGAAGATTGGGTGCGTGCGGAAATCTCAGGAGACCCCGCACGCACTCCAGAACAGTTCGGGCACCGGCAGTTCCATTGCGGCAAGCCGCCGCCGGCCGCCGAGCCCAGGATCCGAACGCGCACAGCGAACGACCCTGCAGATCCCGCCTAGCGGCTGTTGACGTAGAAAACGAGATCGCTTTGAACTCAGGCTTCGTCCAGGTCATCTTGGCTACTCCTTGGTAGTTCCGAAGAAAACGCCGTGAACTGTGAATGGGGGAGAATACCACCCTCGTCAAGCGCGTGCAAGGGGCGGCGTACGATTTTCCGATTCGGCCGCCTTGAGGCGACCTCGGTTCCGCGGCGGGGTCGAGTGCCGGCTCCCCTGCCACGGGCGTGCCATCAAACGCGGAGGGTTCGCCAGCGCCCGCTGCGAAAGAGCCGCTGCATCAGCAGCACCTGCACGGCCGGCGCCGCCACCCACGCGAGCAGCGCGCCCTCCGGCTCCCAACCGAGCCCGACCAGCAGGGCCAGCGTCAGCACCAGCAGGACGCCCCACTGCGTCACGACGGTGTAGCGGAAGATCGGCTTCGTGTCGCCCGCCCCGGTCAGCGCTCCCTGCGTGCCGATGCTGAGCGAGCTGAAGAACTGCGCCACCGCGAACCAGCGCAGCACCGTGGCCCCGAGCGCGGCGACCTCCGGGTCGACGATGAACAGCGCCGCAATCGGCTCGGCGAGCACGAACGTCGCCGCCACCACCCCGGCCATGATCAGCCCGAGCAGCAGCACGCTGCGCTGGCCCACGGAATGCGCCAGATCGAAGCGCCGCGCGCCGACCGCCTGGCCGACGAGGGTCGCCGAGGCCACCTGGAACGCCAGGGCCGGCAGCACGCTGACCAGGCGCACCTGCAGGCCGACGCCCACGGCGGCGTGCAGCGACGCCCCGAGCGGCACGACGCCGAGCAGTGCCAGATAGACGAGCCGCGCCCCGTTGCGGGCGATGGCGGCCAGGGCCGGCGACGTCCCGATGCGCAGGATGCGCCGCACCAGCCCCCAGTCGACGCCCCCCCAGGGCCGCACCCGGAGGCGGGCGTGCGGAGTGCCGCGCATCAGCAACACGAGGTAGACCGCCGCCCCGAGGCCGCGCGCCGCGACCGTGCCGATTGCCGCCCCCGCCACGCCGTAGGCGGGCACCGCCCCGACGCCGAAGACGAAGACGTAGTTGAGGCCGATGTTCAGCACGCTGACCACCCCGGCGAGCTTCAGCGGCGTCAGCGTGTCGCCGGTCCCCCGGAAGACCGCTGCGGCCACGACGCTCGTCCACAGAAAGAGCGTGCCCAGGAAATAGATGTGCAGGTAGGGGACGCCGTGCGCCAGCGTCTCGGCGCTCGCCTGCAACGCCGTCAGCAGCGGCCTGCTCGCCAGGTATCCGACCAGCGTGGTCGGCACGCCGAGCAGGACGACGAGGCGGAAGCTCTGCCGGACCGCGCCGTCGACCTGCGCGCGGTTCCCCGCTCCCACGCCCTGGCTGACCAACGTGATCACGCCGGTCGCCACCGCCAGCGCCGCCGACTCGAGCAAGAAGGTGACCTGCCGGTTGAGACCGATGGCCGCCGTCGCCTCGCTGCCGAGCCCCCGGACCATCAGGAAGTCGGCCGTGCCCAGGCTCAGCTCCAGCACGCTGTAGACCAGGGTGGGCCAGGCGAGGGCCCAGATGCGGCGGTACGAGCCGCGGTCGGCGGATTCAGGCGACGAAGCGGGCATCTATCTTGCTTTCGAAGTGCTCGGCGAGCATCTGAGACCCACGGCCCAAGCCGGACCAGTGTATATCAAGGTAATATACAACTCGGCAGTGATCGATGTCGGTTCGATCGTTGGATTCCAATGGGATGACGGCAACGCCCGCAAGAGCGCCGTCAAGCATGGCGTCACCCGAGCGGAAGCCGAGCAGGTGTTCCTCACCGAGCCGCCGCTGATCGTCGAGGACGCTCGCCACAGCCAGGCCGAGCCTCGCTTTCACGCGCTCGGGGTGACGAGGCAGGGGCGCCGGTTGCACGTCACGTTCACGTTGCGGGAGGACGATACCAGGATCCGCGTGATCTCCGCCCGCGACATGCACCGTACGGAGAGAGCCCGATATGACCAGCACGCGTGAACGGCCTGCCCGGTTCCGAAACGAGACCGAGGAGAGAGCCTTCTGGGAGACCCATGACTCGAGTGCGTACGTCGACTGGGAGCGGGCAACGCGGATCCGGTTCCCCAACCTGAAGCCGTCGACGAAGGCGATTTCCCTGCGGCTCCCGGTCGATCTGCTCGAGCGCATCAAGGTGGCCGCCAACCAGCGGGATGTCCCCTACCAGTCACTGATCAAGGTCTGGCTGGCAGAGAGAGTCGATGCGATGCAGCCCCGGGAGGAACTCTCCGCGTCACTACCACCGGACGACTGACATGACCGGCGCGGATCGCTTCGAGACCGGGAACCCCGACCGCAGGCCGTCTCCGCTCGCGCAGCAGGGTGCGCGCCGAGCGGCCGCGAGCGTCGATGCCGCGGTCTCGACGCTCGCTACGCTCGTCGCCTTTCCGACGGTGGCCGCCCCGCCGGCGCCCAACGTGCAACTGGCGGCATTCCGGCGCCTGAAGGAGTATCTCTCCCGCCTTTGCGACGACTGGGGCTTCGACTTCGAGGACCACGGAGCAGCCGTCGTGATCGGCCTTGGCCGGGCGCAGGACCGCCTGGGAATCCTGACGCACGGAGACGTGCAGCCGGCGGACCGCGAGCGCTGGCGCGGCGACCCGTTCGGTCTGGATACGACGAGCGAGCCGGGACGGCTCATCGGCCGCGGCGTCGAGGACGACAAGGCGTCGATCGCCACCGCGCTCCATGCCATGCGGACGGTCAGCCAACTCGGCGTCCCGTTGCGGCGGCGGATCGAGCTCATCGTCTCGATGACGGAGGAATCGGACTGGACCCCGTTCAGGGAGTTCCTCCGAGGCTGGGACCCGCCGGCGCTGAACGTGGCGCTCGACGCCAAGTACCCGGTCGTGACCGCCGAGAAAGGCACGGGCGGCATCTTCCTGACGGTCCCGCCGGACACGCCCGACCAACCGCGGCCGGTTCGGCGCGGCGCCCGTCTCGTGTCGCTCACCGGCGGCGAGGCGCGGACCCGGGTTCCCGCCGCGGCGGTGGCGGTCATTGAGGGCGGGAACCGGGAGCTGGCGGCAGAGCTGCGCGCCGCCGCGGATCCGGCATGCGGCGTGACCTTCGCACTGGAATCGGAAGGCGACGTGCTTACGGTCCGGGCGCGCGGCGTGGCCGCCCACTCGTCCACGCCCTGGGAGGGCCGCAACGCCGTCACGCACCTGGCGGCACTGCTGTCGCGCCGCGACTGGCCGCCGACGCCCGCGAGCCGCATGCTGCAGCTCGTCGTCGATCTGGTCGGCACCGGCGACCTCGCCGAGCGCTTCGGCGGCCTGGCCTGCGCGCATCCGTTCATGGGTCCGCTCACCCTCGTCCTCACCCGCCTCTACGACCGTGAGGACGGGAGCCTGGAGGCGTGCCTCAACCTCCGCTGCCCGGTCGGGCGCAGCAGGGAGCAGGTCGAAGTGCAGGTCCGCGAGACGGTCGAGGCCTGGACGGCGCGGCGCGGAGGCGCGGCGCCCGGCTGGCGGCTCACGATGGGGGACCCGTACTACCTGGAGTCGGCCCCCCACGTGCCGGTGCTGGTCGACATCTACCGCCACTACACCGGGCAGCACGACGCGGGCCCCGTGGCGGTGGGCGGCGGCACGCAGGCGCGCCTGCTGCCCAACGGGGTCAACTTCGGACCTTCGATGCCCGGCGCAGCTTACACCGGGCATAGCGACCACGAGTTCGTGACGGTCGAGCAGCTTCGGCTGAACCTGATGATGCAGGCGGCGATGCTGGTGGAGCTGGCCGCCGGGTGACGGACCTACTGCTTCCTCGCGATCCAATCGCCGGAGCCGTACCAGACGAAGTGGCCCTCGTTGCCGGCGATGGTGGCGCCGTCGATCTCGCCCGAGAGATTGATCGGCATGTCGCCGTCGAGGTCCGGCACGATGAACACGAACTCGATCGCGTTGCCGTCCACGGAGCCTTCGACGGGCAGCGTGCCCTCGCCGTCGTGCATGTCGATCTCGCCGCCCAGGGTGGCGCCGCTCTGCTCGAACGTGACGGTCCAGG
>JAGWAH010000139.1 GCA_021296515.1 Acidobacteriota bacterium | reverse complement strand
TCTGGAACCAGCAGGGCTCGGAGGTGATCCAGGGCACGCTGCTCGTCATTCCGATCGAGGAGGCGCTGCTCTACATCCGGCCGCTGTACCTGCGGGCGTCGGGCGGCCGCATCCCGGAGCTGACGCGCGTGGTCGTCGCCTACCAGAACCAGATCGTCATGGAGGAAACGCTGGACGCCGCGCTGGCGCGGCTGTTCGGCGAGCCGGGGCGGCCGGCCGCGTTGCCTCCGACGACGCTGGTCGCGGACGCGTCCGGATCGACGGCGGTTCCGGCGGCCCCCCGGAACGGATCACTGGCCAGCCAGGCGCAGGATCACTACACGCGCGCGATCCGGGCCCAGCGCAGCGGCGACTGGGCGCAATACGGCCGGGAGCTCGAGCAGCTCGGCGAGGTGCTCGAGGAGCTGCAGGCCGGCGAGAGCGAGAACTGAGCGAGAGTCCCACCCCCCGTGTTGCATAATAACGGTGGGACGGGTCCGTCCGCACCCACTGTTGCATATCCGTTTGGGAGGCGCATTCGCGCGGGAGATACACGACATGAAGAGCCTGCATCGCACCATGCCAATCGTTCTGGCCGTTGCCGCCCTCGCCGTCCCAACGGCGTGCGGCGGCGCGCCGGAGCAGGTCGAGCCGACGCCGGGGCTGACGGCCTTCACCGGGGCGCGCTTGATCACCGGCGACGGCAGCACGATCGAGAGCGGCACCATCGTGGTCCGGGACGGCGTCATCGAGGCGGTCGGAGCGAGTGACGAGGTCGCGGTGCCGGAGGATGCCTCGACGGTGGATCTGAGCGGCAGGACGGTGACACCCGGGCTGATCAACGCGCACGGGCACGTCAACAACGTCATCGGGCTCGAAGCCGACCCGTCGTTCTATACCGAGGAGCACGTGGTCAATCAGCTCGCCCTGTACGCGCGCTACGGCGTGACCACGGTCGTCAGCCTCGGCGGCGACGGGCCCGAGGCCGTCGCCGTGCGCGACCGCGAGGGTCCCGACCTGAACCACGCGCGCATCCGCGTCGCCGGTCCGGTCATCGTCGCCGACACGCCCGAGCAGGCGGCCGAGCGTGTGAACGCGGCAGCCGACATGAACGTCGACTTCATCAAGATCCGCGTCGACGACAACCTGGGCGCCACCCGAGGTCTACCAGGCGGTCATCGACACGGCGCACGAGCGCGGCCTGAAGCTGACCGCGCACATGTACTACCTCGACGATGCCAAGGGGCTGATGAACGCCGGCGCCGACTTCCTCGCCCACAGCGTCCGCGACGTCGACGTCGACCAGGAGCTGATCGACATGCTGACCGCCAGCGACGTCTGCTACTGCCCGACGCTGATGCGGGAGGTCTCGACCTACGTCTACGAGGAGCGGCCGGACTGGTTCGACGAGGAGTTCTTCCTGAAGGACGCCGACCCGGAAGTGATCGCGGCGCTCGAGGACCCGGAGCGGCAGGAGAGAACCCGCAACAGCCGCAGCGCGCAGACCTACAAGGCGCAGCTCCCGCAGGCCATGCGCAACGTCAAGGCGCTCCACGACGCCGGGGTGCGGATTGCGATGGGCACCGACACCGGGCCCGCCGCCCGCTTCCAGGGCTATTTCGAGCACGGCGAGCTCGACCTGATGGTCGAATCCGGGCTGACGCCGATGCAGACTATCGTCGCCTCGACGCGCGACGCCGCCGCCTGTCTGGATCTGGAAGGGATCGGGACCTTGGAGGCCGGCAACTTCGCCGACTTCGTCGTCTACACCGCGAACCCGGCCGAGGACATCGGCAACAGCCGCACGATCGAGTCGGTCTGGATCGCGGGCAACGAGGTGCCGGGAGTGGCGGGGGACTGAGCCCCGCCGCTCCGGGGCGACCCGCGGAGCCGACCATGCCGCAGAGCGTTGCGAAACCGCCCGCCGCCGGAACGACGTTGCTGTACGACCGGGATTTCTACGCCTGGACGCAGCAGCAGGCGGGGCTGCTGAAGGCCGGTCGACTTCGCGATGTCGATCTGGAACACCTCGTCGAGGAAGTCGAGGACATGGGCGGCGAGCAGAAGCGCGCGGTACGGTCGCACATGCGCCACTTGATCGCGCATCTGCTGAAGCTGCACTGCTCGCCCGCCGAGGATCCGCGGCGGAGCTGGCGGGACGAGGTACGCAACGCGCGCGGCGAAATCGAGGACCGGCTCGCGGGCAGTCCCAGCCTGAGGTCACATCTCGATGACCTGCTGGCCGACGTCTGGCCGCGGGCGCGGCGGCTGGCCGCGGGGCAGATGGCCGACTTCGGAGAACACCCCCACGTTCCGGCCGACTGCCCTTTCACGACGGCGCAGGTGCTCGACGACGACTACTGGCCCGACCGGGTGACGTAGCGTGCGGCAGTCCGAGGGCTCCATCGTCTGCGCCGAGTGCAGCCGGCTCGTCGGCATCAACGAGGAACGCTGCCCGTACTGCGGGGCGTGGCGGCCCGGCCTCTTCGGGTGGGCCCCGTTCCTGCGCTCGCTGGTCGGCGCCCGGCTCGATCTGATCGTCCTCATCACCGGCGCCTGCCTGACGCTCTACGCCCTTGCGCTGCTGCTGCAACCGGAGGCGATCTTCGCGTCGTCGGGCTTTCTCTCCATTCTTTCGCCCGGGGGCCGCGCGCTGTACCAGCTCGGCATGACCGGCGGCATCGCGTGGGAGCTGGGCTGGTGGTGGACGCTCCTGACCGCCACCTACCTGCACGGCGGCCTGCTGCACATCGCCTTCAACGTGATGTGGATCCGCAACCTCGGGCCGGCGGCGGCCGAGGTCTACGGACCCGCCCGGACTTTCGTCCTGTTCAACGTCGCCGGCGCGGCGGGGTTCCTGCTGTCGAACGAGATGTCCGGCGCTCCCACGATAGGCGCCTCGGGCGCCATCTTCGGGCTGCTCGCGGCGCTGATCGTCTACGGCCGCAAGCGGGGCAGCTCGGTGATGACGCAACAGCTCTGGCAGTGGGCCATCATCCTCGGCATCTTCGGCTTCATCGTGCCGAGCGTGAACAACTGGGCGCACGGCGGCGGCTTCGCCGGCGGCTGGGTGGCGGCGCACCTGATGGGATTCAGCGACGAGCACCGGGAGAGCACGCGGGTCCTGCTGGCGGCGCTCGCCCTGATTGCCGTCACCGCCGTGGGAATCGGGCTGTCGTTCTACAACGTGACGGGCATTCTGCTCGCCGAGTAGCGGCGAGGGCCCGAAGGCGGCAGAGTTCTGCGGCTCCGTGGAGATCGTCACTCCGCGGCCGGCGCGCGGCGGGAACGCCGCCGTCCCCGCCGGCGCCGCCGCCGGCGCGGCGCCTGCACGCCGTGGGCCGCCAGATCCTGCCAGCGCGCGAGCGTCTCGGGATCCTCTCCGTGGATCTCCAACCACGTCAGCGCGTCGGGCAGGCTGGCGCGTGCGAGGATGCCCCGTATCCTGCGCGGCGGCAGATCGGGATCCCTGAGCAGCGGCTGCAGCGACAGCACCTGCCGCAGGTGCTCGACGTCGCGGCGCGCCACCGGCAGATCGCCCAGCGCGACGCGCGACGAGGTTCCACCGGGGTCGCGCCGGGGCGGCGTCAGGTCGATCTCCTGGACCGGCGCCACCAAGCTGCCCAGGAGGATCGCGTTCGACAGCGTGTCGGGCACCGCGTCGAATCGTCCCCGGTAGGCGTCGAGCGCTTCCAGCGAACGCCACAGCGCGGTCGACCGCGGGCGGTTGACCTCCGGGGCGATGTGGCGCAGCAGCCCGGTCCGGGACAGGCGCTTGAAGATGCGCGCGGCGACGCCGCTGCGCAGGAGCTTGTACAGCTCCTCGACCAGCCGCGCGGGCGACGCGTTCTTGATCTCCGCGCGCTGCCGGGCGATGCCTTCCCGTACCGGCCCGTGGAGCCGGAAGTCGAGCCGTGCGGCGAACGCGACGGCCCGCAGCATCCGGACCGGGTCCTCGACGAAGCGCTCGTCCGGGTCGCCGATGCAGCGGATGAGCCGGCGGCGAAGATCCGCCATCCCGCCGACGTAGTCGATGACCGCGAACGTATCGATGTCGTAGAAGAGCCCGTTGATCGTGAAGTCGCGGCGGAAGGCGTCCTCCTCGGGGGTCCCGAAGGTGTTGTCGCGCCGTATCGGCGGCCGCGCGCGCCGGCCGCCGCGCGTGACGGAGGGTGGCGCGTCCCGCTCCGGCCCGCGGCTCGCGGCAGCGTGGGCCGGCGCCGCGTCCGGCGAAACCTGGCGGCGGAACGTCGCGACCTCGATCGTCTTGTTCCCGAACTTGACGTGCGCCAGCCGAAAGCGCCGGCCGATGATCCAGCAGTTCCGGAAGATGCGCTTGACCTCGTGCGGATGGGCCGACGTGCCGATGTCGAAGTCCTTCGGGCGCCGGTCGAGCAGCAGGTCGCGCACCCCGCCGCCCACCAGGTAGGCGGTGTGATTGAACTTCCGCAGGCGGTACAGGACCTTCAGCGCGTCGGGATCGATCCGCTGCCGCGAGATCGCGTGGTCGGCGCGGGAGATGACGGTCGGAGCGACCACTACTTCCGTCGCCTCGACGCAGTGTCCTCCGGCGACCCGAATCGACCGACGCGCGGGCGGGACATGAGCCGGCATTGTAGCGGCTCGGAGCCCGCGTTGCAGCAGGCGCCTGCCGGGGCGCTAGAATAGCGAGGAAGGCTGATTCAGCCGTACGGCGTGACCGAGCGACCCTACCACGAGCGACTGGCCCGGATGCGGGACGCCTTCCCGGCGCCCGTTTCGGACCGGATGCACGACGCCTACTTCGTCTTCTCCATCCTCAGGGCGCTCGATCAGGTCGACGACCTCAAGTCCGAGGTCCCGCTGCTCGGCCGGCCGCGCGCGCTGGACTATGCGGCGGCGGAGCAGGCCGCCCTCGGCGAGGAGGGGCGCAGCGTCGAGGAGGTGGCGGACCTGCTGGTCGGCCAGCTCGAGGGCATGCCCATCTGGGGGCATCCGCGGACGCAGATCAACGTCGTCCCTCCGCCGTCGATCCCGAGCGTGATCGGATCGCTGCTGCCGGCCATCTACAACCCGAACCTGGTTTCCGACGACACGTCGTACGGCCTCATGCTGACCGAGGCGGCGGTCACCGCGATGGTGTCCCGGCTCGTCGGCTACGACGCGGCGCGGGCCGCCGGCGTCTTCACGTTCGGCGGAACCGGGACGGTGCTCTACGGCGCGAAGCTGGGGATCGAGAAGGCGTTTCCGGACGCGATGGACAACGGCGTTCCCGCCGGCGGCGTGATCCTCGCTTCGTCCCAGAGCCACTACTGCCGCCTGAACGTCGCCGGCTGGCTCGGTCTCGGCGAGAAGAGCGTCGTCGAGG
>JAGWAH010000020.1 GCA_021296515.1 Acidobacteriota bacterium | reverse complement strand
GCGGCGGCGACCTGATGCGCCGGTCCACGAACCCGGACGGGCTGGCGAGCATCGACCTGGTGGTGCCGGCCAACATCGATCGCGGCTGCGATCTGTCGGCCGGCGGCGGCTCGATCGACCGCTGGTTCAACACGGACTGCTTCAGCCGCCCCGCGGAGGGCGAGGTGGGCAACGTGCGGAAGGACGACCTGCGCTTGCCGGGCTTCTACGATACGGGCGTGCGCCTCGGCAAGCGGATGCCGGTCGGCGACCGAGCTCGGCTGGGAGATCTACAACCTGTTCAACCAGGTGCAGTTCCGCAACGTCGACCTCGACGCGCAGTTCGACGAGGCGGGCAACCAGGTGGACTCGCGCTTCGGGCAGGTGATCTCCGCCCGTCCGCCGCGCACGATGGTCTTCTCGGCCCGCTATCTGTGGTAGAGCGGGGGTAGCGGCCGCTGCCTCTGGTGGCGGCCGCCGCCGGTGGCAACCGGTCCAGGATCCGTTCGACTCGCGATGGAAGGACGGGGCCGCGTGGCCCCGCCCTTCCATCACCTTCGCCACCGCCGGTCGGAACCGAACGGCCCGGACGCGCTCGATGCCGCGGTGTCTGGCCGAAGAGCGAGGTTGCGCGCGGCCCGCTCGCAGTGCGAACATAGAGGCATGGAGACGGGAACGATAGCGCTGGTCACGTTGATCACCGCGCTGATCACCGCCCTCGTGTCGCTCGTCAGCGCGGTCGGCGTGCTGGTGGTCAACAGCAAGGTCGACCGGCTTGACGGGCGAGTCGACGCTCTCGAGAGCACCATGCACGTCGTTCTCGCGGCCGTCATGGGCCGGAAGCTCCCGGTTTCCGGTGGCGACCCCTCGTAAGGTCGGTTGTCTCGATTCGACGCTGCCGGATTTCAGCCCGCCGGGGTCTCGATCGGCAGGTCCTCGCGGTCGCCCCATTCCTTCCACGACCCGAGGTAGTTGCGGACCCGGGGGTAGCCGAGCAGCCGCAGCGCCACGTAGCCGTGCGCGGCGCGGTAGCCGCCCTGGCAGTAGGAGACGACCTCCTTGTCGGGGGTGACGCCGGCCGCCTCGTACATCGCGCGCAGATCGGCGGCCGGCTTGAAGGCGCCGGCCTCGTCGAGGTTGCGCGTCCATTCGATGTGGACGGCGCCGGGGATGGCGCCGCCGCGCCGGGCGCGCACCAGCGTGCCGCAGTACTCCTCGTCGCTGCGCGTGTCGAGGATCGTCACGTCCGCGCGATCCAGGCGCTCGCTGACCTCCCGCCACGTGGCGAGGCGCGTGCCGTCCTGCCCGACCTCCCAGGTTCCCTTCACCGGGGCCCCCGCGTCCCGGGTCGCGGGCAACCCCGCCCGCTCCCAGGCTCCGAAGCCGCCGTCGAGGATCCGCGCAACCGGGTGGCCGAAGAACTCGAGGAACCAGAAGGCGCGCGCGGCGCGGATTCCCGATTGCTCATCGTAGACGACGACGGGACGCCCCGCGTCGACGCCGCGCAAGGTCAGCAGGTGCGCGATTATCCACAGAAACGCCGCGAGCGGCGCCGGGTCGGTGTCGACCAGACTCAGCCCGAAGAGATCGAGGTGCGCGGCGCCGTGAATGTGACCGGCCGCGAACGCCTCGGCGGGACGCAGGTCCAGCAGGACGGGGATCTCGCCTGCGACCGCGGACCCGGTCGCCTCTCCCCCGCCCGGACCCAGCCGGCCGGCCAGCTCGGCCGCCTCGATCAGAAGCTCCGGGTTGGCGTACCCCTTCGGATTCTCCATGTCCGTTCTCCTTGCCCGACAATCGTCGCCGACGGCTCCGATTGCCGCCCAACCGGGCCTGACTAGCAGTCTACGCCGTTCTACGGCGCAGACTCCTAGGCGCGGGCGGCGCGCTGCGGACCTCAGATCGGCTCCCAGGCCGCATCGTGACGCCGTACCGCGCCCTCCGCTTCCAGCTTCTGCAAGTGCGCGAGCACGCTCTCTCCCGCCGCCCCGCGCAGCTCCATCGCCAGCTCCGGATAGACCGCCTGGACGATTGCCGCCTGCGTCGTGCTCCCCGCGCGCGTCGCGGCGGCGCCGGTGGGCGACGTATTGGTCGATCAGCGCCGTCACGTCGTCGATCTCGGGTCCGTGCGCCGGCAGCACGCGGGCCGGCCGCAGCTCGCGCACGCGCGCCAGCGACGCCAGGTAGTCCGTCAGGCAGCCGCCGTAGCTGCCGGGCACCACCACCGTGCCACCTTGAATCAGCAGGTCGCCGCAGAAGAGCGTGCCGTCCGCCTCGTCGAGGGCATGGCCCGGCGTGTGCAGCACCCGCAACGCGCCGTCCCCGGCCTCCACGACGTCTTCGTCCGCCAGCGGGCGCCAGTCGACCGGGTACTTCGCGTCACGCGCCGGCCAGGGCATCTTGTGGAACGTCGTCTCGTGCCCGCGGGCCGCCAGCCCCGGCGCGCCGGAGGCGTGGTCCACGTGGCCGTGGGTCACGAGCACCCGCGAGAGCGGCGCCCCGACGAGCGCCGCGGCCAGCGCGCCGAGGTGGCCCGGTTCCCCGGTTGCCGCGTCGATCAGGGTCGGCTCGCGGCCGGACAGCAGATACGTGTTGTTGCCGGCTCCGGTATAGGGGCCCGGATTGCAGCCCGGAATCAGCGTGATCCTCACGAGGCCGCGACGGGCCCGGTCATCAGCGCCTCGAGCTTCGCGCGGAGACCGTCCGGGATGGGGGTCGTCCGTTCGGCGTCGTAGTCGAAGACGGCCTGCACCGCCTTGCCGACCGCCACGACCGCGTCGTCCCGCACGCGGCGCGCCTCGAACTCGGACGTGAAGCTGGTGCGGCCGAGTCTCACTACGCGCACGCCGACCTCGACCTGGTCGCCGAAGACGACCTGCGCCTTGTAGTCGCAGGAGGTATGGGCCAGGATGACGCCCAGCCCGGCCTGGGACAACTCGCGGCGCAGACCGAGCGTCTCGGCCATCACGGCGCGCGCCTGCTCGAAGTAGGTGAAATAGACGGCGTTGTTGACGTGCCCCATCGCGTCGCAGTCGCGAAACCGCACCTCGATGCGATGGGTGAAGGGCGAAGTCACGGCGTATGATACCGCGTGCATTCGACGCTGGCGGTCCCGGAGAGCTTCACCGCGGGGGAGACCGCCGTTCTGGCCCCCTACTTCGGCAACTTGGACCAGCCGGTCTTCGTCCTGACCAACCTTCCTGAAGCGGTCAAGGGCGCGCTCTTTGCACGGTACTCGCGGTCGACCAAGTCGATCCGCCGTCTCTTCCTCGAAGAGTTCTCCGACGGGGTCGAAAGGCGAAGCGACGCAGCCGGCACGGGCGCCGCACCGGGCCGCGAGCGCGCCGAGCGCCTGTACCGCCGGGTCTTCGATCAATACGGCGACGACTCGGTGGCGCAGCTCGGGGGCGCGCACATCGCCTGCGAAGGCGTGTCGAACATCCTGACGAAGGTGCTCGAGCGCGGGCGGCTGATGTCCTATCTGGAGCAGTCGACCCGCTACGTGCCGTACACCGACCGGCCGGGCGGCCGCTGGAAGTACGTCGTTCCGGCCGAGCTGGAGGACGAGTCGGACCGCCGGGCGTTCGAGGCGGCGCTCGACCGAGCATTCGAAACCTACGCCCGCTGGATCGAGCCCCTGCAGGAGTATTTCCGAGCACGACATCCGCAGGCGGCCACGGATTCGGACGCAGTCTATCGCGCGGTGATTCGCGCGAAGGCGCTGGACACGCTGCGCGGCCTCCTGCCGGCCGCGACCCGGTCCAACGTGGGGATCTACGGCTCCGGCCAGGCCTACGAGATGCTGCTGCTCCGGATGCGCGCCCATTCGCTGGCCGAGACTCGCGAATTGGCCGACCTGATGCTTCGAGAGCTGCGGCGGGTGATTCCGGCGTTCCTGCAGCGGGTCGACCGGCCGGACCGCGGCGTCCGCTGGAGTGGTTATCTGGAGGCGTGCGAGGCGGAGACACGGGCTCTCTCGACCGCGGTGACCCACACGCCCGCCCCTGAGTCGCATGCGGAAGTCACCCTCGCCGACTTCGATCCGGACGGCGAGATCAAGGTGGTGGCCGCGGCCCTGTACTCGGCTTCGGAACTTCCGCTCGACGGTCTGCTGGCGGTGGCGCGCGGCATGACGGCGGAAGAGCGCATCCACGTGCTCCGAACGTACGCCGGCACCCGCGAGAACCGCCGGCACCGTCCCGGCCGGGCCTTCGAACACGCGACCTACACGTTCGACGTGGTGTCGGACTATGGGGCGTTCCGGGATCTGCAGCGCCACAGGATGCTGACCCTCGACTGGCAGGAGTTGACGACACGCCACGGCCACGCGAGCGCCCCCGGCGCCATCGCCGAGGTCGGCGCGCTCGCCGACTGGCAGCGCGTGATGGACGACTCGGCGACGCTGTACGCCCGTCTGGCCAGCCGGTGCTCCCCGGCGGTTGCGCAGTACGCCGTTTCGATGGCCTACCGCATCCGCTTCTACATGCGGATGAACGCGCGCGAGGCGATGCACGTGATCGAGCTCCGGACGACCCCGCAAGGGCATCCCGCGTACCGGCGGGTGTGCCAGAGAATGCACCGGCTGATCGCCGAGGAGGCCGGTCACACGGCGATCGCCGCAGCGATGGCCTTCGCGGATCACTCCGGCGTCGAGCTCGAGCGGCTCTCGTCGGAGCGCGCCCTCGACAGAAAACGCGCGGCAAGACACGCCGACGCGGGACAGGAGGGCCCCAAGGATCCCGGATCCGCCTCTTGAGACTCGATCGACAGCCCGAACGGCGCCGCTCCCCGTTCACGTCACAGGAGGACGGTCGAGCCGAATCCGCGGACGGCGTTGTCGGGTTGATCCTCCACCGTCAGGCACCCGACTGCTCGTCCTTGTGCCAGTAGCGGTCGTACTCGGTCAGGAAGGTCAGGCTGTCGAACGCGCTCATGCGGTCGAGGAAGAGCACGCCGTCGAGGTGGTCGGCCTCATGCTGGATCACGCGGGCGGCGAAGCCGCTGGCGGTCAGGCGTTGCGGCGAGCCGTGACGATCGAGGCACCGCACCCGGATCTCCACCGCGCGGGGCACGCGGCCGCGGATGTCCGGGATGCTCAGGCAGCCCTCCCAGTCCTCTTCCTCCGCCAGACCCAGGGGCTCGATCTCCGGGTTGATCATCACTACCGGGGGCAGGCCGCCGTCCGGGTCGTCGACCCCCGCGACGAACAGCCGCAGGCTCTGGTGCACCTGCGGGGCGGCCAGCCCGATGCCGGCGTACTCGTTCATCGTCTCGAACAGGTCGTCGATGAGCTGCTGCACCGCCGGAGATCCGATGTCGGCGGGGTCGAGGGGCGGCGTGCGGCGGCGGAGCACCGGGTGCCCCATCCGCGCCACCTTCAGGATGGACATCGATTCACATTATATTCGCCCGGTGATTGACCCGCAGGTACATGTCCACGACCCCGCACTCCGGTTCTGCTCGTCCTGCGGCGGTCCCCTCGCGTTGAAGACGCTCAAGGAGGGCGAGCCGGCGCGGCCCGTCTGCACGCGTTGCGGGCAGGTCGTCTACCTGGATCCGAAGGTGGCCGTGGGGACCGTGATCACCGACGAGGACGGCCGCATCGCGCTGGTTCGGCGATCGATCGAGCCGGGCTACGGCAAATGGGTCTTCCCCGGCGGCTACGTCGACCGCGGCGAGGCGCCTGTCGTCGCCGCGGTTCGCGAGGCGCGCGAGGAGGCCTGCCTCGACATCCGGCTCGACGGACTCATCAACATCTACGCGTACGCGGGGGCCGTGCCGATCGTCATCGTCTACAAGGCGTCGGTGGTGGGCGGAACGCTGGACGCGGCCGACGAATCGCTGGAGGCCGCGTGGTTCGTGCCGGACGACGTCCCGTGGTCCGACCTCGCCTTCCGCAGCACCCGCGATGCGCTGCGCGACCACGGGCGGGGACTGCTCCACCCCGATCTGGTCTGAAACCCGACCGCCGGGGCGCGCGGCGGCCGGGGCACGTGGCGCGCCGCGGCTCACCGCGGCTCTGCCGCCGCGGCCGCCGCGTCCGGGCCGCCGCCGGAGGTCGACCCGACATCCGCGGCCGGGACCGGAAACAGGAAGTCCTGCCGCTCGACCCCCGCCACCGCCCTGTCGACCAGTTCCGCGACGGGCAGGTTGCGCTCGGCGCGCTTCACGTCCTCCGGTCGCGCGCGGGTCGCCGGCCGGCGCGGCACGAACAGGGTGCAGCAATCCTGGTCGGGAATGATCGAGATTGGATACGTGCCGAGGCGGCGCGCCTCCTGCGTGATCTCCTCCTTGTCGGAGCCGATCAGCGGCCGCAGCACCGGCAGGCTGACGACGTCGTTGATCACCGCCAGGTTCTCGATGGTCTGCGATGCCACCTGCCCCACCGCCTCGCCGGTGACGAGCGCCTTCGCGCCGCAGACGCCGGCCAGACGCTCGGCGATCCGCATCATCATCCGCCGGTAGAGCACGACCCGCAGCGGCGGCGGCGCCGAGAGCACGATCGTCTGCTGGATCTCCCCGAAGCGCACGGAGTACAGCCGCGACCGCAACTGGTGGCGCGTCAGCAGGTCGGCGATCTCCTGCGTCTTGTCGAGCGATGCCCGCGACAGGATCGGGTATGCGTGGAAGTGGACGAAGCGCACGCGGCAGCCCCGCTTCATCAGGCGGTAGGCGGCGACCGGCGAGTCGATGCCGCCCGAGAGCAGGCAGAGCACGGCGCCGCTGGTGCCGGTCGGCAACCCGCCGCGGCCCGGTTCCTTCCCCAGCGCGTAGAACACGCGGTCGGGCAGCACCTCGATCGTGATGGGGAGATCGGGAGACGCGAGGTCGACGCGCCAGCCCCGCGCCGCCTTGATCCGCCCCCCGACCTCGCGCTCGATCTGCGGCGACGTCAGCGGGTAGGTCTTGTCCGCCCGCGTGGCCCGGACCCGGAAGCTCGTCACGCCTTCCGCGGCGACGGCGTCGGGCTCGGCCAGATGCCGGAGGATCGCGCCGGCGATCTCGTCGACCTCCCGGCCCGTGCTCCTGGACCGCGCGAAGTTCGCCACGCCGAACACCCGGCCGAGGCGCTCGCGCACCGCCGACCAGTCGGCCGCCGGCCCCAACCCCACCTCGATGCGTCCCATGAGCGGGCGCACGTGGGTCACGTCGAGATCGGCCGTCGCGTCGCGCAGGCTGCTCGCGAGCCGGTCGATGAACCAGGGTCGATTCCGACCCTTGAGCGCGATCTCCTGGTAGTGAACGATGACCGAGTGCATCTCCAGTCTCCGGCGCCGACCTCGCCTCCGATCGTACCCGGCGGGACCGCCCGCGAGCCAGCCGGCCACTGCGGGTCACGCTTTGCCGGCAGGCGTTACCATGGTTGCATGCGCGACATGCTGGCGGCCGTGGTCGCGATTCTGCTCCTCTTCCTCGCCCTGCGGATGGCGACGGCGCTGACGCGCGACCGGCGCAAGCGCCATGGCGAACGGGCGTCCGTCGAGGCCGACGGGCGGACGATACTGGCCGAGATACCGTCGGACACGGGCCTCGTCTTCTTCACCGAGGACGCGGAGGCGTTCTACCACGGCGACCGGCCGATCCCGAAAGCGGGCATAGCGGCGGCCCGCGTGCTGATCAACGGCGCCCCCATCGCCGTTGCGGCGCGGCCCGACCGACAGGCCGCGGCGGCGATTCCGAGCGACCTCGTCCAGCAGCGGCCGGAAGGGCTCGCGCGGGATCGGTGGGACGTCGCCATCGACACCGAAGACGAGACCGTCGTCGTCCCCTGCGGCGCGATCCGGGAGCAGATCTCGCAGGAACTCGCCCGCGGCATCTTCGACGCGGTGAAGCGGACCCTCGAAGCCAGTGGCTGAGACCCGGCGACGCGGCCGGACTGGCCCGCATCACCACTCGATCTCGGCTACCTCGGACCGGTGGTTGACACTGCGCGCGAGCGCAAACAGCAGATCGGAGAGCCGGTTCACGTAGCGCAGGAGCTCGGGTTCGACCGTGTCGACGCCGAGTCCGACGATCCGGCGCTCGGCCCGGCGGCAGACGGCGCGGGCCTGGTGCAGCGCCGCCCCGGCCGGGCCGCCGCCCGGCAGGATGAAGCTGCGCAGCGGCGGCAGCGCCCCGTCCACCCGGTCGATCCACGCCTCCAGACGCCCAACGTCGGCGGCGGCTATCCGCGCCTTGGTCACCCGCGCCGAGATGCGCGACCGGGGGTCGGCAAGACGCGCCCCGATCGCGAAGAGATCGCGCTGCACCGCGACGACCATCTCGTCGAGGTCGTCCGGGAGCCCGGCCGCACGGGCGAGACCGACCACCGCGTTCAGCTCGTCCACATCGCCGTAGACGGCGACGCGCGCATCGTCCTTCGGCACGGTCGTCCCGTCGAACAGCGCGGTGGTGCCGCGGTCGCCGACCCCCGTGTAGAGAGGCATGCGCCGGATTATCCCATGGCGCCGCCGGATGGCGGCACGAACGGCAGCGACGTGACGACGGCCGGCGCGCGCCGCGTGCCGGACGAGACTTCGACTGCGGCCCCGCCGGCCTCCGCCAGGTCCCGGCGGACGTATCCCAGCGCGATGATCCCGTTCAGCGCCGGCGAGCGGACGGCGCTCGTCACGCGCCCCACCTCGTCGTCGCCACTGAAGATCGCCGCGCCGCGGGACGGCGGCGCCGGTTCCGCGCCGTCGAGCGTCCCCAGCGTCAGCCCGACCAGCCTCCGTGCGATGCGGCCCTGGCCGCGGTGGAGGATGCGGATGATGACCTCCTGCCCCACGTAGCATCCCTTGTCGAAGCTGATGGCGCGGTCGGCGATCCCCGCCTCCAGCGGAATCGTGTCGCGATCCATGTCGATCGGGAACGCGGGCCGGCCCGATTCCACCCGCACCGCTTCGCCGGCGGCGCGCTCCACCGCGACGGCGCCGGCCGCGGTAAGCGCACGCTGCAACTCCTCACGCGCCGGTCGATCCACCACGACGCGGTAGCCCTCGATGCCGAGGTCGTCCGTCCGCCCCACCCAGCCGGCGGCCGTGCCGGTTTCGAAGGCGTGATGCCCGCCGAACGCCAGCGCGCCGGCCGGCGCCCCCGCCAGCGCCGCGGCCACCTCGCGGGCGCGCGGCCCGTGGACGCCGAACGCCGCCGACCCGGCGGTCAGGTCCTCGATGCGCACGTCCTCGGTGAAGACGAGATCGTCGAGGCGCTCCCGCAGCCCAGCCGTCGCGCCGCGGTCGACGTCCAGCAGCAGCCGTTCGCGTTGGGCGAAGACGTACATGTCGGCCGTCATGCGTCCCTGCGGCGTCAGGCAGGTCGCATAGCAGCCGTTCCCCGGCGACAGGGCAACGACGTCGTTGCTCAGCAGCCCCTGCAGGAAGTCGGCTCGGTCCTGCCCGGCGACCGCGATCCAGCCGCGGTCCTCCGACGCCATGAACCCGGCGCCGGTGCGTAGAATCCGATAGTCGGCAACGTTCATGGGTATTTCGTACGGCGGGTCGATGATATGCTGATTCTCGTGCGACGACGACTTCGCGCTTGCCTGCACTTGGCGCTCTGCCTGTCCGCGGTCGCCGCGACGGCAGCCGCGGGCCGAGCCCAGCCGCCGGCCGATGACGGCGCCGGCGAGGCCCTCTTCAACATCTTCGTCCGCTCGACGCCGGCCGGCTTCGAACGCGTGCGCCTGGTACGCACGGGGGACGGCTGGCTCCTGCAGGCGAGCGGGCAGATGACGGCGCCCGTACCCGTCGACACGCGGGTCTTCGAGGCCGCCTACGACACGGAGTGGCGCCCCCGGCAGCTCACGCTGGAAGGCTCGCAGGGAGGCATTCCCTTCCGCCTCGAGAGCACCTTCGCCGACGGCGCCGCGACGAACACCTTGCAGGAAGGCGACCGGCAGACGACAACCGAGGCTCGGATCGACCCGGCGTCGGTCGTGCTGCCGAACTCGGTCTTCGCCGGCTACGAAGCGCTCGCCATGCGGCTCGGCCGCTCCCAACCCGGCGCGGAGCTGCCGATCTACGTTCCTCCCCGCGGCCACATCCCGGCTCGCGTCGATGCGGTCGGCATCCAGCACATCGAGACCGCCGCCCGGACCATCGAGGCGCGAACCTATCGCATCACGTTCGTCGACCCCGCCCAGCCGCTCGACGCGGAGGTGTGGATCGACGAGAACGACCGGTTGCTGCGGGTCAGTCTGCCTTACGCGGCCCTGGAGGTCGCCCGGCGCGACATCGCGTCGGTCTCGGCGCGGCTGACCACCGATCCGCCGCACCCCGGCAGCGAGCGCGTGCGCGTGCCGGCGGCCGGGTTCAGCCTGGCGACCACGGTGACCGCGCCGGTGGACCTGACGCCGCCGGCGGACGGCCGCTGGCCGGCGGTGCTGCTGGTGCCCGGCACCGGTCCGGTCGACCGCGACGAGATCGTCTCCGGCGTGCCGATCTTCCGCCAGCTCGCCTGGACGCTGACGGACCGGGGATTCGTCGTCGCCCGCTACGACAAGCGAGGCTTCGGACAGAGCGGCGGCCGGGCCGAATCGGCCACGCTCGCCGACTACGCCCAGGACGTGCGCCAGATGGTGCGTTACCTGCAGCGGCGCGAGGACGTCGACCGGGATCGCATAGTCGCCGTCGGCTACGGCGAGGGCGGCTGGGTCGGACTGCTGGCCGCGCGCCGCGAGGACCGGATCAAGGGGCTCGCGCTGGTGGCAACGCCGGGCACCGCCGGCGACACGTTCGTGCTCGAGCAGCAGCGGGACGAGCTCCGCCGCAACCGGACGACAGGGGACGAACGGCGGGAACGCATCGATCTTCAGACGCGCATCCACCGCGCCGTGCTGGGGGACGGCGGGTGGGACGGCATTCCCGACGACATGCGCAGACAGGCCGACACGCCGCTGTTTCGCAGCTTCCTGGCATTCGACCCGACGGACGAGGTGCGCCGCGTGCGGCAGCCGCTGCTGCTGATACAGGGCGCGCTGGACCGGCTGGTCCCGCCCTATCACGCTCAGCGTCTCGAGAACGTCGCGCGCCTGCGGGGACGGCGGGAATCGACGGTGGAGTTGGCCACGCTCGACGGCGTGAATCACCTGCTGCTGGCGGCGGGCGCGTCGCCGGGGAACCGGGAAATCACCCCCCGGGTCGCCGAGATCCTGATCAACTGGATCGAGCGGACGCTGCCCGCCGAATAGGCGCGTCCTCGCGGATCACGCTGAACTCCACTTGGCCCAGCCGCACGCGGTCGCCGTCCTCGAGGGTGGAGAGCTTGAGGCGCACGCCGTTGACGTAGGTGCCGTTCGTGCTCTTCAGATCCTCTATCACGAGTTGCCCCGCCGAAGCCGTCAACCGGCAATGAACGCGCGATATGAGTGCGTCGGCGACGATGAAATCGGCGCTCGGCCCCCTGCCCAGCGTCCGGGCCGCCCCCGGCGGCAGGCGCACGACCACTGGCTCTTCGTCGACGGTGGCGCGGAGAATCCACATGGAATCGCCAAGTGCGCTCAGCCCTTCCGCGGCTGCGATGGACGAATCTCGACCCGGCTCGGCAAACTCCGCGCGTCATGGCCCAGGAGATCGACGACCACCTGCGCGACGTCGGAGGCGGCCAGCTTCCAGGGCGCCGCGGCGTGCCGATCGGCGCTGCCGGCGAACGCCGTCCCCACGGACCCGGGCGCGACCGCGGTCACCCGGATGCCGTCGAACCGCACCTCCTGCATCAGGGCGGCGGTGAACGCGTCGAGGCCCGCCTTCGACGCGCAGTAGGCCGCACCGTTCGCGAACGGGTAACTTCCGGCCAGGCTGCTCACGTTCACGATCCACCCGCCGCCGCGTCGGCGCAGAACCGGGATCGCGGCCCGGCAACAGTAGAAGACGCCGTTCAGGTTGGTCTCGATCACCTGCGCCCAGTCCTCGACGGACTGCTCCGCGACCGCCTCGAAACGACCGACGCCGGCGTTGTTGACCAGAATGTCGACGCCGCCGAAACGATCGACGGCGACCGCGATCAGCCGTTCCGCATCCGCCGGCTGCCGCACATCGGCCGCCACGGTTTCGATGCGTCCGGCGCCGGCGGCCCCGGCGACCTCCGCCAACCCCGCGGCCGCCTCTTCGAGCGACCGGTCCGAGCGCCCCGCTATCAGAACGTCGGCGCCTCGCCGCAGCAGGCTCGCCGCCACCGCACGCCCAATCCCCTTCGAGCCTCCGGTCACGATGGCCACCGAGCCCGCGAAACGGGCATCCCGCTCTTCCGCCGCCGGCCTTGTGTCGACTGTCATCGCCACTAGAATACCGCGAGCATCGCGGGGAACGCCCCCGTCCACTCGCCATGTCGGTTCTCGCCATCCTCGGCGCCGGAACGCTCGGCGGCGCGCTCGCTCACGTAGCGGCCGGGCACGACATCTACCGCGAAGTGCGGCTGATCGACGACGACGGCGACATCGCGGCCGGCAAGGCGCTCGACATCCGGCAGGCAGGACCCATCGAGGGGTTCGGCACGGCGGTCGTCGCCGACGCCAACCCGTCGGCGGCGGTAGGAGCGGACCTGCTGGTCCTGGCCGGCCCGGCGAAGGCTCACGACTCCGAGTGGGATGCCGATGCCGGCCTGGACCGGCTGCGCCAGATGGCCGCCTTCGCTCGAGGCGCCATCGTCATCTGCGCGGGCGCCGGGCAGCGCCGTCTCGTCGAACGCGGCGTGTCCGAGGCGGGACTCGACAGGCGACGGCTGTTCGGCTCCGCCCCGGAAGCCCTCCGGGGCGCTCTGCGCGCGATCGTCGCACTGGAGGTCGGCTGCGAGGCCTCCGAGGTAGCTCTCACCGTGCTCGGCGTCCCCCCGGAGCACGTCGTCGTGCCGTGGAGCCAGGCCACGGTCGGCGGCCTGTCGCTCGAGGCGCTGCTCCCGCCCCCGCGGTACAGGCGCCTGCGCGCCCGGGCGCTGGCGCTGTGGCCGCCGGGTCCCTACGCGCTCGCGGCGGCGACCGGGCGAGTCGCGGCGTCCCTCGTCACCGGCAGCAGCCGCCAGACGTGCTGTTTCGTCGCGGTCGACGGGGAGTTCGGGACGCGCCGGCAGGTGCTGGCCGCGCCGGTACAACTCGGCGCCGGCGGTGTGGCGCGCATCGTCGAGCCGGCACTGAACGCCGCCGAGCGCAGCCGGCTCGAAACCGCCCGCGCCGGATGACGGCTACGAACGGACGCCCCCAGAAGCCTGGCCGGATCCGGGGCCGGCCACGATCTCGCGGTCGAACACTTCGGCGAACTGTCTGGCCAGGCAGTCGGCGACCGCAACCTCGGAGACCTCGGCGCCGGTGACCCGGGCGAGTGAGGTCACGCCGCGGTCTACGAGGCCGCACGGCCGTATCAGCGCGAAATCGTCGAGGTCGGTCGTCACGTTCAGGGCGAATCCGTGACTGGTGACCCAACGCGACAGGCGCACTCCGATCGCGGCCAGCTTGTCGTTACCGACCCAGACCCCGGTCAGCCCCTGGATCCGCGCCGCGCGGACGCCGAATTTCGCCACGGCGCGAATGATCACCTCCTCGAGATCGCGGACGTACCGGTGCACGTCGCAGCGGTCGGGCTTGAGCAACACGATGGGGTACCCCACGAGCTGCCCCGGACCGTGGTAGGTCACGTCGCCGCCCCGCCGTGCGTCGTGGACCTCGACGCCGCGCCGGCGCAGCACGGCCGGCGACGCCAGCACGTTGTCCGCGCCGGCGCGCACGCCCCGGGTGATGACGGGTGGATGTTCCAGCAGCAGCAACTGGTCCGCTATGACGCCCTGCTGGCGCTCGGCCACGAGCGTCCTCTGCAGCTCGACGGCAGCGGCGTACCGTACGAGCCCGAGCCGCCGAACCTGAAGCGCTCGCGGTGGACGCATGGCGAGACGGACGAAACCTACAGCACGCCGCTGTCGAATTGCTCCAGGCCGGACTTCAACCGGGCCATGAACCGGTCCGCGACCGCGCCGTCGATGAGCCGGTGGTCGAAGCCGAGAGTGAGGTAGGCGCGCGGGCGCGCCGCGATCGTCCCCGCGTCGTCAATCACCACGGGCCGGCGCTCGACCGCGCCCAGGCAGAGGATGGCCACCTGCGGCTGGTTGATGATCGGCATCCCGAACAGGGAACCGAACGCCCCGGGATTGGTGATCGTGAAGGTCCCGCCCTGTGCCTCCTCCGGCGCGAGGCGCTTCGACCGGGCGCGCGTGGCCACATCGGCGATCGCCGCGGCAAGCTCCGGGACGCTCTTCTCGCTCGCTCGCCTGATCACCGGTACGATCAGGCCCCCGTCGTCGTCGAGGGCCACCGCGATGCCAAGGTTCAGGTCGGGCGCATGGACGACCCCGGCGCCATCGCTCGTGAGCGACGCGTTGAGCACCGGCATCTCCACCAGTGCGTCGACCACCGCCTTGGCGACGAACGACAGGAACGTCAGCGGGACGCCGCGCTGCGCGTACGAGTCCCGGTGAGCCTCCCTGAGCGACGCCACCCGCGAGAAATCGACGTCGAATACCGTGTGCACGTGCGCCGACGTGCGGCGGCTGCGAAGCATGTGCTCCGCGATCCCCCGCCGCATGACCGACAGCGGCTCGATGCGCCGATCACCCTCCGGCCCGGCCGGAGCCGCGGCGGTCGGCGATGTCGACGCGACGAGCTTCAGGATGTCGTCCTTCGTCACGCGACCGCCCGCACCGGTGCCCGCTACCGCGGCGGGATCGACGCCGTGCTCGCGAGCCAGCCGGCGAACGACCGGCGACACGTGGACGGTCCGGCGGCGCTCCGGAGGCGGCGGCGATGCCGGCGCGCGGCCGGCAGCCTCCGGCGCCGCTGCGGACGGTCCCGGCGCAGGCGCTCCGCCGCTCTTGACAACGGTCTCCCCCGGTGCGCCTATGATGGCGACGACGCTATCGACCGGGACGGTCTCACCCGCCTCCGCGCGCACCTCCGCCAGGACGCCCCCGGCCGGTGACGGCACCTCGGCGTCGACCTTGTCCGTGGAAACCTCGAACAGCGGCTCGTCCCGGTCGACCCGGTCACCCACCCGCTTGTTCCACCGCACGATCGTGCCCTCGGCGATGGACTCGCCGAGCTGCGGCATGAGCACGTCGGTAGCCATCGGTTCGAAGGAAAGGACCGGGAGCCCGACTCACGCGGACCGGTCACGAACGCCGGTTCGGAAAGAGCGAAGCGAAAGGCTGGGAAGACGCCCAGCCCAGCCTGGAACACCCGGCGCTGGCCGCTGGTCCGGGCCGGCAGCCGGCGCATGACGTTACGCGTCCGGGAGCACGGCGTCCTTGAGCTGCTTGGCGATACGCGCCTTGACCACCTGCTTCGCGGGGATCTCGATGGCCGCCCCGGTGGCGGGGTTGCGACCCATTCGCGCCTCGCGCTTCTGCAGGACGAGCTTGGCGACGCCGGGCAGCGTGAACTCGCCATTGTCCTGAAGCTCTCGCTCGCACGTCCGCTGCAGCTCATCGAAGAACTCGCGAACGTCCGCGCGCTTGAGACTGATGCCGAAGGCATCCATGTGCTCGACGAAATGCGCGAACAACTCGGTCTTGCCCATCTTGCGGGCTACGGCCATCAGCGCTCCCCCCTGCTGTGAGCGCGCGGTTGTGGACGCCTCGAAGACCGCGCGCGCCGACGGTCATCAGGACGGAAAAAACCCAATAAAACTGAGAGAATCCTAGCGTGGGGGTTGGCGCCTGTCAATCCGTCGCGTACCGGCCCGGTATCCGGTCGGGCTAAACTCATCGGATGCCGGACTCGCCGCTCGAGACGTTTCCCAACCCCCGACGCGAGCGCGACTACGAGATCGCCATCCGCTGCCCCGAGTTCACGTCGGTCTGCCCGAAGACCGGGCTCCCCGACTTCGGGGAGATCCGCATCACGTACGTGCCCGGCGAACGTTGCATCGAGCTCAAGGCGCTGAAGTACTACCTGATTCGATTCCGTGACCAGGGCATCTTCTACGAGGACGTCACCAACCGGATCCTGGACGATCTCGTCGCCGCGTGCCGCCCGCGGCGGATGACCGTGGTCGGCGATTTCTCGGTGCGCGGGGGCATCACCACCCAGGTGACCGCCATCTATGAGTCATGAACCTCCACACAGCGTGCCCATCGAGGCGGAGCTGGATCTGCACACCTTCGCGCCGCGCGACATCCGATCCGTGGTCACGGAGTACGTGCACGCGGCGTCGGCCGCCGGGCTGCGGGAGGTACGCATCGTGCACGGGCGCGGGACCGGCGTCCAGCGCGGAAACGTCCAGGCCACGCTCGAGCAACATCCCCTGGTCACGGCCTTCTGGGACGATCCGGGATCCCACCTCGGCGCGACGGTCGCGTCGATCCGTCCCGGGACCCCGGACGCTGCCTGACGTTCCTTTCCGCGCCGGGACCCGCCGGCCCCGCGCGCAGGTGCCGACCGCCGCGGCGATGCAACTGGTCGGCTGCCTCGCGCTGGCCTGCGTCGCACCGGCGAGCGCCCAGCCGCGTCTTCCCGAGCTGGCGATCGAGGCCCCCGAGCGGCTCCGCGCCGTCGCCGGCCAGATCCGGCGGCTCGACGCCGGCCGCCTGCAAGCGGTGATGCGCCTGGTCGGCCTGAGCGATCCAGGCAACCGGATTCGTGTCGTGCTCGTGCCGGACGACTCGCGCATCGCGCGCGAAACCGCCCCGTGGGTCGGAGCGTTCGCCGATGCCGCGAACGATCTCATCGTCCTGTTCCCGGACCGCATCGGAAGCTACCCGCACGACTCGCTGGAGGTGGTGCTCCACCACGAGGTGACCCACATTCTGGCCGCGCGGGCGGCCGGCGGCGGACGCCTGCCCCGCTGGTTCAACGAAGGACTCGCCAGCGTCGCGGAACGAAGCTGGGGCATCGGCAACCGGTCCCGGTTCCTGTGGGCCACCGTCATGGCCGGCCAGCCGACGGTCACCGCCCTCGAAGGCCTCTTCTACGGGGATGGACGGGACGCCGCGCGCGCATACATCATCTCGCACGCCATCGTCCGCGACGTCATCCGGCGGCACGGCGCCGCCGTCGTGTCGCGCATACTGTCCGGGGTCGCGGCCGGAGCCACCTTCGACAACGCCTTCATCGGCGCCACCGGAACGACCGTGCGCGGCGCGACCCGCCTCTTCTGGCGCAGCTCCGGCGGCTGGGAGGAGTGGATCACGTTTCTGGCCAGCCCCTTCACCCTCTGGACCCTGATCACGAGCCTGGCCCTGGCCGCGATCTGGCGCCATCGCCTGCGGCGCGCCGAGCGCCGGCGACGCTGGGAGGCCGAGGAGGCGCTCGATGCGGATCCCTGGGACGAGCACCGGCCCGACTATCGGGTGCACTGAGGCTCGCGGCGCATCCCGAACCCCGAACAGCGCCGCCCGCGAGGTTTGCGGACGGTCGCGCCGCCGCGGCCGATGCGTCTACCAGGGATCGAGCCCCAGCAGCCGCGCCGGGTTGCGCCGGATCATCGTGTCGATCTCATCCGCGGTGATGCCGGCGTCCAGCATCGCGCGAACGTAGGCGCGCAGGCCGTCGGCGTGCACGGGGTTGCCCTGCTGTCCGAGATCCGACGACATGAAGAAGGCTTCCGCGCCCAGATCGCGGATGGCCCCGACGTAGTCCTCGATCGTACGGCCGCCGCCGTATACGGCCAGCCAGTCGATCTCCATGATCGCGTCTTCGTCGGCCATCTGCCGCATCTGCTCGCGGGTCGCGCCCTGGCTGAAGACGTGCGTCACGAGAATCCGGGGCACCCCGAGACGCTTCGCTTCCGGGATCAGGCGCAACACCTCGCCCGGGGCCGAGTGTCCCATCGCCAGCGTCAGGTCGTGCTCGGCGAGCAGCTCGAACACCTCCAGCACCTCCGGCAGCGGCTCGCCATCCTCCAGGATGGACACGTACGGCCCATCGCCGCCCGACGACGTCGCGGCATACTCCGAATCGAAAGTGGGCAGCCACACGACCTTGCCGCGGCCGCCGGAGAAGGCGGCCATCTGCCGCACCGCCTCGGGATTGATCCCGCCGACCGCCCGGTTGAGGACGAGTCCGCCGAAGATCTCCAGACCATCCACCTGGCCCATCGCGATGGCTGCCCGGTCTGCGGTCATCGTGAAGTGGTTCTTCAGCAGGATGGCGCGCATGCCCGCAGCCGCGGCCAGCCGCGACGCCTCGATGTCGTCCACGGAGCGCGGGCGAGAATCGGGTCCCGTGTGGAAGTGCAGATCGACCACGCCCTCCAGGGAGATTTCTTCCTCCTGCCCCTGCGCCACGCCGACGCCCGCCATGCCGGCCGCGACGATCAGCAGCACGACAACTCGCTTCATTCTTCCCATCGAAAGCCCTCCTGTCGTCACGACGACCGGCCGGAGCCCGGTCCCAATCCCGAGCCGCACGGCACTATCATAGGGCCACCGGGCCGGGATTCCGCCGGTGGAGGCGGCTGCCAGTCGGCCGCGATGTCCGGCGTCGGCCCGGAGGAAGCATGCCGGATCCCCCCGAACCCCGAACAGCCCGCGGCAAGAGCCCCGCAGGGTTTCGCCACGGACCCCTGGAACCACGGTCGCACCCCTGGATTTGGTTCGTGTACGTCGTCCTGTTCGCCGCCTCCGTGCCCTGGTACCTCCCGGCCGGCAGTCCCGCGCGGCTCTGGTTCGGGCTCCCGCACTGGGTCGTCATCTCGCTCTCCGCCTACCTGGCCGTCGCCGTCTTCACCGCGTACGTGGTGGCGCGCTACTGGTCCGTACCGCCGGCCGGCGAAGACCCGGACGACGCGGAAGGCGAACCGTGAGCCCGTCGCTCGCGTTCGGCGCCGGCGCTGCCGTGGGCCTCTATCTGCTGGTGCTGATCTCGGTCGGCTACGCCACCCGGCGCCGCGGAGCCCGGACCGGCCTCGGCGACTTCTACCTGGCCGGCCGCAACCTGGGCGGCTTCGTGCTGCTGCTGACCCTGTATGCGACGCAGTACAGCGGCAACACGCTGCTCGGCTATCCGGGGGAGGCGTTCCGCATCGGCTACGCGTGGGTGATGAGCGTCGGCTTCATGATGGCGATCATCGTCGTCTACCTGGTCTTCGCGCCGCGCCTGCAGCGCATCGCCCGCCGCCATGCCTTCGTCACCCCCGGGGACTGGATCACCCACCGCTTCGGCTCGCCCCGCCTGACGCTGCTCGCCAACGTGCTGCTGGTCCTGGCAATCTCCAACTACCTGCTGGCCCAGCTCATGGCGATGGGCCACGTCACGGAGGGACTGTCGGGCGGAACCGTGCCCTACTGGGCGGGGGTCGTGCTGCTGACGCTGGTCGTCATCGTCTACGAGACGGTCGGCGGCATGCGCGCCGTCGCCTGGACCGACTGCGTGCAGGGCGTCATGCTGCTCGTGGGGCTGGCCGGGCTGCTGCTGGCCGTCGTGCCGACCCCGACCCACCTGACCGAGCTGACCCTGGCGGTCGCGGCGGAGGCGCCGGAGAAGGTCGCCGTCCCGGCGTGGGAGGTCTCGCGCAACTGGCTGAGCACGCTGCTGCTGATCGGCTTCTCCGGCGCCGTCTATCCCCACGCGATCCAGCGCATCTACGCCGCCCGCGACGCCGCGACGCTCAAACGGGCCTTCAGCGTGATGGTCTTCCTGCCGCTGGTCACGACCGGGGTCATGTTCATGGTGGGCATCCTGGCCATCCGCGAGCTGCCCGCCGGCGGCGACGCGGACCAGGTGATGCCGGCGCTGCTGACCGCCTGGAGCGGACGGTCCGTGCTGCTCTACCTACTCTGCGTAACGGTCATCACCGCCGTCGTCGCCGCCGTCATGTCGACCGCCGACTCGGTGCTCCTGAGCCTCTCCTCGATCCTCGCCAAGGACGTCGTCGGGGCCACCCTGCTCGAGGGCGCCTCCGAGGAACGCCTGACGCGCATCGGCAAGCTGCTCTCGTGGGCGGTCGTCGGCGTGCTGGTGATCGTCGCGCTGTCGCCGCGGGTGACGTTGTGGGGCCTGACCGAGATCAAGATGGAGATCCTGGCCCAGGTGGCGCCGCTGTTCGTCCTCGGCGTGACGTGGCGGCGCCTGACGACGGCAGCGGCGTCCAGCGGGATGCTGGCCGGCTGTGCGATCTACGCGGCGCTGCTCCTCGCAGGTCTGCCGACGGTGTGGAACGTCCACGCCGGTGTCGTCGGGCTCGGCGTCAACGTGGCGATGTGCGTAACGGTGACGCTGTTCGCAGGGCGGCTCGACAGCAGCTATAGTGCAAGACTATAATCGGATATGGCTTACGGTACGCTCCCGGCGCGCGCGGCCCGATCCACGAGCGACAGGGATACGCCGCACTCGGCCTCGGGCCGCGACCGCCGCACGCTGGCCGGACTGCAGTTTCCCGGGTGTCGACCGATAACCCTGCGGCGGGACCAGCTCGCCGACTTCGACGGCCGCCTCGAGTACTGGGAGGCGCGCACCCGAACCGCCTGGGTTCTCGCCGAGCCGACCGGAGGCATCCACGAGTCGACGTCACGCCGGCTGCCGGAACTCGCGCGGCTGATCGCAACCGTGCGCGGCACGCCGATCCGGGCGTTCGGGTCGGTCGACCTCCGGGTGAACGACGAGGCCGGCCGGGCGGATCGGATCATGCAGGCGGACGAGACGCTCTACCTGCACCCGCGCCGCGCCCACGTGCCGTCGGGCCCTCTCGTCATCGGCGTGCACGATCTGCCGGACGTCGTGCTGGAGGTGGACCAGACCACCGACATCCGCCGGGGCAAGCTGCCGTTGTACGAGGCTTGGGGCTTCCCGGAGCTGTGGTTGCTGGTGCCTCCCGCCGGAGCGACCCGCCGCCGCCCCGCCGGTGTGACGATCCATCGACTCGCGGGCGACCGCTACGAGGTGGTCCCGGAGAGCGCGGCGTTTCCGGGCTGGACGGCTTGCGAGATCCACGTTGCCCTGACCGAGCCGTTGACGACGGAGCGCACCTGCCGGGTCCTGGAGCGCGTCGGCCGCGCGCTCGGAGCGCGGGAGGGCACCGGCCCGCAGGACGATCCGCTGCTGCGCGTGCTGGGCCATCGCGAACGGGCGGAGGGCGAGGCTGCCGGACGGGCGGAAGGCGAAACAGCGGGCCGAGCTGAAGGGCAGGCCGAGTTCGTCCGCACAATGCTCGCGGAGCGCGGGATCATGGTCTCCGAGTCGTTCACTGCCCGGGCCGCGAAGGACGTCGATTCGCCCGGCGGCACTCGGATGGCCGCCGCGGCACTGGCCTGTACCGACGAGGCGGACTTCTGGCGGCGCCTGGGGCGGACGTGAATCCGACGGTTCGCGGATCGAGCGTCCGCCGACGGCGCCTCATGCAGGACCTGCCGGACGACGAAGACCGCGCCGCACCGATGGCGCAGATGCGGCGAGCCGCGCACGCTACCGTGGATTCACCCGCGTGCTGTGGGACGATACGCACTGCCAGCGGCCGTCGCGCACCACCCAGACGTCCGTGTAGCGCAGGGTGATCTCGGCCTCCTGCCCGCGTCGGATGCCGACCACGCGGAGCGTGAACCACACCACCGCGGCGTCGTCGTAGACCTGCACGATGAAGTCTTCCTGCGTGGCCGAGATCACCCGCTGGTTGAACGACTCGGCGAGCGCCAGCTCGCGGGCCTTGTCGCCCCGCGCGCCGTCGTCGTAGGTGACGATGAAGTCGTCCGCGAGAATGCTCTCGAGGAACTCGACGTCCCGCGCGTAGAACGCCTCGTTCCAGCCCCGCTCGAGCGCGATGAGTGCCTCCTCGGTCGATACTTCGGGAAGCTGGGACGCGAGGGCAGGCGCCGACCAGACCGACGCGAGCACGCAACACAGGAGATACCGCGGCCATCGTCTTCGCATCGTCGCCTCCCCGTTACCGGTGGCCCGAAAGTCTGCGCCGCGAGCAACCGACCACGCGCAGACGAAGCTGAGCTGCCCCATTATTCCACGCCGGCCACGCCCGAACCCATGCGCTACAGTCGTCGAGCAAGGCGAGCGAGGCGATTCGCCGGCGACCGCGAGGACCGGCTCCGAAGCTCGTTGCGACGGGTGAAAGCTGTCACCGCGTCGGCCGGCACGGCCGCATGACAGACGCGTCGCGGGTTGCGACAATGAGACGAATGCGCTTCTTCAACACCGAGGGTCCGGTGCGGCCGCGCCGCTCGAGCGCATCGATCTCGACGCCGTGCTCGGTCTCGTCCGCGACAAGAAGTACTTCGTGCTGCACGCGCCGCGGCAGACGGGCAAGACGTCGGCCCTGCTGGCGCTGCGCGACCTGCTGAACAGCGGTCGCGACTATCGCTGCGTGTACGCGGACTTCGAGGTCGGGCAGGCCGCGCGCGAGGACACGGCGCGGGCGATGCGCGCCCTGCTCGGGGAGCTGGCCCGCCGGGCGCGCGTCACGCTGGGCGACGAGACGCCGGACGCCCTCCGGGGCGCGGCGCTGGAGAAGGAAGGCGCCGACGGCGCGCTGGTCGACGTGCTCTCGCGCTGGGCTGCGGCCGACCCGCGACCGCTGGTGCTCCTGATCGACGAGATCGACACGCTCGTCGGCGACACGCTCGTGTCCGTGCTGCGGCAACTACGGGCCGGCTACGATCAGCGGCCCGCCAGCTTTCCCCATGGCGTGATCCTGTGCGGCGTGGTGGACGTGCGCGACTACCGCATCCAGTCGAGCGCCGCGAACGCGCTGGTTCTCGGAGGCAGCGCCTTCAATGTCAAGTCGAAATCGCTGCGGCTCGGGGACTTCACGGAGGCTGAGGTCCGGGCTCTGCTCGTCCAGCACACCGCGGAGACCGGACAGACGTTCACGGAGGACGCCCTGCAGATGGTCTGGACCCGTACCGCCGGCCAGCCCTGGCTGGTGAACGCGCTGTGCTACGACGCCCGCTTCGACGACAGGGCGGGCCGAGATCGGTCGCGCCCGGTCACCGGCAACGACGTCCTCGCGGCCCAGGAACGGTTGATCCAGCGGCGCGACACGCACATCGACCAGTTGGCGCACAAGCTGCGCGAGGACCGGGTCCGGCGGGTGATCGAGCCGATCCTGGCCGGCGCGGACGAGCAGGCGTGGTCTGAGGAGGACCTCCTCTACCTCCGCGACCTGGGACTGATCGCGCAGGACGCCGGCGGTGCGCCGCGCATCGCCAACCCGATCTACGCCGAGGTCGTGCCGCGCCACCTGAACGCCGCGGTGCAGGCGGGCCTGCCGCACGAGCGGGCCTGGTACGTGGATGCCAATGGCGCCCTGAACATGGAGGGGCTGATGGCGGACTTCCAGACATTCTTCCGGGAGCACTCCGAGCACTGGGTGCAGCGCTTCGAGCAGTATCGGGAAGCGGGTCCGCAGCTCCTGCTCCAGGCGCATCTGCAACGGGTGGTGAACGGGGGCGGGGTCATCGAGCGGGAGTACGCGCTCGGCCGCGGCCGCACGGACCTGCTGATCCGCTGGCCGCAGGGCGGCCGCACCCGGAGGTTCGTGATCGAGTGCAAGCTGCGCCGCGGGGACCTGGAGCGCACCATCGCGGAGGGCCTGACGCAGACGCGCGGCTACATGGACCGCTGCGGGGCCGAGGCGGGCCACCTGATCGTGTTCGACCGCGCGTCGGAGCGGACGTGGGGGGAGAAGATCATCCGCCGCGACCCGGCGGCGGACGCCGCGCCAGTCACCGTGTGGGGCATGTGACGACATCGAACGGGACATCGCACGTCGGCTATGATGGCTGGATAGCGGCTCCGGGCGACAGGCTCCGGCATGCACATCTGCGAGTCCTCATCGAAGTGCAGAAGGCGCGCTACTCGAACGACGTGATGCGTTTCCGGCGCTATCTGGGGATGCACTACGCGGACGAGCGGAACACCGTGACGTATGCGGAGGGAGGCTGCGAGCGCAAGCGGCCGCGGCGGCTGACGACCATCGCCGAACAGCAGGAGGCCATCGCCGCACGGGACGCAACCATCGAATCGCAACGCGCGGAGATCGAAGCTCCAAAGTCCGCCACGTCGTCCTGCGCCGAGATCGCCCGCTAACTCCCGCACCGCTCATCGGGACCACAAACGGCAACAGGACTCCGCTCGGTCGGGGCGAATTCGCCCCCGCCGTCGAGCGCCGTGCGCTACGAGCGAAACACCCGCAGCAGGCGGCTCAGCGGATCGTAGAGCTTGTCGACCACCCGCTCCTTGAGCGGAATGATGGCGTTGTCGGTGATGGTGATCTCTTCCGGGCAGACCTTCGTGCAGCACTTGGTGATGTTGCAGTAGCCGACGCCGAAGTCGTTCGCGAGATCCTCGCTGCGGTGCTCGGTGTCGAGGGGGTTCATCTCCAGCGCCGCGGTGTAGACGAAGAAGCGCGGGCCGATGAACTCGTGGTGCAGCCGGTGGTCGCGCAGCACGTGGCAGACGTCCTGGCAGAGGAAGCACTCGA
>JAGWAH010000138.1 GCA_021296515.1 Acidobacteriota bacterium | reverse complement strand
GCCTGCCGGCGCGAACCCGTCGACTGCACGCCGGTGTGGTTCATGCGCCAGGCGGGACGCTACATGCCCGAGTACCGCGCGATCCGCGAGCGGCACTCCCTGCTCGACATCTGCCGCCAGCCGGAGCTGGCCGCCCAGGTGACGCTGCAACCAGTCGACAGCCTCGAGGTCGACGCCGCCATCCTCTTCTCGGATCTGCTCCTGCCGCTCGAGCCGCTCGGCATCCCGTTCGATTTCGTCAAGGGCGAAGGCCCGGTCATCCACCAGCCGGTCCGCACGGCGGACGACGTCGCCCGGCTGCGCACGTTCGAGCCGCGCGAATCGCTCGGCCACGTGCTCGCCACCATCCGCCTGCTGCGCACCGAGCTGGCCGACCGCGTCCCCCTCATCGGTTTCGGCGGCGCGCCGTTCACCCTCGCGTCCTACGCCGTCGAGGGCGGACCGTCGAGCCACTACGCGCGAACCAAGGCGCTGATGTACGGCGAGCCCGACGCGTGGCACCGCCTCTGCGAGACGCTGTCGGCGGCCGTCGCCGACTACCTGGTGGCCCAGGTGGAGGCAGGCGCGCAGGCCATCCAGGTGTTCGACTCCTGGGTCGGGGCGCTCAGCCCGGCGGACTACCGCGAGTTCGCGCTGCCCCACACGCGGCGCGTGCTGGCCGCGGTAGCGGCGACCGGCGTGCCCGTGCTGCACTTCGGAACCGGCACCGCCACCCTGCTGGAGGCGATGACCGAGGCGGGCGGCGACGTCATCGGCGTCGACTGGCGCGTCCCCATCGACGACGCCTGGGCTCGCATCGGACCGGAACGGGCGGTGCAGGGAAACCTGGATCCGACGCTGCTTCTCGGGCGCGTCGACCGCCTCCTCGCCGGCGCCGACGACGTCCTGCGGCGCGTCGGCGGACAGGCCGGCCACATCTTCAACCTCGGTCACGGCATCCTCCCGGAGACACCCGTCTCGCATGTGCAGACCCTGGCCCGCTTCGTCCACGAGCGCGGCTGACTCCGACCCGCCGCGCCGGCCGCGGGCCGCCCGCTCCGCGCCCGAGTCGGACGGGAGCCGGGCATGAGCCACGTCGCCGTCGCCGTCGTCGGCGGAGGCATCAGCGGACTGGCGGCGGCCTACGAGCTCCACCGCCGGAAGACGCCCTTCGTGCTGCTCGAGAAATCCGATCGCCTCGGCGGCATGATCCGCACCGACCGAATCGGCGGGTTCACCATCGACGCGGGACCGGACTCGCTCGTCACGCAGAAACCGGCGGCGATCGCCCTCTGCGAGGAGCTCGGCCTCGCCGGCCGCCTCATCCCGACGCGCGTGCCGCGCACGGCGTACGTCGTGCGGGACGGGGCGCTGCATCCGCTGCCCGGCGGCTCCGTCTTCGGCATACCCGCCGGCCTCGGATCGCTCGCGGCCCACCGGCTCCTCTCCCGCCGCGGCCGGCTGCGCCTGGGGCTGGAGCTGCTGACGCCCCCCAAGCGGAGCCATCAGCAGCGGGAACCCGAAGAGGAGACGATCGGGGCCTTCTTCCGCCGCCGTTTCGGAACCGAGGCGACCGAGTACCTGGCGGAGCCGCTCCTCGCCGGCATCCACTCGGGGGACGTCGAGCGGCTCTCGATGCACGCGCTCTTTCCGCGGTTCATCGAGGCGGAGCGAAAGCACGGCAGCGTGATCCGCGCGTTTCGCCGGACCGCGGCGGCGCGCCCCGATGCGCCCGAGCACCAGGGCCCCTTCCGCTCGTTCGCCGAGGGCCTCGATACCCTGCCCCGCTCGCTGGCCGCGCACCTCCCGGCGGATGCCCTGCGGCAAGGGATTGAGGTCACCAGGCTCACCGCCGGACCACCCTACGCGCTGAAGACGGCGCAGGGGCCGCGCGTCACGGCGGATCACGTCATCTGCGCCCTGCCCGCCCACGCCACGGCTCCGCTCGCCGCCGGCGTCGACGACAGGCTCGGCCGGCTCTGCGCGGGGTTCAGCGACACCTCGGTCGCGATCGTCGTGCTCGCCTTCCCCCGCGCCGCGGTAGCGCACCCGCTCCGGGGCAGCGGATTCGTCGTCCCCCGCGTCGAGCCGGGCCTCTCGATCGCCGCCGCCACCTGGATCTCCTCCAAGTGGCCCGGCCGCGCCCCGGACGGCCATGTCCTGCTGCGCGGCTTCCTCGGCGGGACGCGCCGGCCGGACGCGCTCGCAGAGCCCGACGCAAACCTGATCGACACCGTGCGGGGCGACCTGACCCGACTGCTCGGGATCCACGGCGAGCCGGTGCTGGCCCGCGTCTACCGCTGGCCGCGGGCGAACCCCCAACTGAACGTCGGCCACCCGGCGCGCCTCGCGGAGATCGACAGCCTCCTGGCGCGGACGCCGGGGCTGCAGATCGTCGGGGCCGCCTTTCGCGGCGTCGGCATCGCCGACTGCGTGGCGGCGGGACGCGCCGCCGGGCGGGCCGCGGCCGACGCCGTCCGGAGTGCAGCATGAGCGCCGTCGACGTCATCGGCGTACCGCTCGACCTCGGCGCCGCGCGCCGCGGGGTCGACATGGGACCGTCCGCCCTGCGCATCGCCGGCCTCGGCGACCGCATCGCCGGGCTCGGCTACACGGTCACGGATCGGGGCAACCTGATCGCACCCATCCGGGAGACCATCCAGCCCGGAGAGGCCGGCAAGAAGTACATCGGCGCCATCGCCGGCGTCTGCCGCCGCCTGTTCGAGACGGCCGACGCGTCGCACGCCGCCGGGACCGTCCCCCTGGTCCTCGGCGGCGACCACAGCGTGTCCGCGGGCTCCGTCGCCGCCACCGCCGCCGCCGCCCGGCGGCAGGGCCACCGCCTCGGACTGCTCTGGATCGACGCGCACGGCGACATGAACACGCCGGACACGAGCCCGAGCGGCAACGTCCACGGCATGCCGCTCGCCGCGCTGCTGGGGCCGGAACCCAGCGAGCTCTCCAACATCGGCGGGGTGACCCCCGCGATCGATGCCGCCCGCACCGTCCTCATCGGCGTCCGCAATCTCGACCCCGCCGAACGCCAGCGGGTGGTCGCGTCCGGCGTCCACGTCTTCACGATGAAGGACGTCGACCGGCTCGGCATGGCCACCGTCGCCGAGCGGGCCCTGGAGCTGACCGGCCGCGACGCGGACGGCCTGCACGTCTCCTTCGATCTCGACGTCTGCGACCCAGGCATCGCCCCCGGGGTCGGAACCGCCGTCAAGGGCGGCCTCAGCTACCGCGAGGCCCACCTCGTCATGGAAACCGTCGCCGACAGCGGACGGCTCCGGGGCATCGACCTGGTCGAGCTGAATCCGACGCTCGACCACCGGAACGCCACCGCCGAGCTGGGCGTCGAGCTCGTGCTCTCGGCCCTCGGGCTGCGGATTCTGTAGGCGTTCGCCAGCCGCCCACCGGCCGCCGGCCGGCCGCGAGAAGACGGAGACCCGCCGCGCCGACCGCGCACGAAGGCCCCCGGCCGCGTGCTATCCTTCCAAGATCTACCGACGGAAGGAGACTCGGATGAACGCACGCAACCTGCTCATCACATCGTTTCTCGCGTTTCTCACGCTGGCGTTCGTCGCCGCCTGCGGCGGCGCTGGCAATGAAGCGCCGGAAGCCGACGCGATGGATCACGAAGGCGCGGATCTGGACGCCGAGGCAACGGATGCCGGCGCCATGGAGATGCTCGGCGGCGGCCACCTGACGCCAGTCCACGACGGGACCGGCGGCAGCCCCCACGTCAGCGTCCACTGGAGCGTCGACGGCGGCAACATCACCATCGACTACGGCCGGCCGTACCTGAACGGCCGCGTCGTCGGCGAGAGCGTCGAGCCGATGCCCGACTCGGTCTGGCGCCTGGGCGCCGACGAGGCGACCACGCTGACCACCGACCGCGAACTCATGCTCGGCGGGGAAACCATCCCGGCCGGCGAGTACACGCTGTGGACCATGCAGGCGGGCGACGAGGTTCACCTGATCGTCAACAGCGAGACCGGCCAGTGGGGCACCGCCCACAACGCCGAGCACGACCTCGTTCACGTGCCGATGACGGTCGGCGAGCCCGACCCGCCGGCCGAGCAGCTCGTCATCGCAATCGAGGACGGCAACCTGGGCTTCGAGTGGGGCACGCTGACCGCCAGCGTCCCGCTGATGGTGCACTGATCGTTCCGCCGGCGGCGGTGCGCTCGGCAGTCGGAGTATCGAGCGCCGCGGCCTCCCCGGTCGCGGCGCTCCGTGGTAGAGCACCTGACTTTTAATCAGGGTGTCGCTGGTTCGATCCCAGCGCGGCCCACCAATAGAATCAATAACTTACGGAGATATCGTGTTGGGCGGAACCTCAGCGTGTCAACATTTTGTCCCGCGACTTGACGTTTCTCAGACTCCAGCGCTTTCACCCGTCAGGCGGGTCAGCCGGCGGACCCGATGCCGCCGCACCAGTCACGGCGCCCGCACCCGGAGATCGCAGCCCACCCGGACAGTCGGGTCCGGCTCGGGTCTGTCTAACCTCGGCTCGTGAACCACCGCTGCACGAAGATCGCCGGCCTGTACGGCGTGCCTAGGCCCGGACTATTCGTGGCGACCGTAGCTCGGCTCGTGGGAGGCGGCGCCGGACCCTACCAAGTCTCTCGACCTCCCGACCGGGATGTTTTTCCCCTCCGCGTCCGGATTCGGTCCAACGCCCGCAGCCAGCCCGCGACCACCCCGATGACTTGTGGCCGCCGGCCCGCAAGACTCCGCTCGCGGACCGCTCGGTCGCAAGCCGCTCGAGGGACCGCGTGTCGCTCATGCGAGGGAGCTTGGTTGCCCCTCACCCGCCCCGGCCGTGCCGTCCACCGCGTGCCTGGCGGCGTCGCTCGCACGACCCACGAGACCGTCGTTGCGGCGACGAGGTTCCATCGACGGCGTAGCCTCGGCTACGGGCCTTGACCTGGCACCTCGGCCGGCGCCGCCATCGTCGGCGGCGCCTA
>JAGWAH010000019.1 GCA_021296515.1 Acidobacteriota bacterium | reverse complement strand
CGCCGCGCGAGCCGCGGGGAGCCCCGTCCCCGGGCGCGGAGCGTGCGGTCGAGATCCTGATCGAGGCGGGAGCGGACGTTAACGCGGTCAACGAGGCGGGATTCACGGCCCTGCACGGGGCCGCGTTCCGCGGGTTGAACGAGGTGATCGAGTACCTGGTGGCGCAGGGGGCCGCCATCGACGCGCGGGACTTCCGCGGCCGTACCGCCTACCGAATGGCGGAGGGGTCCAAGCAGTCCTTCCAGTTCCAGAGCTGGCCGCAGACCGCAGCGCTGCTCGAGCGTCTCGGCGCCAACGTCCGGCTGGGAATACCGGGGACCGTGCAGGAGCGCCTGCGCGACGTGTCGGCGGCGGCCGCCAACCAGTAGCGTGTGTCCCGCTCGTCCGGGTCTCCGGGGGCGTGCCGGCGCCCCCGGAGATTGTCGCGCCGCCTACACGGCGAGATGCCGCCGGAAGAAGCCCACGGTGCGGTTCCACGCCAGGTTCGCCGCCGCCTCGTTGTAGCGCGGCGTCGAGTTGTTGTGGAAGCCGTGCAGCGTCCCCGGGAACATGTGCATCTCGTAGTCGACGCCGTTGGCCTGCAGCGCCGTCTCGTACTCGGGCCACATGGCGTTGATGCGCGGATCGGACTCCGCGTAGATGATCATCAGCGACGCCTCGATCTGCGGCACGTCCTCGGTGGCCGCCGTGGCGCCGTAGAACGGGACGCCCGCCTGCAGGTCGCTGCCGAGCTCGGTCGCGAGCCGGTTGGTCATCCCGCCGCCCCAGCAGAAGCCCGTCGCGCCGAGCCGTCCGTTGGAGAGCGCGTGCCCCTTCAGGAAACGCGCGCTGTTGATCATGTCCTGATCCAGGGTTGCCGGATCGATGCTCCGCTGCAGCGTGCGGCCGTCGTCGTCGTTGCCGGGGTAGCCGCCCACCGGCGACAGCCCGTCGGGCGCCAGCGCCAGGAAGCCGGCCACCGCGGCGCGCCGCGCCACGTCCTCGATGTGCGGGTTCAAACCGCGGTTCTCGTGAATGACCAGCACGGCCGGGAACGGCCCGTCGCCGGCAGGCTGCACGAGATAACCGCGCATCTCGCCGGAAGTGCCGCCTGGCGAGGGGTAATCGACGTAGGTCCCCTTCATGCGCGGGTCGGTGAAGGAGATGGTCTGCGCCTCGGCGTACCGCGGCATCAGCGCCTGCGCCATCCAGAGCGCGGACACGCCGCCGACGGTGAGGGTCGCGGCCCGGCTCAGAAACTCCCGCCGGTCGATGTAGCCGTGGCAATACTCGTCGTAGAGATCGAAGACGCGCGGGTCAATCTTCTGCTTTTCTTCTGCCATCGTTCGCGCTCCTGGAACCACCGCGCACGCCCTGGTTCGCTACGGCGCGCGCGGCCGAACGGGGTTGCCGCAGGAAAGCGGGGACGAAGCGGCGCGCCGCCGGCCGCCCCCGCGCGAAACTGCGATCGTACGAGACTACGAGCGGACCTTGATGACGACGCGCCGGTTCTGCGCCCGGCCCTCGCGCGAGTCGTTCGGCATGGCCGGCTGGTCCTCGCCGAAGCTGATGGTGTTCATCTTGTGCAGCGGAACGTTGTGCTGCCGGTAGAGGTAGTCCTTCACCGCTTCGGCGCGCCGCAGGCCGAGGCGCATGTTGTAGGCCGCGTCGCCGGTGTTGTCGGTGTGGCCCTCGATCTCGATGAACCCGCCTTCCCCCGCCGCGTGGATCTGGGCCACCAGTTGATCGAGGCGCGACTGCGCGGCCGGCGGCAGATCCGCCCGGCCGCTATCGAAGTTGCCCTGCGCCTCGTTGAGGGTGACTTCCATGATCAGCCGGCCGATCCGGCTCTGGACCTGATCGACGCGCCCGTCGACGTCGTCGGCCGACATCTGCGCCGCATCGGCTGCCGCCTGCGACGTCTGGGCCGCCATGTTGGCCGACTGCGCCCGCTGATCGACCTGGTCGATCCGCTCCGCGTTCTGGACCGTCCGCTCCTGCGTCTCCTCCACCGTGCCCGCCAGCGTGTCCACCTTGGCGTCCACCACGGCGTCCTCGGTGCGCACGAAGCCCCGCGTTGCGCAGGCCGACGCGACCAGCACGATCACCGCCGCCAGCGCCATCATCTTCACCGTCGTCCGCATCTTCCGCATGATTCCTCCTGAAACAAATTCGTGTGACCCTACCACTTCAGCCGGGCCCGCCCCGCCACGTAGCCGCCGCGGGCGTGGACCACCAGATTATCATCAGCCGTCCGTATCTCGATGGGATGCCATCCGCGGCGGAAGCCGGGCTGGAACGTCAGGACGTACTGGTAGCGCAGGCCCGACAGCAACTCGCCGAGCACGGCGAGCAGCTCCTCCCGAGTCCCGGTGGCGCGCACGCTGCCGCCGGTCCAACGCGCGAGGTCCGCCAGCGAAGCCGCCACGATCTCGCCGTCGGCGCCCGCCGCGCCGCCGATGCCGTCGCGCCGGTCCAGCGGTCCACCCACCGTGATCACGTGCACCGGCACGGCGATGGCGCTTGCGACGCTCGACACCTCCCCCGCCGTGCGGAGGCTGCCGTTGTCCACGCCGTCGGTCACCACCAGCAGCGCCCGGTGGCGGTTGCCGCGCCGCCCCACCAGGGTGGCCGCGTCCGCGATCGCGTCGTAGAGCGAGGTCTGGCCGAAGGGCGACTCCGTCAGCCTTGGAACACCTATCCGCGCCAAGTCGCTAGTGAAGGGAGCGATCTCCCGCAGCACCGTGTCGAAGGTGAAGAGCGCCAGCTCGTCGCGCCCGGGCTGCAGCGAGTCGACTATCGCCTCGACCGCGCGCCGGGCCCGGTCGATGTTGCGGTCCACCGCCATGCTGCCGCTGATGTCGACGAGCACTGCGACGCTGAGCGCCGAGTCGCTGGCGAAGACACTCTCGATGCGGCGGCCGAAGCCGCTGTCGATCAGCCGGAAATCGTCACGGGAGAGATCGCGAACGATGCGTCCGCTGCGGTCGCGCACGGAGACACGGACGGTCACCATCTCTACGCCGGAGGTGAACGTCGGCGCCGGGTCGCGCTCGACCGGGACGGGCCGGCCCTGCGCCGCCGTTCCGGAAGCCGCAAGCAGGGCGAGGCCGAGGATTGCGAAAAGGGTGCGAACGGGCATCGTGTCGAATCGAGCCGGCCCCGCGCCGAAGGCTCCTGCAGAAGATTCTACGGGTTTTCGCTCTAGAAGCGGAACAACCGGTTCATCTTCACCACGAAACCGCGGTTGCGAAGGGCGGAGAAACGGTCGAAGCGGTCCGGCCGCAGCGGGTCGCTGTCGCGATCCTCCGTGTAGACGACGAAGAGCTCGCTGCCCGGACTGTATTCCCACCGCAGCCGGAGGTTCGTGCTGACGGTTTTGGCCGCCGAGTTGTACTGGATGAGCCCGCCGAAGAACATGCGGGGAGAGAACGTGTAGGTGACGCGGGAGACGATCAGGCGGGTGTGGAACGACCCCAGCGGCGTGTCGATCCAGTTCTCCGACAGGGTCGGCTCGATAGACAATTCCGGGGTCAGTGCCAGACGTCCCTGGCTGAAGCCGATGGACCGGATGTTCCCGTTGAAGTACTCGCCGCCCCGCACCGTGACGATGCCCGTCAGCCGTCGCTGCGCCCCGATCGTGTAGGTCGCCTCGACGTCGCGGAACCCGTAGCCGCCCACCGGCAGCACGACGCCCGGTCCGGGCTCGAACGGCTGCACCAGGAACTCGTAGTTGTCCGCGAACGTCATTCCCACCCGGTCGCTGGTCTCGAACTCGGTCGAGAAGCCCACTTGCGCCTGCTTCGTCTCCAGAATGCCGGTATCGGCGGTCAGTATGTGGTCGTAGCTCGCTTCGAGCCGGAACTGGCGCACGGTCTCCAGTGTTGCCGGGCGCGGACTGAAACGTCCCGCGAGGTACGATCGCCGGAAGTTGTCGCGCCGCACGAAGCCCACCTCGGGAATGAAGTTGTCTTCGACGACGAGGTGCTCCGCGGTCAGGCCGTAGCGATCCGCGGCGTAGATGAACTGGCCCTGGTAGCTCGCGTCGCGTCCCTCGAAACCGGGCGTCTGCGTCCTGGCGGCGTAGCCCACCACGCTCACGTTCTCGAAGAACGCCAGGGTGGCGTCGGCGCCGAACACCCGGTTGGCGCCGGCGCCCTCTCCGGCGACCGAGACGGAACGGTTGGTGAACAGGGCGCCGATGGCGCTCCGGCGCAGGACGTCACGCTTCAGCCGCACGACCGCGAAGTTCGTCGACTCGGCGCCGAGCACTCCCGAAGCCCCGGCCAACTGCTGCGCACCCGTCTGGATGTTCAGGAGGCCCACATCGAAGTCGCCTGCCTTCCCCGTGACCCGGCCACCGCCGACAATCGGCACCACCGCTCCATCCTGGAGGCCGATCCGCCGCGAGTAGAAGAGCGTCGGCGCGTTGCCGCTCCCGCGCGAGCTGCGGCCGCCGCCGCCGATCTGGCGCAGCGCGCTGGACCGCGAGCTCGGGCCGCCGCCGCGGGCGAATTCGAAGATGCCCCGGCCCTCGAGGAAGAACTCGCGTTTCTCGGGAAAGAACAGGCTGAAGCGGGTCAGGTTCACCTGCTGCTCGTCCACTTCCACCTGCGCGAAGTCCGTGTTGTACGTGAAGTCGGCCGTCAGGTTCTGGGTGATGCCGTACTTGACGTCGACGCCGGCGTCGCCGTCCCACGCCGTCGGCGGATTGACGTTCGCATCGGTGGTCTGCCCGCCGATGCCGTACGGCTTGACCTCCAGGACGTTGCCCTCGTCGGGCAACTGCAGCCCGACGAGCATGGCGGCGTCGGAGACGCGGAAGAGGCCGCGGCGCCCGGCCGAGATGGGCACGGGAGTGAGATAGGAGCGTTCGTTCTTCCGGCGCACCATGCGGCGGAACTGGATTCCCCAGACCGGCTGCGGTCCCGGCCGATAACGGACCGACTTGAAGGGAATCTCCATCTCGACCGTCCAGCCGCCCGCGAAGCGTCCCGTGCGCACGTCCCACACCGGGTTCCAGTCGCCGTTCGGGTTGCCCTCGTTGGTGATGGCGAAGTCGCCGAGCGCGCCGAGCGGGTTCGTGTAGAAGGCGATGCCGTTGCGCCGGTCGTTGAACGTGTCGAAGGCCACCCAGAAGGTGTCGTTCTCGCGAAGCTGGGGCGTGTCGCGCTGCATCTCGTTCGCCACCCACGCACCGGGCGGCTCCGTGTCCCACATGCGGGCGGCGACGTAGATGCTCGTCGCGTCGAAGAGGACCCAGGCCTCGGTTCTCTCGCTGGCCGGCGCGCCCTCGTTCGGCTCCTGCTGGATGAAGTCGTCGATGGAGGGGACAATCTCGTACACCGGCTCGTCGAGAACGCCGTCCAGACGCAACCCGGCAGCCAGCTTGACGGCGCGCACGGTGGCGCGTCCGAGCGCATCGCGCGCAATCACGGCGGGCGCCGACGGCGGCGGCGGGCGGTCGAGCACCCCGGTCACGGCGAATCCTGCCGCGGCCGTGGATGCAGGACCCACCGTCTCGAGCTGATCCGGCGTGCCGGGGACGGGATCGCCTTGCGCGTGAGCCACGGCGGGAAACCCGGGCGAACCGAGGACCGCCGCGACGATCGCAAGACCGCGCGCGAGGTGGCGGCCCCGTCCCGTCCGGTCAGGGCGGCAATCGAACGACCGGCGGAAAGCCGCTCCGGAAGTCATGGAACAGGAAGGCTGGTCAGTCGTTCAGGCGACGAATCGCTGCTCGAACTTCCGGCGCGCTCTCAGCGGGCGCCAGCGGCCTCCTCGGCCTCCCGCTCCTCGGCGCGATGGCCGGCGAGAATCCCCTCCATGCCGATGTTGCCCTCGTGGCAGGCGTACTCGAAGAGCGCCTCGTCCTTGCGCGCCAACGGAATCATGGCCGTCCATTCGGCAGCGTAGGTGGCCGGATCGTCGACCGTGAACTCGTGCTGCAAGGTGTCCGGGCCGACCCGCGTGAATCGCTCGACCAGGCGCAACCGCTCCGCGGAGCCGCGTTGCCGCTGGTAGAGGGCGGCCGGGGACTCGCTGCCGGCGGAGAAGTTCGTGGTCTCGACGACCAGCGTGTCCCCGTCCCAGTAGCCCCGCGCGTCGCCGTGCCACTGGCGGATGGCGTCGTCGGCGTGGGGCGAGCCGTCCAGCGGAATGATGCGCGCGTCGTGGATCATCTCGTGCAGGAACACGACGTGGTCGGGCGTCTGGATGACCTGGTAGTAGGTGTTGTAGCCGGCGAACAGGTTCGGCATCCCGAACGTGATGCAGCGCTCCTGGAGCCGCCGGTCGGTCCAGGACGACGCCGGGTTGTCGGCGATATGGGCGATGCGGGCGTCGATCTGCCGCTGGGCCTCCGGGGTGAAGGCCGGCAGCCGCCCGTTCGGGGGATCGATCACCAGCGAGGTGCGGTTGTCGAAGTCGCGGTCGACCAGCCAGAACTGGTTGTAGTTGCCGGTCGCCGCGTCACGGGACGAGAACTCGTCCTGCTCGCCGAGCGCGGCCACGAAAACGCTGTCGGCGAATGCCGCATCGCTCTCGCCGCTCGCGAAGAGCTCCGCGTAGCGCGCCTCCAGCCGGGCCAGCTCCTCCGCGGTCAGCGTCGCCTTGTCGCCGAGGACCTCCGGACGCTCGAGCGGCGTGGCGGTGTTGTTGGCCCACACGCCCTGCAGGTCGGGCCGCCCGTCCGGGGTCCGCGGCATGGTCCACTGCTCTTCCTGCGACGACTGCGCCCCGCTCGCCGCCGGCACTACCAGCATCGCTGCCGCGACAATGCCTCCGATCCCGCGGCGCACGGCTCGTGACTGACTCATCCTCTGCCTCCCGGTTCGGACTTCCGCTCCCGAATTATATGGCGCGAGCCGCACGCGCACCCATGGGTCGACTGCAGCCGGGCCATCCGCGGCAGGCATTCAGGTGCGACGCCGCGGCTCTCCTCACCGTGGAGCCACCGCGTCGAGCGCCTGCTCGAGGTCGGCGATGAGGTCGCCGGCGTCCTCGATCCCGACGGACAGACGCACCAGATCGTCCGGCACCGGTGAACCCTCCCCCTCCTCCAGGCCGCGCGGCTCCGCGAGACTCTCGACCCCGCCGAGCGACGTCGCGTTATGAAACAGCCGCAGCTCGCGCACCACCCGTCGCGCGGCTGCGGCGCCCCCCTGCATCCTCAGCGACACGACCGCCCCGAAGCCGCCGTCCATCTGCCGCGCCGCGACGTCGTGGCCGGGGTGTCCCGGCAGCCCCGGGTAGAGGACGGCGGACAGCGCGCGGTGTCCGTCCAACGCCTCGGCAACACGCTGCGCATTGCGGGCGGACGCGGCGACCCGCAGGCAGACGGTGCGCATGCCGCGCAGCAGCAGCCAGCTCTCGAACGGGCCGAGCACGGCGCCGCGGAACGCGCGCTCGCGGCGGCAGCGCTTCCACAGGTCGTCCTCGCGCGCCGTGACCAGCGCGCCGGCCAGTACGTCCGAGTGCCCGTTGAGCTGCTTGGTGGCCGAGTGCATGACCAGGTCGGCGCCATGTTCGAGCGGCCGGCTGAGGACCGGCGTCGGCAAGGTGTTGTCGACGACGAAGCGGGCGCCCGCCGCATGCGCGGCGGCGGCTGTCGCAGCGAGATCCGTGACCGCCCCGCCCGGGTTGGCCGGCGTCTCGGCCCAGACAATCTTCGTGGCTCCGGGTCGCAGCGCGCGCCGCAGCGCGGCCATGTCCCCGTTCGGCACGAGATCGAGTGCGATCCTGCCCCGCCCCGCCTCGCCCTGCAGCCAGCGGCGCAGCATCCAGTACATCTGCTCCGGCGCCACCACGTGATCCCCGACGTCCAACGTCTCGAACACCGTGGTGGCCGCCGCCATGCCCGCGCTGAACAGCATCGCCGCCCGCCCGCCTTCCAGCGACGCGAGCAGCGCCTCGGCCTGGTCGTAGGTCGGATTCTGGTCGCGCGTGTAGACGCGCCCGCCGGTCGGCGCGCCCTCGGCCGTCCGCTCGTACTGCACGGCCGGGTAGATGGGCGGCACGAGCGAACCGGTCGCGGGATCCACCGCGCCGAGCGCCTGCGCGGCGCGTGTGGAGGGTTTCTGGCCGGCTGGAAAACGGGACATGCGGAACCTCCGAGAACGGGAATCGTGGGCGGTTGGACGCGGAAACCGGTGCGCGCAGCGGGGCCGGCGAGCCCGTCAGGCGCGCGCCGGCCCGATGTCGACCGCGATGTCGCGCCACTTGCCCTGACGAAAACGCATCACGCTGAGGCTGGCGCGGGCGACATGGCCGAGCACGATGGCCAGCCAGATGCCGGACGCTTCCAGCCCTCCGGTCATCTGCAGGTAGGTGCAGAGTCCGATCGGGATGACCACTTGCGACACCATCGAGATGTAGAGCGGGCTGCGCGTGTCGCCGGTCCCCTGCAGGCCGCCGGTATAGACGAGCGCCACGGTGACGAACAACCCGGAGACGGCCAGGTAGGCCAGAAGCTGCCGGCCCAGCTCGAACTGGATCCCGTCGGCCATGCCGAACACGCCGAGCAGCGCCCGCGGCACGGTTATCAACGCGAGGCCGATCACGCACGCCACGCCCACGCCGATCGACGACGCCACGAGGGCGGCGCGCTGGCTCCGCTCGGGTTGGCCGGCCCCGAGGTTCTGCCCCGCGACCGCGGCCGTCGCGCCCATCAGGCCGACCGACGTCCAGGTGATCAGCGCGAAGAGCTGCGTGTAGCCCACGGTGTAGGCCGCCTGCGCCGCGGCGCTCTGCTCCAGCGATCCGACGAACCGCAGCATCAGAACCCCGGCCAGGTTCATCACGATGCCCTGGAATCCGGTCGGCAGGCCGAAGCGGAAGAGCTCGCGGATGATGTCCCAGTCGGGCGCGAACGACATGCCGCGCGAGAACCGGACGACCAGGCGCCCCGAGAACAGAAGCCAGAGGAACGCCGCGGCCGTCACGCCCGCAGCGATCGCGGACCCCATCGCCGCGCCGACCGTGCCGAACGCGGGAATCGGGCCGAGCCCGCGGATCAGCACGACGTTCAGCACGACGTTCAGCACCGTCATGGCGACGCCGAGACGCAACGGGGTCCGCGCATCGCCGGCCGACCGCAGCGCGCCGCTCATCATGAAGAAGATGAGCATCCCGATGCTGAAGACGAACATGACGCGGATGTACCCCAGCGCCTCGCCCTGCACCTCGGGCGCCGCGTTGATGAGGTCCAGCAGCGTCGGCGCCAGGAAGTAGCCGAGCGGCGCCAGCACGCCGACCGCCATGAACACCGCGGTCAGGAAGGCCTGGTAGACCGTCCGGTTGACCTTGTCCGGATCGTTGGCGCCGGCGAAGCGCGCCACCAGCACGCCCATGCCGCTGAAGACCGACGCGACGAACACGATGACCAGGATGAAGATCTGGACGCTGACGCCGATCGCGGCGTTCCCGACGTAGCCGACGTAGTGGCCGACCATCGCCTGGTCGACGATGCCCTGGATGCCGCCGAACACGTTCTGCAGCATCGTCGGCCAGGCGAGCTTCCAGACCGTGCGCGCGAGCGGCCCTTCTACGATCGCCCGGTCGAATGCCTTTTGTGGACGGCCCTTTGCGCTCATGGGTAGCGGGAGGTCGGCGCAGGCCGCAGTAAGATCGGAGGTCTCACCGTGCCGGTCGAATCTCCGAGACTCTATCAGATCGATGCGCTGCTCCGGTCGGCGTTCCGGACGTCACTGCCCGGCGCGGACGCACACCGGCTGCTCGCGCCGAAGCCGCGACCCGGCTGGCGGCCCGGCGAGGTGCCCGCCCACGCCACGCCCGCCGCCGCTCTCGTGCTCCTCTATCCTCTAGACGACGCACCCCACGTTCTGTTGACCGTCCGGGCCGGGCGGCTGGGAAAGCACGCCGGCCAGGTGTCGTTCCCCGGCGGCCTGATCGACGCCGGCGAGTCGGTTCGGGACGCGGCGCTGCGCGAGGCGTTCGAGGAGGTCGGCCTCGACCCGGCGGCGGTGCGCGTGGCCGGTGCGCTGTCGCCGCTCTACATCACGGTGAGCAACTTCGCGATCCACCCGGTGGCCGGGGTCGCGGAGTCGATGCCGCGCCTGCGTCCGTCGGCCGCGGAGGTGGCGCGCCTGCTGCCGGCGCCGCTGGCGGCCCTGGCCGATCCCGCCAACCTGCGGCGGGGGACGCGCTGGCGGGACGATCTCCCCTGCGACGTGCCGTACTTCGAAGTGCGGAACGAACGGGTCTGGGGCGCCACCGCGATGGTGCTGGCCGAACTGCTGGCGATGCTCGGTCTCGGCCCCCGCGACCCGTGGTAAATTGACGGCGGCCCCAGCGCGGGCCCCCGCCACTACGCATCCCGCCACCGGCGGCGCACTCCCGGACGCCGCCCCGCAGCTACGCATCGTACGAGGAGATGGGATCCGATGGCGAAACGGACCAGCAGGCGAACCGGGACCGGAAAACACGGCGCGCGCGACGCGCCGCTGTTCGACGCCGCGGGTGACGGGATCGACGTGCTCGCGCGACGCGGCGGGGGGGACACCGTCGTCGGGCTCCACGAGGCGGCCCAGGCCCGCTATCTCAACTACGCGCTGTCGGTCATCACGTCGCGGGCCCTGCCGGACGTGCGGGACGGCCTGAAGCCGGTGCAGCGGCGCATCCTGTACACGATGTGGCAACAGCGGCTGCGCGCCGACGCCAAGCCCCGCAAGTGCGCGAAGGTGGTCGGCGACGTGATGGGAAGCTACCACCCGCACGGAGACGCGGCCATCTACGACACCCTCGTGCGCATGGCGCAGCCCTTCACGCTCCGCGCTCCGCTCGTGGACGGCTCGGGCAACTTCGGATCGCTCGACGGCGACGGCGCCGCCGCCATGCGCTACACCGAATGCCGGCTGGCCGCGATCAGCGCCGAGCTGCTGCGCGAGATCGACGAGGAGACCGTCGCCTTCCAGCCGAACTACGACGGCACGCGCCGGGAGCCGGTGGTGCTGCCGGCCCGCGTGCCGAACCTGCTGGTCAACGGCGCCACCGGCATCGCCGTCGGCATGGCGACCAACATTCCGCCGCACAACCTCGGCGAAGTGGCGACGGCGCTCGTCAACCTGCTCGACGACCCAGACCTCACCAGCGCCCGTCTGGCCCGCGACGTCCGCGGCCCGGACTTCCCGACCGGCGGGCGGCTGGTGAACACCACCGAGGAGCTGACCCAGATCTACACCACGGGGAGCGGCACGGTGCGCGTCCGCGCGACGTGGGAGGGCGGCGAGCGGCGCCGATCGTCGAAGACCGTCCACGTCACCAGCGTGCCCTACGGAGTGAACAAGGCGCAGCTCGTGGAACGCATCGCCGAGGTCGTCGTCGGCCGCAAGCTGCCGCCCCTGCTCGACGTCAAGGACGTCTCGACCGACGACGTGCGCATCGAGCTGGAGCTGAAAACCGACGCCGACGAACGGATGGTGCTGGCCTACCTGTTCAAGCACACCCCGCTGCAGACGACCTTCCCGGTCAACCTCACCTGCCTGGTCCCGACCGACCAGCCCGGCGTCGGCCGGCCGGAACGGCTCGACCTGCAGCAGATGCTGTGGCGTTTCCTGCTGTTCCGCCTGGAGGTGGTCACGCGGCGGCTCGAGCACGAGCGCGCGGCCCTCGGCAAGCGGATCCACATCCTGGAGGGATTCGAGAAGGTCTTCGACGCGCTCGACGCCATCATCGCGATGATCCGGCAGTCGGACGGCAAGGCGGACGCGGCGGCGAAGATCATGCAGATCTTCGGACTCGACGCCGAGCAGACCGACGCGATCCTGGAGCTGAAGATCTACCGCCTGGCGCGGCTGGAGATCCTGATCATCCGCAAGGAGCTGGCGGAGAAGAAGGATCGCGCCCGCCAGATCGACACGGAACTCGGCGACGAGGAGCGCCGCTGGCGGATCGTGCGCGACGAGATCGTGGAGGTGCGGGCCACCTATGGCGAGCCCCGCCGGACCGTTGTCGACGGGCCGGCCGACGACGAGATGGTGTTCAGCGCGGACGACTTCATCGTCGACGAGGACGCGGTGGTTCTCGTATCCCGCGACGGCTGGGTCAAGCGCCAGCGCGAGGTGCGCGATCCGGCCGCGACGCGGCTGCGCGAGGGCGACGCTCTGCTGGCCGCGGTGGCCGGCAGCACGCGCGCGACGGTGGCATTCTTCACCAACTTCGGGGTCGCCTACAGTTGCCGGCTGATCGACGTACCGGCCACGACCGGCTACGGCGAGCCGATCCAGCGGCTGTTCAAGCTGAAGGACGGCGAACGGGTGGTGACCGTGCTCAGCCTGGACGCGCGCGTCGCGGGCGACATCGCGGCCACGGCGTCGGAGCCGGAGCCGCCGACCCATGCGGTGGCGGTGTCGAGCGACGGCTACGGCCTGCGGTTCGGCCTGGAAGCGTTCAACGAACCGAGCACGCGCACGGGCCGCCGGTACGCGCGGCCGGCGAAGGGCGCCGAGATCGTCGGCGTGGCCGGGATCCGGGGCGACGAGACGCTCATCGCGGCGACTCGCGCGGCGCGCGCCATGCTCTGCCCGGCGCGGGAGATCAACTTCCTGTCCGGACCCGGGAAGGGCGTGCTGCTCATCAAGCTGGCGAAGGACCGCGACCGCGTGATCGGCTTCATCGCGTCGCGCGGCGATCGCGATCTGCTGACGGTGGAGACGGGCCGCGGCGCCGAGCAGACCATCAGCACCGCGAAGTACGAGCGCGTCGGCCGCGGCGGCAAGGGGCGGGAGCTGTTGCAGCGCGGGCAGTTCACGCGCGTCGTTCCGAGGCCGATCGGAACGCCCACGATCGAGGAGCGCTGACCCGGCGACCACCGGGAGAACTTCGGAGAGCTCCACGCAATGGGGATCGATCAACTCGTCGACCGGATGATGCGCCCGGTGGCGAACGCCGTGTCCGGCTTCATCTTCTACCCGATCCCGCTGTTCGGGGCCGAGATGCCGCTCATCGTGCTGTGGCTGGTGGCGGGCGGGCTCTTCTTCACGGTCTACCTGCGCTTCATCAACGTGCGGGGGTTTGCGCAGGCGCTGCGGATCGTCTCGGGGCGCTACGCGCAGGAGGGCGACCCGGGCGAGATCTCGCAGTTCAGCGCACTCGCCACCGCCGTTTCCGGCACCGTCGGCATCGGCAACATGGCCGGTGTGGCCGTCGCGATCTCCACGGGCGGGCCCGGCGCCACCCTCTGGCTGATCGTCGCCGGGTTGCTCGGCATGTCGTCGAAGTTCGCGGAGTGCACGCTCGGAGTGCTGTACAGACGCCGCAATTCCGACGGATCCGTGTCCGGCGGACCGATGCACTACCTGGAGCGCGGGCTGGGCGAGCGCGGCTGGCCGGCCGTGGGCCGGGGGCTCGGCCTCTTCTACGCCGCCGCCATGGTGTTCGGCTGCCTCGGCATCGGAAACATGTTCCAGTCGAACCAGGCCGCGGCGATCTTCATCGACATCACCGGGGCCGGCGCCAGCGTCTTCGCCGGCCGGGGGTGGCTGATCGGCCTGTTCCTGGCGGCGGTCGTCGCCCTGGTGATCATCGGCGGCATCCAGTCCATCGCCCGCACCACCGTCAAGCTCGTACCCACGATGGCAGTGCTCTACGTGGCGCTCGCGCTGCTGACCATCGTCCTCAACGCCGACCGGCTGCCGGGGGCGATCGCCGCCATCTGGAATGGCGCGTTCACGTCCGCGGGGATGGCCGGCGGGGGGCTGGGCGCACTGGTCATCGGTTTCCGGCGCGCCGTCTTCTCCAACGAGGCGGGGCTGGGCAGCGCCGCCATCGCCCACGCCACGGCGCGCACCCCGCAACCGGCGAGCGAAGGCTTCGTCGCCCTTCTCGAGCCGTTCATCGACACCGTGGTGATCTGCACCCTGTCGGCCCTCGTCATCACCACCACGGTCTACGACCCGGCGCTGGCCACCGGCGACATCAGCGGCATCGAGCTGACGACGCGCGCCTTCGCCTCCACGCTGCCCTGGTCCCCGGCGCCGCTGGCCGTCGCGGCGATCCTGTTTGCCTTCTCGACCATGATCGCCTGGGCCTATTACGGTCTGAAGGCGTTCACCTACCTGGCCGGCGAGGGCCGACTCCAGCGTCTCGGCTTCAACGCCGTCTTCTGCGGGTTCGTCGTCGTGGGAGCGAGCCTCGATTTGGGGGCGCTCATCGACCTGTCCGACGCCCTGGTCTTCGTGATCGCCATCCCGAACCTGATCGGGCTCTACGTGATGGCGCCGATCGTGCGGCGCGAGCTCGAGCGCTACCGGTGGTGATCGCCGTCCCGGATCGGGCGGCGGCGGCAGACGCCGAACGGCAGCGACGGTATGCCGCGTCGGGGAATCAGGCGCCCGGCGGCAGAGATCGAACGCGGTCCTCGAGATCGACGGGCACGGAGAACACGTTGGTCTTGCGCCCGATGACGCGCCGCTCGAGGAGACCGAGTTCGGCCAGCCGATACAGATCCGCACGGGCGGTGGCATAGGCGACGCGGTGACTCGTCATGTGCGACCGCATCGTGTACTCGCCGTCCGGGTGGCGGATGGCGTGGGAGAGCAGAGCGAGCTGGCGATGGTTCAGGTCGGTCGATCGCCTGAGTAGACGTTCGACGTGCCGCACCTCCTCGATCTTCCTGGCGATGTACGCGTCGAGTTCGTCGAGCGCCCGCAGAAGCACGTCGACCTGGTGCACGATGAAGTAGGTCAGGTCGTTGCCGTCGGTCTCGGTGTGCAGGAACGCCCGGGCATACCGGGCCGGGGCCTGCTTGAGGAGACCGCTGATCGAGATGAACTCGCACATCCAGTAGCGGTCGCGGAGCATCGCCCAATAGAAGAGCGCCCGCGCCGTGCGTCCGTTTCCGTCTTCGAACGGGTGGTCGTACGCGAGCCAGAAGTGAATGGTGATGGCGCGGACGACCGGGTGCAGGAACGGACCGTCGGCGCCGTCCTGGTTGGCGAACCGGATCAGGGCATCCATCCGCTCCGGCAGTTGCGCCGCCGGCGGCGGCGTATGGAGGAGGCGGTGCTCCAGGCGATCCCATACGCGCACGCGCTCTTCCCCCGGTGTCTGCATGCGTCCGGCGGCGTTCGAATCGTCGAGCGTGTCGGCCGTCACGGTCGCATGCAGACTCAGCAGCGCATCGAGGGTCAGCGGAGCATCCCGCATGCCCCGAACCGTCTGCATCGCGCGATAGTTGTTGAGAATCATCCTCTCACTGCGATCCCGCGGCCGCCGGCCGGCCCGGATCATCTCGGCCGCGACCGACCGGGTCGTCGACGCGCCCTCGAGCTGGCTCGAGGTCACCGCTTCGTCGATCAGCGAATTGATGATGAACCGGTCGCGGACGCCCTGATTCACCACCTGATCGGATGTTCCGACCCAACCGCTCGCACGCCGGTCGATCCGGTGCAGCGCCTCCTGCACGCGGCCGGGGAGCGTGTAGGTGAACGGTCGGCCGCAGGCATCGCAGAGCGGGAGACGACGCAGGTCACCGAAGCGGGAGAGCTTGATCCCGACCCACCACTGCTCGTGGTCGAGGCCGGCGGGTGGATCGAAGTGACGCAGCGTGTCCCAGTGGACGTACCGGTCGTGGACCGTCGGATGGAAGGCGGTCTGCACCAGCTTCGGGAGATGTTCGCGATGCTCGTCGAGCAACTCGTCCAACGGTTTCGGCGCGTTCGGCAGCTTCACGAGGAACTCCGCATGCTATCAATTCCAGCCTGACTGATAGAAAGCTACTGCATTTCATCGAGTTGTGTCAATTTCCCTGAAGTTGATAGATTCTAATGAAAGATCATCAGTGCGGGCGGGAGGCCGGCGGGCTGTTCCGGGGCTGGCGCAGGCCGGAAACGACCGAGCTCTCGAAAGCCGGCGTCCGAGCTGCTTCGTCTGGAATCCGGCGGCTTCGAAGGATCCGGTCGGTTGTCGTCGATCGATGCTCTGCCGACACGTTCTTGTCCCCCGCGCCCGGGTCATCCGCCGGGCGCGCGGCCCATGCTAGACTGAGGTTCCCTCCTCGTGAGGCTCGTTGCAGCCACCGCCACGACGGTGCGCGGCGGGCCGGTTGCCGGCCTGGAACCCAGCCGGGTCGCCCGGAAGACGCGATGGCAAGCTCCTATTCGGCGAAGGACATCACGGTCCTCGAGGGCCTGGAACCGGTGCGCAAGCGCCCCGGCATGTACATCGGCGGCGTCGGATCGGCCGGCCTGCACCACCTGGTCTGGGAGATCCTCGACAACGCGGTCGACGAGGCGATGAACGGCCACGCCGCGAACGTCCAGGTGACGCTGCACCGCGACGGATCGACGGTGACGGTCGTGGACGACGGCCGCGGCATGCCGGTCGACCGGCACCCCAAGACCGGCCGGAACGCCCTGGAGGTCATCTTCACCACGCTGCACGCGGGCGGCAAGTTCGAGAACCGGACCTACCGCACCGCGGGCGGCCTGCACGGCGTCGGCGCCAGCGTGGTCAACGCGCTGTCGCAGGAGTTGATCGCCACGTCGAAGCGGGACGGCTTCCTCTGGCAGCAGACCTTCCGGCGCGGAAAGCCGGTGGCCGCACTGCAGAAACTGAAGCCGGCGCGCGGCTCCGGCACCACCATCCGCTTCCACCCCGATCCGCGGATCTTCCCGAAGACGGCGTTCGACGCGGCAGTCATCCGCCAGCGGCTGGAGATCGCCAGCTACGTGCACGGCGGCGTGCGATTCGTGTTTGCGGACGAGGCCCGGGACTGCCGGGAGGAGTTCCGCCACGAGCACGGTCTGCCGGACTACCTCGCCCGCCTGGTCCGGGAACGCGGATCCAACCCGGTGCACGAGACGCCGTTCGGTCTCGTCCGGGAGCACGCCGACAGCCGCTCGCGCCTGGAGGTCGTATTGCAGTGGACGGAGGCCACCGACGAGCACCTGCGCAGCTACGTGAACGGGATTCCCACCGGGTCCGGCGGCACCCACGAGACCGGCGTGCGGGCCGGCCTCGGCAAGGCCGTCCGCAACTTCATCGAGACGCACGGCCTGTCGCCGAAAGGCGTGACCCTGACCGCGGACGACATCCGCGAGGGGCTGACCGGCGTCATTTCGATCTTCGTCCCGGAACCGCAGTTCCAGGGACAGACCAAGGACCGGCTTAACAACCCGGAGCTCGCACCGGTCCTCGACGGGGCGGTACGGCCGGCCCTCGAGCACTGGCTGAACCACAACATCAGCATGGCCGAGGCGATCGTCGCCCGGATCGTCCTGGCCGCGCGCGCCCGCGAGGCGAGCCGCGCCGCCCAGCAGGCCGTCTCGCGCAAGAGCGCGACGTCGAACCGGCTCAACCTGCCCGGCAAGCTGAGCGACTGCACCGGCAGCGCACGCGGCGACAGCGAGCTGTTCATCGTCGAGGGGGACTCGGCCGGCGGCTCCGCCAAGCAGGGGCGGGACCGGACCCGGCAGGCAATCCTGCCGTTGCGCGGAAAGGTGCTGAACGTGGAGAGCGCGCCGGCGTCGAAGGTGCTGGCCAACAAGGAGCTGTCGGACGTCGTGACCGCGCTCGGCTGCGGCCTCGGGAAGAACTTCGACCTCACCAGGCTGCGCTACGACCGCATCATCATTCTGGCCGACGCCGACTCGGACGGCAACCACATCGCCACGCTGCTGCTCACGTTCTTCTACCGCTTCCTGCCCAGGCTCATCGCCCACGGGAAGGTCTTTCTGGCCCAGCCGCCACTCTACCGCATCGACGTCGGCAAGGAGACGTTCTGGGCGCTCGACGACGTGCACCGTGACGCCATCGTCGAAGCGCACACCAACGGTCGCGGCGCCCCCGAGATCACCCGCTTCAAGGGACTCGGCGAGATGATGCCGAAGGTGCTGTGGGAAACGACCTTGAATCCGGACACGCGGCGCCTGCTGCGGGTCGCGGTCAGCGATCGGCTTCTGACCGACCGGGTCATCACGGACCTGATGGGCAAGGACGCCTCGGCGCGATTCCGTTTCATCATGGAGCGGGCCGACGAGGCGCTCGATCTCGACGTGTAGGCAGCCGGGTCCGGCGATCCACGGAGGGCCACGGGCTCGGACGCCGGCAGGCTCCAACCCGCTCGTCCTTTCTATCGTTGATATGAATCAACTCGTTCCTGCGCGCGTGTCGTCTTCTCTTCTATTGCACGTCCCGACTACAAGCCCTCGCAACCACTCACTTCGCCAACAAACTCCACCGTTCCGCCGGCGTGCGAATTTCGTGCGATCACGCTATCGTTTGGTCTCGATAACTCTCGCGCCTACGCGCAGGCGCAGTGTACCCGCCTCGCCGCCTCACTTGACATTCCGGCCGCCACGGCGCATTGTAACTGCACGCTGCCCCGTAGCGAGTACCGGGGCGTCCGCGGGGTGTCCGCGAGGGGTGTTTCCCGGTACGCCCGAGCCGGTCCATCCCGGTCTCGGAACTTCGGAAGAACGTGACGCAATCGACTCGACCTGTGTCGGCCAGCACGGACCATGCGGCGACGTGTGCGCACAACGCTCGCGTCATCCCCACGCCGGCCAGCCCATCGAGAGGAACGACAGGATCTAACAGTGCATTGGTATCCACGCTATGTGCCGGTCGACGAGCAGCGCGCGCGAACCGTTTCGGAGATGCATGAATTGCGCGCCCGCGGCGTAAGGGTGCAGCCGGTCGAGCTGCGGGGACGGACCATCGCACAGGGCTTCTGGGGCCGCCATTGGTGCGAGCACCTCGAGTCGTACTCGGAATACACGGCCCGTCTCGCACACGGTCGGGCCTACGTGCGCAACGGCTCCGTCTGTCATCTGGCGATAGAGGCCGGCGGCGTCGACGCGATGGTGGTCTGCTCGACGCTCTACCACGTCGTGATTCGCGTACGGCAACTCGACAGAAACGCCTGGACCGCCATCGCGACCGCGTGCGCCGGAGAGATCGGCTCGGTGCACGAGTTGCGAGAGGGTCGATTCCCCGATCGGGTCGCCGAAGTCCTCACCGACCGCGACGCGGGCCTGTTCCCGCATCCGAGCGAGATCGTGCCCGACTGCGAGTGCTCCGACGGAGCGACGATGTGCAAACATGCGGCAGCGGCCCTGTCCGGCGTCGGCCGCCGCCTCGACGACAACCCGGAACTGCTCTTCCTTCTGCGCGGTGTCGACGAGACGGAGCTGATTGGAACGACCGCGACCCCGCCACGCGGGCACACGGAAATGGACCTGTCGGCCAACGGCAGCGGCGGCACGTTCTTCGACGTCGATCCCGGCGCCGGCGGCACAGCGGCGCCGGAGTCCACGGTGACGATGAGCCTCGCCGGACCGGCCGCGTCGGACGAGCCTGCACTTGGAGCTTCGATGCCGACTGCCCCTGCGCCGCCCCGCAAGGTCAAGAAGACGTTCACCTATCGACCTCCGAACCCGACCGCCGCCCTCCCGGCCCACCAACCCGCCGCCGGGGACGATGGAACGAACGGATTTCAGCCTACGGGCGAGCTGGTCCTCAGCCTGCGCGAGCGCTGCGGGTGCTCGGTCGCAGAGTTCGCGGATCTGATCCAGGTCACCGCGACCACGGTCCGCCGCTGGGAGACCACGTCCGGACCGCTCAACCTGCACGCCCGCCCCTGGGAAGCCCTGCTGGCGCTGCACGAGGAGATCGAGAGACACGCAGGGTGATGTTGGAATGCGGAGGAGGCATCGCATGACTGATCCTGCATTTTCGGATCCCGAAACACGTCGAAGTTGGACGTCCACGCATCGTTGGGCGACGAGGTGAACCAGTACGTGCTCACACTGGCCTCGAATGCAGAGGACAGTGAGCCACTTGCAGAATTCTGCGGGATTGCGGCTCGATGCGGTCCTGACGCTCTGGAGAACGCTGTTGTCGCTGGGTTGCCGACCCCGTGTCTGGTTCTACAGGACCGGCGTGAAGCGAGAGGCTGAAACCGGCGGCTTCGACGTGTTCTCGACCGAGCGTTGGGGACACCGGTAGAGGCCTGACGCCGGTCAGGCCATTCGGTGGGATGGGCGCGGGTTCCCGCGACGCGTTGGTTATGTCACAAGGCGCAGGAGCTGGTCGGCGGTGAGTGCGAGCACGGCGAACATGCAATGGCACATCACCTTGGAGGCGCCACGGACTCGTATATGGCGGCCACCGAACTCGTCCTTGAGTCGGCCATTGACGCGCTCACCCGCCGTGCGTTGGTTGTACCGGATCTGTTCGGGGAGTTGAAAGCCGATGCACTGCAGGCGCCGGGTTTCGGCCTTCAACTCCTCGGCCAGCGCCTTGTCGCCGCGGGGGTTGATGTCAATCAACGGGACGTGGCCGAGCGAGCGGCTGTGTTTGCGGACCGCTTCGGCATCGTAGGCCGCATCCATCAGGTCATAGCAGTTGGTCGTCCGCTCAGCCGACATCGTCGCCAGGGGAATGGCGGCCTGGCTGTCATGCACCGAGGCGGAGGTCAGCAGGCAAGTGATGGGGACTTGGCCGTCGGCCACGTCGATGTGCAGCTTGTAGCCGGTCCAGCTCTCGCGGTACCCCTTGCTGTTGGGTGCGGCTCTTCTGCATAGACGGTTTCCCCCCCTGTTCATAGGCGTTTTCGCTCGCGGGCACTCCCTCTTGGGTGCGGTTTGCGGGGGGACAGCGCGCTGGGCAGCGCCCCCGCCCGGCTGTTTACGGACCACCAGCTCGACCTGATCC
>JAGWAH010000137.1:568-5340 GCA_021296515.1 Acidobacteriota bacterium | reverse complement strand
GGGGCGGGCGGGCCCCCCCCCCGCGGGTGGATCAGAAGATCGCGATCGGGTTGAGCGGCGATCCCGTGCCGCCGTCCACCGGGATCGGCCCGGCCGTCAGCATGAACTCCCAGCGATTCTCCTGCGCCGCGGTCTCGGCGAGCGCCTCGAGGTCCATGTTGTCGAAGATGTTCACGCCGAGGCCGGCGATCAGCATCGTATGGACGGGCTGGGTGACGCCCTCGACCAGCGACGGCATCACGTCGGTGGCCGCGTCGCTGCCGACAAAGGCGACGCCGCGCTCCTTGATCCAGGGCAGCACCGAGGCGTGCAGCCCGGCGCTGTTGCCCGAGACCTGCCACGGGCCGAGGGCGGCGCGGCGGGCCCAGCGGCCGGTCCGCACGAAGATGACGTCGCCCGGCGAGACCGTGATCCCGGCCATCTCTTCCCAGGCCTCGATGTCCTCGACGTAGATCGGCGTCTGCGGCTCCAGGTACGGCACGCCCTTCAATCGCGCGAAGTCGAGCAGGATGCCGCGGGTGACGATCCCCTGCTTGAGGTTCTGGATGCCGAGCTTGCCGCAACCCTCCTCCAGCGAGCTCGCCGACGGCGGGATGTCGTTGTACATCCGGTCGTTCCACAGGAAGTGGCAGAGCGAGTCGATGTGGCTGACCCCGTAGCCGTGGTACCGGAACTCGTACGTGTCGCTCCGCAACGACTCGGCCATGGTGTGGTTGAACGCCGCGTCGGGGTTGTCCACCGCCTCGTCCGGCATCGGGTTGTGCGCCAGCGAGACGGTGATGCCGCGCTGCACCAGCGCCGCGGCCGCGCGCGTCTTCTCCGGCGTGATCAGGTTCATCGCGCCGAGCTCGTCGTCGGCGCCCCAGCGGCCCCAGTTGTTGATCTCCTGGAACATTGCGTCGAACTCGGCGACGTTGCGCGGGCTGCGCGGTTCCTGGGTTTCGACGGTGACGGCGGCGGCGAAAGCGGCCGCGGCGATGAGTGCGACGAGCCTGATGAATGCCGTGCTGGATCTGCGAGTCATCTGCGTGCTCCCCCCGATACGCGTTCCTGATGATGTGTCGACGCGGGCATTATGTCCCAACAGCCGCGGCTAGAATCCACGGCGTGGCCGGGTCAGTGCGCGTCGTTCCGGGTGAGCCGCGGAAGGAGAACGGCATCCGCGCGCGGGGGCGGGCCGCCGCGGGCGTCCGCGCGACGTGCGACTGGCTGCGGCGGCTGGGCGCCGCGTCAGCCGGTCCGTCCCCGGACGGCCGGCTGACTGTAGCGGTCGACGCCCGCGCGTTCTGGGAACCGCTGACCGGCGTCGGCTGGTACCTGTACGAGCTCCTGCGGCACCTGGCCGCTGTGGAGGGGCTGCGCCTGCGGCTCTACGGACCGACGCTGTTTCCGAATCCGGACGCGCCGGGTCCGGTCGTGGAGCCGCCCCGCGGCCCGGCCATCGAGATGGTCACGGGGCTGGCGCCGCCGGGAAGGTGGGGCCGGCGGCGCAGCGTGCTGCGCGCCCTGCGGGTGCTGGAGCCTCTGGTCTTCGCCCTGCAGCGCAACGCCGTGCTCTTCGCGCCGAACTTCATCCTGCCGCGGGCGTTTCGGCTGGCCCGCGGAGCGACCGTGGCGACGGTCCACGACCTCGCGTTCCGCCGGCTGCCGGGGACGGTTCGGGAGGAGACTCGCGCCGCCCTCGACGCGCAGTTCCATCGCACGCTGGCCCGCGCCAGCGCCGTGATCACGGTTTCGCGCACGGTGCGCGACGAGCTGCTGGCGGCCGAGGCGATCGGCACCGCGCGGGTCATTGCGATTCACCACGGTCCGGGTCACCTGTCGGCGCGGCAGGGCGGGGCGCCGCCCGCCGGAACTCCCGCGCGCTACATGCTGCACGTCGGCACCATCGAGCCGCGCAAGAACATCGAGCTGCTGCTCGGCGTGTGGGAGTCGTGGGTGGCCGACGACGCGGCGGCGCCGGCGCTCGTGCTGTGCGGCCGGCGCGGCTGGAAGAGCGACGCGCTGCACGCGGCGTTCGACCGCGCCGCCGCAGCCGGCTGGCTGCATCATCCCGGCTACGTCGACGACGATGCGTTGGCCGCCCTCTACCAAGGAGCGCTCGCCGTCGTCTGTCCCTCGCTGTACGAGGGCTTCGGCCTGCCGCTGGTCGAGGGAATGGCGGCCGGCACGCCGGTCGTGGCGAGCGACATTTCCGTATTTCGGGAGGTCGCCGGCGAAGCAGCCGTCTTCGCACCGGTTAACGATTCCGCGGCCTGGAAGCGGGCGCTGGTCGAACTCGCGCACGACGAGATCCTGCGCGGGCGTCTGGCCGCGCTGGGACGGGAGCGGGCCGGGGCGTTCGACTGGTCGACGGCGGCGGCGCGGACCGGCGAGGTCCTGCGGCGGGCGGCGCGGGACGGGTGAGCGGGTGACGGCGGCAGCCGGCCGCGGGTCCGCCCTGTAGTATTGGCGGCGATGGACCCTGGTTCGACCACGGGGCGGCGAGTCGGGAGGATGCAGTCGTTGACGAGACGGACGTCGATCCTGGCGATCGCCGCGTGCGTGCTGGTGGCCTGCGGGCGGGGCAATCCTCCCGAGGACTACGTCCCGCTGCCGATCGTGTCCGTGGCCCCGGAGCTGCTCGACGACGTGGAGAAGACGCGGCGCCATCTCAACGCGTTCCCGATCGAGGAATACGAGCAGCACGAGGTGTCGGGCGTGGGAAGCTTCTTCATCGACGATCCCTCGGACATGATCAAGCAGGTCATCGTGGCCGGCTACGCCTGGGAACGGCACCAGACGGAGCTGTTCGAGGAGCATGTCGAGCCGGGCTCCGTGGCGGTCGAGGTCGGGGCGCACATCGGCAGCCACACCGTGTCGATCGCCCGCCTGGTCGGCCCCTGGGGCCGGGTCTACGCGTTCGAGCCGCAGCGGAAGATCTACCGCGAGCTGTACCACAACCTCGCCCTGAACGGACTCACCAACGTCGTGCCGCTGCGCTACGCGATCGGCGCGGGGGAGACGCGCATCATCGAGATGAACCCCGCCACCCGCGGCAACGAGGGCGGCACCGGCGTCGGCGCCGGGGGCGACCGGGCGGAGCTGCGCAGCCTCGACAGCTTCGGCTTCGAGCGCGTGTCGCTGCTGAAGATCGACGTGGAGCACTACGAGAACGAGGTGCTTGCAGGAGCCGTCGAGACCATCCGCCGCAACCGGCCGGCGATCCTGATCGAGATCGTGGGCGGCGAGGACTACGCGACGGCATCGCCCGCCGTGCGGGAGCGGATCCACGCTACCTGGGACCGGCTGGAGACGCTCGGCTACACCGTTCAACCGGTGGCCGGGCACGACTACATCGCGCTGCCAAACGTCGAACAAGGAGGAGATCCGTGAAGCTGAATCACCTGATCATGACGGCATGCGTCGCCGTGCTCGCCGCCGTCGCCGGCATCGCCGCGGCCGGCGCGGGCGCCCCGTTCGAGGAGGCCGAATCGGCCCAGGAGGAGACGTTCACGCCGCACGTCGTCACGCCCGAGGACATCCCGCCGGGCATTCACGAGGACTCGTGGGCGCGCGTGCCGCAGATCGCGCGCGACTCCCTCGACGCCGACGGCCAGCGGGCGTACGACGTCATCGTGAACCCGGACAGCCGCTACGCTACCGGCCTGCGGGGCCCGATCGGCATGTGGATGAACAGCCCGCTCATGGCCGAGCACCTGTTCCCGGCCAGCTCCTACCTGCGCTTCGGCGCCGACGGCAACCGGGACCAGCGGCTCGCCGAGCTCGCCATCCTGACCGCCGCCCGCGCGCTGAACAGCCAGTACGAGTGGTCCGCGCACGAGGGCCTGGGCCGCAACGCCGGGCTCGAGGAGGAGATTATCGAGCTGCTGAGGTGGGACACCCCGCTGGCCGACGCCGGGGAGCTGTCCGGTCTGAACGAGCCGGAACGGACCATCATCCGCGTCGTCCGCGAGCTGATCCGCGAGCCGAAGCTGAGCGACGAGGCGTTCGAGGCGGCGCAGCGGATCTTCGGCAACCGGGGCCTGATGGATATCGCCGGCCTGATCGGCCACTACACGCTGGTCAACTACACGCTCAAGGCGTTCGACGTGCAGCGGCCGCCTGGCAGCGAGCTCACGCTCCCGATGCTCCCGTGAGCGCGGGGAACGGTTGCACGGTGTCGGGACCGCGCCCTTCGCACGATGCGGGAGGGCGCGGTCGCCAGCCAGCTAGCCCGTGGTCGCCCGCGCGACGCCGGACAGCTCTGCGAGCCGCTCGCCGGTACTGTCGCCGAACTTCTCCGCCGGCACGCCCAGCATGTTGAGCAGCGCTGTCGCCGAACTTCTCCGCCGGCACGCCCAGCATGTTGAGCAGCGTCAGTTGCAGGTTCGTCAGCCGCTGCGTGCGGGCCGGATACTTCAGATGGCGTCCGCCGTCGATGCGTCCGCCCGCCCCGCCGGCCAGCAGCAGCGGGAGGTTCCGGGAATCGTGCCGGTTGCCCTCGCTGATGGCGCTGCCGTACAGGATGACGGCGTTGTCGAGCACCGAACCCTGCCCGTCGTCGGTCGCCGCCAGCTTGTCGAGAAAGTAGCCGAGCAGCGAGACGTGGTAGGTGTTGATGCGCTGCAGGGAGGCGATCTTCTTCGGGTCGCCGCCGTGGTGCGAAATCGGGTGGTGCGAGTCCGAGACGCCGATCTGCGGGTACGTCGCACCGCTCTGCTCGCGGCCGATCTGGAACGTGATGACGCGCGTCGAATCGGTCTGGAACGCGAGCGCCTGCATGTCGAACA
>JAGWAH010000137.1:0-555 GCA_021296515.1 Acidobacteriota bacterium | reverse complement strand
GGATGCCGGCCGGCGAGTCGACCAGCGGCAGCTTCCGGCCGTTGGCCTCGGCGTTCTGGATGCGCCGCTCGATCTCGCGCACCGAGTCGACGTACTCGTCGAGCTTCCGCTGGTCGCGGCGCCCGACCTCGCCGTGCAGGTGGCGGACCTTGTCGAGCACCGAGTCGAGGATGCTGTTCTGCCGGCGCAGGCGGGCGCGCCGAGCGGCCGGGTCCGTGCTGCCGATGTCGCCGAACAGGCGCTCGAAGACCACGCGCGGGTTCGGCTCCACCGGCAGCGGCGTCGACGGGCCGGCCCATGCCAGGGTGTTCTGGTAGGCGCAATTGAAGCCGACGCCGCACGTGCCGACGCCGTTGACGGTGTCGGCGCCCTCCAGGCCCAGCTCCAGCGACGGCAGCGGCGTGTCCTGGCTGATCGTCTTCGCCAGGATCTGATCCATGGAGATGCCCAGGTCCAGGCTGGAGCTGCTCGTCGTCTGGAGCGGCTCGACCCCGGTCAGGAAGGCGCCGGCCGGCTTGGCGTGCGATCCGGGGTTCCCGGTGCGCGAGCTGGCGC
>JAGWAH010000136.1 GCA_021296515.1 Acidobacteriota bacterium | reverse complement strand
GCGACCATCGCGGCGCCGCCGGCCGTCGTCGCGACCCAGAGCGGCGTGACGCCCAGATCGTTCGTCGCGTCGACGTCCGCGCCGGCCCGGATCAACAAATCCGCCGCTTCGAGATCGTTCAGGTGGGCGGCCCAGTGGAGGGCGGTGGCGCCGTCGCCCTGCCGTGCATCCACGCCGGCGCCCCGCTCGAGGAGCGCGCGCACCGCGGGCGCATCGCCGTTCTTGACGGCTTGAATCAACTGGACGTCGGCGGCGCGCGCTGCGGTGGCACCGCTCGCGACGAGTGTCGCGACAAGCACCAGCAGGCCGATCGACCGCCCCCAGAATCGTCTCGTCGAGATGCGCATGTTTCGTGCCCCCCTGTACGGCGACTCGACGCGTAAGCGAACGGAAGATCCGGCAATTTGCCGAGTCTACCACGCGCGCCGAGCGTGCCTGTCCTCGAAAACACCGAGCTTTCCTGGTGTCGCGATGCTATTATCCGCTTTGATCGGCTGCAGGGAGGCGAATACATGTCGCGCTGGCGCTCCGTTGGCGGGCTGATGGCGGCGGCGTGGTTCGTTCTTCCGGCTCCGCTGTCGGCCAACGAGACGTCGTCTTCACGGCCGCAGGCCTCGCCGGCGGAAACCTCTCCGCTGCGTCCCGTACTGAACCGCTACTGCGTCGGTTGCCACAATGACCGGCTCCTGACGGCGGACCTCTCGTTGGAGGCGCTGGACGCCGTCCACGTCGCCGAAGGTGCGGAGATGTGGGAGAAGGTCATCCGCAAGCTCCGGAGCGGTGCGATGCCGCCGCCGGGCCGGCCGCGGCCCGACCCGACCGTCGTGGAGAACGTGCTTGCGTGGCTCGAGACGGAGCTGGACGCCGCCGCCGCGCTCGATCCCGACCCGGGCCGGACGGACAGCGTCCACCGGCTCAATCGCGCCGAATACCGGAACGCGATTCGCGATCTGCTGGCGCTGGACGTCGACGTCACGGCGCTGCTGCCGGCCGACAGCGCGGACGAGCATGGTTTCGACAACATCGCCAGCATGCTGTCGGTCTCGCCGACCCTGCTGGACCGGTACCTGTCGGCGGCGCGGCGGCTGAGCCGGCTGGCGGTGGGACTTCCGCCGGCTGCGCCCGCCACCGAGGAATACCGGGTCCGGCTGGAGCAGGACGAGTACCTGGGCGAGGACCTGCCGTTCGGGTCGCGGGGCGGCGCCGCCATTCGCCATCGCTTTCCGGTGGACGGCGAGTACGTCATCGACGTCCGGTTGTACCGCCAGTTGTTCGACGTGGTGGTCGGGCTCGGTTCGCCGCACGAGGTCGAGATCCGGGTGGACGGCGAGCGGATTCTCTCGTCGGTGGTCGGCGGCGAAGAGACCGACGGCGCCCCGCCGGCCGGATTCGTCGGCGACATCTTCGGAAGTCCGGCGTGGGAGGAGTACGTGCGGAACGTCGACGCCGGTCTCGAGGTGCGGCTCCCGGCCCGGGCCGGCTGGCGTCTCGTGACCGTTTCGTTCCTCGGGCGCCCGACCGAGGTCGAGGATGGGGTTCCCCATCCGCCGCGATACCCCGAGCGGGACGAGTCGCTCGAGAGCAACCCGTGGGTGCACACCGTCGCCATCCGTGGCCCGTACGAGGTGTTGGGCCCGGGTGATACCCCGAGCCGTCGCAAGGTCTTCATCTGCCGGCCGACGGAGCCGCGCGACGAGGAACCCTGCGCGGAGCGGATTCTCACGGCGCTGGCCGGCGAGGCGTATCGCCGTCCGGCGACCGGGCGCGAGGTGTCGACGCTCCTGCGCTTCTTCAGGGAAGGCCGCCGCGACGCCACGTTCGACGACGGCGTGCAGTTCGCGCTCGAGCGGCTCCTGGCCGACCCGAAGTTCCTGTTCCGCATCGAGAGGGAGCCGGTCGACATCGCCCCGGGCACCGTGTATCCCGTCAGTGATCTCGACCTCGCAGCGCGCCTCTCGTTCTTCCTGTGGAGCAGCATTCCCGACGCCGAGCTGCTCGGCGCGGCGGCCCGCGGCGAGCTGAGCGCCCCCGACCAGCTCGAACGGCAGGTGCGGCGCATGCTGGCCGACGATCGCTCGCAGGCGCTCGTCGACAACTTCGTCGGTCAGTGGCTGCTGTTGCGCAATCTGCCGAGCGCGGCGCCTGACTTGAACGCCTTTCCCGACTTCGACGAGAACCTTCGCGAGGCGTTCGAGAGGGAGACGAGATTGTTCGTCGAGAGCATGTTCCGGGAGGACCGGAGCGTGGTCGACCTCCTGCGGGCGAACTACACGTTCGTGAACGAGAGGCTGGCGCGGCACTACGGCATCCCGCACGTGTACGGCAGCCACTTCCGGCGCGTCACGTTCGGCGAGGGCGAGCCGCGCGGCGGATTGCTCGGCCAGGGGAGCTTTCTGACGGTGACGTCGTATCCGAATCGAACCTCTCCGGTGCTGCGCGGCCGCTGGGTGCTCGAGAGCCTCCTGGGAACGCCGCCGCCCTCGCCGCCGGCGGACGTGCCGGGCCTGCCGGACCGCGGCGAAGACGGCCGGCCCGCGTCGGTCCGCGAGCGCCTGGAACGGCACCGCGAGAGCCCCGCGTGCGCCACCTGTCACGCGCCGATGGACCCGTTCGGGTTCGCGCTGGAGAACTTCGACGCCGTGGGCGGCTGGCGCGACGCCGAGGGCGGCACGCCGGTGGACAGCTCCGCCGTGCTGCCCGACGGAACGCGGTTTCGGGGCCCGGCCGGGCTCCGCGCATTCCTCGTCGACCAGCGCCGGCAATTCGTCGAAGCGATGACCGAGAAGCTGCTGGCGTATTCCCTGGGCCGCCGGCTCGAGTACTACGATCGTCCGACGGTGCGCGGCATCGTGCGGGAAGCCGCGGCGGGCGACCATCGCCTGTCCGATATCGTTCTGGGCATCGTCCGGAGCCCGGCGTTCCAGATGCGGCGCGCGGCCCCGGATCCTTCACCGACACGGTCGGCGGCCGCGGCCAACCCCTGAGGGATGCCGGCCGCCATGCAGACCTTCGTTCAACCGGCGCGGAACGCGGTGCAACCGAAGCGGAGAGCCCGACCATGATGATCACGAAGACGGCGTTGCCGCGGCGTACGTTCCTGCGCGGCGCGGGTGCCGCGGTGGCGTTGCCCCTGCTGGACGCGATGGTGCCGGCGCTCACCACGTTCGCGAAGACGCCGGCGGCGCCGGTCCGGCGCCTCGGCGTGGTCTACGTGCCCAACGGCATGACCATGCCCGCCTGGACCCCGCCCGCCGCGGGGCCGCTCGACCTCTCGCCGGTACTCCAGCCCTTGGCGCCCTTCCAGGACCGCATGCTCGTGTTCTCGGGGCTGGACGGCGTGCAGAACCGCGGCGGCACGCATACGACCGCGGCGACGAGGTTCCTGACCGGCGTGGTGGGGAGGCGGACCGCCCAGGGCATCGAGGCGGGCACGTCGATCGATCAGATCGCGGCCCGGCAGTTCGGGCAACACACGCAGTTGGCCTCGCTCGAGCTCGCGCTCGATCGCCTCGACCTCGTCGGCACGTGCGACAACACCACGTGCGCCTTCATCAACTCGCTCTCGTGGACCAGTCCGACGACGCAGGCCCCGGCCGAGGACAACCCCCGCGTGGTGTTCGAGCGGCTGTTCGGCGACAGCGGCACGACCGACCCGGCCGAGCGCCAGGTGCGCCTGCGGCGGAGCCGCAGCATTCTCGACTCGCTGACCGAGTCGCTCACGGACCTCGAACAGGAGCTCGGCTCCGGGGACCGCTCCCGGCTCGACGAGTACCTGACGGCCGTGCGCGACGTGGAGCGCCGCATCCGCAACGCCGAGGCGCAGAGCGCGGTGGACCTCCCGCTGGTGGAGCAGCCCGGCGGCATCCCGGCGGACTACGAAGAGTACTGCGCGCTGATGTGCGATCTGCAGGTGCTGGCGTACCAAACCGACCTGACGCGGGTCGCTACGTTCATGCTCGGCCGCGAGTACAGCGGCCGGACGTACCCGCAGATCGGCATCGCCGAGGCCCACCATCCGCTGTCGCATCACCAGGACGATCCCGAGAAGATTGCGCTGCTCGCGAAGCTGAACGCGTATCATGCCTCGCTGTTCGCGTCATACCTGGAGAAGCTGGACCGGACGCCGGACGGCGACGGATCGCTGCTGGACCACACGCTGCTCCTGTACGGGGCCGGCATGGCGGACGGCAACACCCACGACTCGCAGAATCTTCCGCTGATGCTGATCGGATCACGCGATCCGTTCCACTTCAAGGGCGGGCGTCACCTGCGGTACGAGCACGAGCCGGCGGTGGACAAGCTCGGCGTGCCCGTCGAGCGGATTGCCAACAGCGGCGACCCGCTCGATCTCGATGCGCCCGTGAGTCCGCTCGCGGGGATCTGAACAAGGCAGCAAGACCGGGTCGGGCTGGGACGAACTGCTGACGGATTGGTTGCCGGCCTCCGCCAGTCCGGCGGTCGTTGTCGACTCTGGCGGAGGCGGGCGCTCAGTTCGCCTCCACGTTCAGCAGTCGAAACGCCGGTGTGCCGAACGTCTCCCTGAACGTCTCGACCGCGAGCCTCCCGTCCGGATCCAGGTGAAGCCGGGCCGCCACGACCAGCACGCCGTCGCCTCTGCCGTTGTGGTCGAGCTGGAGTTCGATCATGCCGAAGGGATACTCGCGGCTCCGGCTCCGACCTACCGACTCGTCGAAACCGAGGTGCCGGACGGTGAACACCCGGACCACGCGCCCGCTCCGGGTCGGCGTGGAACGCGCCAGCGCGATGTCGTAGCCCAGGCTGTTGATGACGATCCGACCCTTCTGCGACCGAAGGAACGCATCCTCCAGCCGTCGCGGACCTCCGCCGGCGAGGATCTCCAGGAACTCGATGAACTCCTCGTCGCTCGTGTACTCGTCGACCTGGATGCTGAAGAAGTTGCTGCCGGCGTTGCCGAAGGTGCCGGTGTTCGCGATGCGCCCCTCGAAGCGCTCGGGCTCCGAAGTCCGGCCCTGGGCGAAGACCGGAGCGGTGCAGAAGATCAGCGCGCCGGCGAGCAGGACGCCGACGGCGGGGGGGCAACGCCGTTCACGCGGGAAGCACTTCATTCCGCACATCAAGACCTCCCAGGGCGAAAAACGACGGGCCGCACCCCGGCAAGGGCGCGGCCCGTTCCGCCGGACGGACATCCAAAAGACTCAGAACTCGAAGGTCGCGCTGAGCCGCGCGATCCGATGTTCTCCAGCACGTTGCCGAACGACGGGCCCGAGACCTGCGATATGCGCAGGATGTCGTTCGCGTTGAGCAGGTTGAACACCTCGGCCGCGACCTGGAAGCGGCCCGGACCGACGTCGATGAACTTCGACACGCGGACGTTCCAGACGTGCTGGGCGGTGAGCTTCGACGCGCCGTACGGCTCCACCCGGATCGTCTGGGTGCCCTGGTTGCGGAAGTGGAACAGCCCGTCGGGGTCGTTCCGCAGGAACCGCGCGGTCCGCTGTATCGGGAAGCCGCTCAGGCCCTGATAGAACACGCCCACCTGGACGTCCCCCGGGAACATGTAGCTGCCGTGCGCCTTGAGGCCCCACTCCCAGGTCTCGTCGAGCCCGTGGAGGG
>JAGWAH010000001.1:79180-117429 GCA_021296515.1 Acidobacteriota bacterium | reverse complement strand
AGCTGATCTTCTTCTCGTGGATGAGGATGATCGGGTTCTCGAGGACGCACTCCATCCGCTCGGCGTCGGTCACGAAGTACGGCGAGAGGTAGCCGCGGTCGAACTGCATTCCCTCGACGACATCGAGGGAGGTTTCGAGCGTGCGGGCTTCCTCGACGGTGATGACGCCGTCCTTGCCCACCTTGTCCATCGCCTGGGCGATGATGGTGCCGATCGTCGCGTCGTTGTTGGCCGAGATGGTGCCGACCTGCGCGATCATGTTGCCGCTGACGCTCTTCGACATATCCCGCAGCTTGCCGACGACGGTGTCCACCGCGGTCTCGATGCCGCGCTTGATCTCCATGGGGTTGGCGCCGGCCACGACGTTCTTGGCGCCCTCGCGGTAGATTGCCTGGGCGAGCACGGTCGCCGTGGTCGTGCCGTCGCCGGCGATGTCCGAGGTCTTGCTCGCGACCTCGCGAACCATCTGCGCGCCCATGTTCTCGAGCGGGTCCTTGAGGTCGATCTCCTTGGCGACGGTGACGCCGTCCTTGGTGATGGTGGGCGAGCCGAACTTCTTGTCGAGGATCACGTTGCGGCCCTTCGGGCCGAGGGTGACCTTGACCGCGTTGGCGAGCTGGTTGACGCCCTCGATGATCTTCTGGCGAGATTCCTGTCCGTAGACGATCTGCTTGGCCATTATTCTCGAACTCCAATCACTGGAAATGCGGATGTTGCCGCCTAGTCGCTTTCGATGACGCCGAGGAACTCGTCGCCCTCCAGCTTGATCTCCTGGCCGGAGTACTTGCCGAACAGCACCGTGTCGCCCGCCTTGACGTCGAGCGGGGTCACCGTGCCGTCGTCCTTGATCTTGCCGTTGCCGACCGCGATCACCTTGCCCTGCTGCGGCTTCTCCTTCGCCGTGTCCGGAATGATGATGCCGCCGACCTGCTGCTCGCCTTCCTCGATGCGCTCGACGATGATGCGGTCGTGAAGTGGTCGTACCTTGGCAGCCATGAACTGTGCTACTCCCTTCTTTGAGAAACTCCGTCACCCGCACGAGTCGCTTCCCCGCGCGGCACTCCTCTGGTGGCGTTAGCAGTCGCCCACCGAGTCTGCTATTTTACTGACCGCACGGGAATCGCGTCAAGGCGGGGGCCGGGAGCGGGGCCGCCTCAGCCGGTCCGCTTCAGGCGGTGGGCGGCCATCTTGCGGCTCAGGGTGTTGCGGTGGATTCCCAGGAGGCTGGCGGCTCGACCGAGTCGGCCGTTCGACTTCTCCAGCGCGCGGCTGATGAATCGCTTCTCGATCTCGCTCTGCGCATCCTCGTAGCGGATGCCCTTGGTCAACATCTCGTCCACCAGGCGGTCGAGTTCTTCGCGCACGCGTCGACTCCTGTCCTCAATTCTGGAGATCGCGGCCGGTCAGCAGGCGGTACGCCTCGACGTACTTCAGGCGCGTGTTCGAGACGACGTCGTCCGGCAGCGTCGGAGCGGGCGGTTTGCGGTCCCATGCGATGCGATCCAGGTAGTCGCGGACGTACTGCTTGTCGAAGCTCGGTTGCGGTCCGCCCGCGGTGTACCGCTCGGCGGGCCAGAACCGCGAAGAGTCCGGCGTCAGCACCTCGTCGATGAGTATGACCTCGTCGCCAGCGCCGCTGGAGACGATACCGAACTCGAACTTGGTGTCCGCCACGATGATGCCGTGCTCCGCGGCGTGGGCCGCGCCGTGCTCGTAGAGCGCCAGAGTCAGCGCGCGGAGTCGCGCCACCAGATCCGGACCGACGAGTCGGGCGGCCTCGGCTTCGCTGATGTTGACGTCGTGGCCGGTCTCCGCCTTGGTGGCCGGCGTGAAGATCGGCTCCGGCAGCCGGTCGGACTCGCGCAGGCCGGAGGGTAGCCGGACGCCGCAGACCTGCCCGTCGCGCTGGTATTCCTTCCAGCCGGATCCGGACAGGTACCCGCGGGCGACGCACTCGATGGGGATGGGCTTCGTGCGGCGCACCAGCATCGAGCGTCCGGCCAGCAGATCGGCGTGCGCGCCCAACGAGTCCGGATAGTCGCCGGGAGCCGTCGAGATCAGGTGGTTGCCCACGATGTCTCCGGTACGTCCGAACCAGAACGCCGACAACTGCGTGAGCACCCGGCCCTTGTCCGGAACGGCCGAGCCGAGCACGACGTCGTAGGCCGAGATCCGGTCGGTGGCGACCATGAGCAGATGCTCGCCGACCTCGTACATGTCGCGGACCTTGCCGCGGCGGTGGACGGCGATGCCGTCGAGAGACGTTTCGAAGACGGAAGCGCTGGATGACAACAGGAGACCCTCGTGCGGATGGAGAAGACGTATAGCTTAACGGGACCCTCGCGCGACGGCAAAACAAAATGTAGTACGGTCGGTCGGCATGCGGAGACACATTCGCACGATCGTCATCGGCCTGTTGGGAGTCGGCCTGATGGCGTTCGTGCTGCGCGGCGCGGATCTCGATCGCGTGGCGGACGCAGTCTTGAGCGCCCGGCTCGATCTGCTCGGGCTCGCCGTCCTGGCCATGATTGCGACCTATCTGGCGCGCGCGGTGCGCTGGTGCTACCTGCTCGAACCGCTGGGCCGGGTGCGACTGGGGGGCGCTCTGCGGGCGACGGTGATGGGCTTCGCCGCGACGGCCATTCTGCCGGGACGTGTCGGCGAGATCCTCCGGCCGTACGTGCTCGCCCGCCGCGAACAGCTCAGCGTGAGCGCGGCGATCGGGACGGTGGTGCTGGAGCGATTGCTGGACATCGTGGTGATTCTCGCGATCTTCGGGCTGTCGGTCGCCGCATTCGCGCCGAACCTCGGCAGCGAGCCCGGCGCGTTGCTGCCCGCGCTGTACGCGGGGGCGATCGCCGCCGGTGGATTGGCCCTCGGCACCCTGGTGCTGGCCTGCGCGGCGGCCACGAATCCGGAGGCGGTCGGCCGCGGAGTCGCGCGCGTGACGTCGACCCTGCCGGCCGGACTCTCGTCAGGGCTCGCCCGGGTCTCGCACCGTTTCTCGGAGGGTCTCGGGGTGATGCGGCGGCCGGGTCCGCTGGTATGGGCGTTGGCGTGGACGGTCTTCGTGTGGGTGTCGATCTCGGCCGGAATCTGGCTGGTGTCGGTGGCCTTCGGCGTCGACATGCCGCCGTCCGGCGCCGGAATCCTGCTGGTTCTGGTCGTGCTCGGTGTCGCGGTGCCGACGCCGGCGGGAGTCGGCGGCTACCATGCCGCCTTCCAGGTGGGGGCGACGACGCTCTTCGCCGCAAGCGCCGAGAGCGCGGTCGGAGCGGGTCTCGTGGCGCACGCCATCTCGTTCGTGCCGGTCACGATTGGCGGCGTCGTCCTGATGGCCTGTGAGGGGGTGCATCTGACGAGCATCAGCCGCTTGGCGGGGGCGGCGGCAGGCCGGACGGAGCCTGATGCGCGCGTGGAGGACGAGCGGTGAAGTGTCCGTTCTGCGGCTACCTCGACGATCGGGTGGTCGACTCCCGTGAGAGTCGGGAGGGCGATGCGATCCGCCGCCGACGGGAGTGCACCCGTTGCGAGCGCCGTTTCACCAGTTACGAGCGGATCGACGAGATCCCGTACATGGTCGTCAAGAAGGACGGGACGCGGGAGCGCTTCGAACGACGGAAGGTGATTGCAGGGATGCTCAAGGCCTGCGAGAAACGTCCCGTGAGCGTGGCGATCCTCGAGACGGTCGCGAATCGGGTGGAGGCGGCGTTGCACGAGCGGCCCGACAAGGAGATGTCCACCGAGGCGGTGGGGGCCTTCGTGATGGACGAGCTCAAGGTGCTCGACAAGGTGGCCTATGTCCGGTTCGCGTCCGTCTACCGCGATTTTCGCGATCTCGGGGAGTTCATGGAGGTGCTCAAGGGGCTGCTCGATGGTCAGGAAGAGAAGGACGGAGGCGCTCGAGCCGCGCCTCGATCGTCCGGTCCGGATGAATGACGTCGAGCATGGGCCTCCCGCCCGCCGAACCGTCCATCGCCGCCCGCGGCACGAGCCCGATGAGTTCCGTGCCGGCGACCTCCACTCCCTCGCGCGCCGCTTCCCGAGCGACGCGGTCCAGGGCTGCGGACAGCGGAGTGCGCCGGTAGTCGGTCAGGTTCATCGACACCTGGGCGATGTCTCCGGAGGAGGTCGAGAGCAGCACGCCCATGGCCTTGACGTGCGGCAGGCCGCCGCCGCTCTCCCTGATTGCTCGCGCGATCCGCCGGGCGATGTCGAGCTCACGCGACGCGAGGTTCACGTTGAAGGCGATGAGCGGACCGCGCGCCCCGATAGCCGTCGCCCCCGCCGAGGGATGTGGGTGACGGGGGCCGTAGTCCGGCCTCCAGTCGGGCTGCAGGAGCTTGCCGGCGAGACGCTCGAACTGACCGCGCCGCAGGTGTTCCAGGCGGCGTCGGGCAGGGACGGCGGCGGCCGCCTCGTACATCAGGACCGGCAACTGCAAGCGCTCCGCCACTTCCCGGCCGGTTGCGTGCGCGAGCTCGATGCAGGCTTCCATCGACACCCCGCCGAGCGGCACGAACGGAACGACGTCGACCGCGCCGATGCGAGGATGGGCCCCGCTGTGACGGCGCAGGTCAATCCGCTTCACCGCCACCTCGAACAGCCGCAGGATCGCTGCGCGCAACGGGTCCGCCTCACCGGCCAGCGTGATGACCGACCGGTTGTGGGAGGCGTCCGACGACCAGTCGAGCACTCGGACGTCCGGTACCGCCTCGATCGCTTCGACGGCCTCCCGCACGAACTCTTCCCGGCGGCCCTCGCTGATGTTCGGGACGGCTTCTATCATCTGCTGCGGCCGTTGACGGCCCCCAGGTTCTCGTCCCATAATCGCATCACTTCCCGGCGCGGCGCACCGCGCGCCATGCCTTCCCGCCTTGCGAGACGCGGGAGAATCGAGACGCGAAACCTCTCGAGGCGCATGCACACTCTCCGGTTCGAGACTCACGGTCCGTGTGCCGTCCGCGTGCGGTGATGTCCCGCCTGGCGCTGCCCGTCGCGACGGCCGGTTACGTCGGGCTGGCCCCGATCGCGCCCGGTACCTGGGGTTCCGCCGTGGGCCTCTGCCTGCTGCTTCTGGTGCGTCTGACCGGCGAGGCCGGCGCGGAGGCGCTGTTGCTGGGAACCGTGCTCGTGGTCGGAATCTGGTCCGCGACGGTGGCGGAGCGGCGCTATGGTCGCCGCGACCCGGGGGCCATCGTCATCGACGAGATCGCCGGCATGCTCATCACGTTGTTTTGGGTTCCGGTTGCCTGGCCGGGGCTCGTGGCCGGCTTTCTGGCTTTCAGGTTCTTCGACATCGTCAAGCCGTTCCCGGCTCGTGCGGCCGAGCGCCTGCCGGCCGGATGGGGAGTGATGGCGGACGACGTCGTCGCCGGCCTCTACGCCTACGTGACGGTACGGGTGGGAGCGGCCGTCGCGCCGTCGGTGATGCTCGGATGACGGAACGACGCGGCAGCGGTCCGTCGTCGGCCGTGATCGTCGCCGTCGGGTCGGAGCTGCTGACGCCGCACAAGACCGATACGAACTCTCTGTTCATCACCGACCGACTCAACGGGGTCGGGATCGACATCGTTCAGAAGCTGGTGGCGGGGGATGAGCCTCGCGGTCTTGCGAGCGCGCTGCGCTACGCCATGACCGCGGCGGACGTCGTGATCGTGACCGGGGGACTCGGACCGACCGCAGACGACGTGACGCGCGATGTCGTCGCGGATCTGCTCGGCGTGCCGCTCGACGAATCGGCGGACATCGTCACCCGGATTCGCGCCCGGTTCGAGGCGCGCGGTCTGGAGATGCCGGAGATCAACCGCCGGCAGGCGGCGATTCCGCGTGGAGCGGAGGTGCTGCCGAATCCGGCCGGAACCGCGCCGGGGCTCTGGTTGACGGCAGGTGGGTGCCGACTGGTCCTGTTGCCCGGACCTCCGCGGGAACTGCGGCCGATGTTCGACCGGCTGGTCGCAGACCGGCTGGCTGCCGCGGCCGGCGGCAGGAGGGTTCAGCGGCGTACGATCCGCACGACCGGACGGACGGAATCGCATATCGATGAGCTGGCCCGTCCGATCTATGGGCCGCTGGCCGCGCGGCAGCCCTCCGTCTCGACGACGATTCTCGCCTCCCTCGGACAGATCGACCTGCACCTGTCGACGGTCGGCGCCGATCCCGCCGAGGGGGGGCGCGTTCTCGATGCGGCGGTGGAGGAGCTGGCGGGCGTGCTCGGTAGCTGTGTCGTGAGCACCGACGGGCGGACCCTGCCGGAGGTGGTGGGGGAGCTGCTGCGGCGACGGGAAGCGCGTGTCGCCGTCGCCGAGTCCTGCACCGGCGGATTGATCGCGTCGCGGCTCACGGACGTGCCGGGCAGCTCGGCGTACGTTCACGCGGGGTGGGTTCTCTACAGCAACCAGGCGAAGGTGGCCCTGGGGGTCGCCCCGGGGCTCATCGAGGCCCACGGCGCGGTGAGCGAGGCGGTGGCCGAGGCGATGGCCGAGGCGGCGCGCGTGGCGGCCGATGTCGATTTCGGCCTCGCGGTGACCGGGATCGCCGGCCCCGGCGGGGCGACGCCCGAGAAGCCGGTGGGAACGGTGTGCCTGGCGCTGGCCGCCCGCGGGGCGCCGCCGCGGGTACGCCGCGTGCAGCTTCCCGGCGACCGCGAGCGGGTGAAGTTCCAGGCGTCGCAGGCCGCGCTCGATCTGCTCCGCCGCGCGCTGCTTCGCGCGCCGTCGACGGGCTCGTAGTGCGTCTTTTCTTCGCGATCGATCTCGACGCGCCCGCGCGGGCCGCCGCGGAGCGGGTCGGCATCCTGTTGGCCGGGCGGGCCGCCGGTCTCGGCGCTTCGATCCGGTGGGTGAGGCCGGCGAAGCTGCACTTGACGCTGGCGTTCCTCGGAGACGTCCCGGACCCGTCCACCATTCTCCGCGCCCTGGCGGCCGCGCCGTTCGCGCAGCCGCCCTTCCGTCTCTCGCTGTCGGTGGCGGGCGTCTTTCCATCGTCCGGTGCTCCGCGGGTTGTCTGGATGGGGCCCGGGAGAGGAGGCGAGCAGGCAGCCGTCGTGGCGCGACTGCTTTGGCGGCGTCTGGAGGACCGCGGTTACGGGCCGGGCCCCCCGCGTTTCGAGCCGCACGTCACGCTGGGCCGCGTGCGCCGGCTGCGAACTCACGGCGGCCGCCGGCTGCGCGCCGCACTGGCCGAGACCGCGCTGCCGCCGATTTCCTGGACGGTGGATCGCATTTCTCTGTACCAGAGCCGCCTGGAATCGGAGGGCTCGACCTACCATCGCCTGGCCACGGCGGCGCTCGAAGGCGGCGCGGCGTGACTCATCCGGCTTTCGAGATCGGGCATACTCGGTACGCGCCGGCGATCGAGTGCGACACCGGGCGCCGATCCGGCGCGCCCCGCGGGCGCGACCGGGTCCCCACGAGACGATGTACAGCAGGAGGACGTGCGGGTGGCGTTGATCGGACCGGTGGCCGTGCTCGGCTGCGGCAGTTGGGGCACGGCGCTGGCAATCCATCTCGCTCGCTGCGGGCGCGAGGTGCGGCTGTGGGGTCGGGATGCGCAGCTCGTCGGTCAGATGGAGGCTCAGCGTCGCAACGACGTGTACCTGCCCGGCGTCGAGTTGCCGCGATCCGTGCACCTGGCTCCGGCGCTGGAGGACGCCGTGGACGGCGCGGTGTACGTCGTCGCCGCGGTGCCGTCGCACGGGGCCCGGCAGGTGCTGCGCCGCGCCGCGGACCGCCTCCGGCCGGACGTGACGGTCATCAGCGCGGCGAAGGGCATCGAGGACGGAACGCTCCTCAGGGTGTCGGAAGTGATCGCCCAGGAGGTCGGCGGCGAGCGGGCCGTGACGGTGCTGTCGGGCCCCAGCTTCGCGGCGGAGGTGGCGCGGGGCGTGCCCACCGCGGTGGCCGTGGCCGGCCGGCGGCGGGAGGCGGTCACCGCCGTTCAGCAGGACTTCCGGTCGGACCGCTTCCGGCTGTACGCGAGCGACGACGTCGTCGGTGTCGAGATCGGGGGCGCGATGAAGAACGTCATCGCCATCGCGGCCGGCGGCATCGAGTCGCTGGGGCTCGGGCACAACGCGATAGCGGCGCTGGTGACGCGCGGGCTGGCCGAGATGTCGCGTCTGGCGTACGCCCTCGGTGGACGGCGGGACACGCTGGCGGGCCTGAGCGGTCTCGGCGACCTCGTGCTGACGTGCACAGGCGGGCTGAGCCGCAACCGCCAACTCGGGATCGAGCTCGGCAAGGGACGCCCCCTCGACGAGGTGCTCGACGGAATGCGGATGGTCGCGGAAGGAGTCCGCACGACCCGGGCGGTGCTCGATCTGGGCGCGCGGCACGGCGTGGAGCTGCCCATCACTGCGCAGATGGCTGAAGTAATCGGCGGTCACAAGACGCCGCGGGCCGCGGTGGAGGATCTCATGCTCCGGCGCCAGCGATCGGAGCTGGACGAATGAGCATCGTCGGCCGTCTGCGAGACGGGTTGCGGCGCACGGCCAGGCGCTGGACGAGCCGGCTCGAGCGTCTGAGCGGTACTTCCGGGAGCGGCGACCCGAGCGCCGAGACCCTCGAGGCTCTTGAGGAGCTGTTGATCGAGGCGGACGTCGGGGTGCTGACGGCAGGCCGTATCGTCGCGCGGGTCGGCGAGGACGGCGCGGGCGACCTCCGGGACCGCGTCAAGACCGAGATCCGCGGTGTTCTGGCCGGCGTGGCGGCGCTCCCGGTGGAGGTTCCGTCGCCGCGGGTCGTGCTCGTGGTCGGCGTCAACGGGACCGGCAAGACCACGACGGTCGGAAAGCTGGCCCATCGCTGCCGCCTCGATGGCCGGACGCCTCTCATCTGCGCGGCGGACACGTTCCGGGCGGCCGCGGTCGAGCAGATCGCGGTATGGGCGGAACGCGCGTCGGTCGACATCGTGCGCGCCGCCGATGGAGCCGATCCTGCTGCGGTCGTCTTCGACGCGATCTCGGCGGCGCGGGCGCGGGGCCGCGACGTGGTGTTCGTCGATACGGCGGGCCGTCTGCATACCCGCGCCGATCTGATGGGAGAGCTGGGGAAGATACGCCGCGTCGCGGGCCGTGCGGCGGCCGGTGCGCCCCACGAGGTGCTGCTGGTGGTGGACGCCAGCGTGGGACAGAACGGCATCTCCCAGGCGCGCCGGTTCCTGGAGACGGCGGGAGTGACCGGCATCGTGCTGACCAAGCTCGACGGCACCGCGAAGGGCGGCGTCGCGGTGGCCATCGCGGGGGAGCTCGGGGTGCCGATCCGCTACGTCGGGGTCGGTGAGGGAATCGACGACCTGCTTCCGTTCTCGGCCGGCGACTACGTCGACGCGTTGTTCGAGAAGGCCTGGTAGGAGACCATGGAGTCCACCGCGCGGGACGACGCATACATGCGCGAGGCCCTGCGGCTTGCCGCGAAGGGCCGCGGGCGGACGAGTCCGAATCCCATGGTCGGCGCGGTCATCGTCGACGGCCGCGGCGCCGTCGTGGGCTCCGGTTACCACGAGCGGGCGGGAGGCGATCACGCGGAGGTTCGCGCGCTGGCCGAGGCCGGCGCGGCCGCGCGGGGAGCGACCCTGTACTGCACGCTCGAACCGTGCTGCCATCACGGGCGAACCGGACCCTGCGTCGACCGGATCGTCGAGGCGGCGTTGGCGCGGGTGGTGGTGGCGATGCCGGACCCGAATCCGGTGGTGAACGGCAGGGGCATCGAGTCGCTTCGCCGCCGGGGAATCAGGGTCGATGCCGGTGTCCGGGAGTGCGAGGCGACGCGGTTGAACGAGGCGTTCGTCACGTGGGTGTCCAGGCGGCGGCCCTTCGTGACGATGAAGGTCGCCGCCAGTCTCGACGGCTGCATCGCAGCGCGGCCGGGGGCGCGAACGACGTTGACGTCGCCCGCGGCCGGCCGGGCCGTGCACGCGCAGCGGGCCGAGGTGGACGCGATCGGCGTGGGGTCGACGACGGTGCTGGTCGACGATCCGCTGCTGACTGCGCGCGGGGCGCGGAGGGCGCTGCCGCTGACACGGGCCGTCTTCGATCGCCGGCTGCGCACGCCGCCGACGGCGCGGCTCTTCGGGACGCTGGAGTCCGGGCCGGTCGTCGTGGTGACGGTGGAGTCGGCGTCCGCGCGGCACCGCGAGCGGCTGGCGCGGCTCACCGACGCCGGTGCGGAGGTCGAATGCGTCGATGCCGGCGGGTTCCTCCGCAACGCCTTCGAGCAGCTCGCGCGGCGTCGCGTGACGAGCCTCGTCCTCGAAGGGGGCCGGCTGGTGCACGAGGCGGCATGGGAGGCGGGTCTCGTCGACCGGGTGCAGGTGTTCGTCGCGCCGGTCGAGGTGGGACCATCGGGCGTTGCCTGGATGGACCGCGATGCGGTCTTTCGCGCTGTCGATGCTCTCGCCGTCCGGGCGCTCGGGCCGGACGTGTTGATGGAGGCCGATGTTCACGGGACTCGTTGAGGCGCTGGGAGAGGTCGCTGCGACCCGCGAGCTGCCGTCCGGACGGCGAATCCGCATCGCTGCCGACATCGCCGCCCAGCTCGCGATCGGAGACAGCGTCGCCGTGAACGGCGTCTGCCTGACGGTGGTGCGTTTCGACGCTTCGGGATTCGAAGCGGATGTCTCCCCGCAGACCCTGCGGGTCACCAATCTGGAGGATCTGCGCGAGGGGGCGACCGTGAACCTGGAGCGCCCCCTGCTGCCCTCCGATCGGCTGGGGGGGCACTTCGTGCAGGGACATGTCGACGGTGTCGGGCGTCTTGCCGGGATCGAGCAGGAGACCGACTTCTGGTGGGTGACCGTGGCATATCCGGCGGATCTCGCACGCCATGTCGTGACGAAGGGATCGGTTGCGGTCGACGGGATCAGTCTGACCGTCGCCGGGCTCGAGGCGGAGCGCTTCACCGTGCAGATCGTGCCGCACACCTGGCGCTGCACCAATCTCCACGCACGGCGCGCCGGCGACGCCGTCAACATCGAGTGCGATATCATCGGAAAGTACGTCGCCCGCGCTCTGGAGGCGTTCGGAGGCGACCCGAGGAGGGCAACGTCGAGCCGGCCATGACCGACAGCAACAAACCGGAAGCGCCGGCCGCCACCTCCGGCGAGAGTCCGTCGGGTGCGCGGTTCGCGAGCATCGACGATGCAGTCGAGGCGTTTCGTCGCGGCCGCATGCTGATCGTGGTGGACGACGAGGATCGCGAGAACGAAGGGGACCTGACCATCGCCGCGGAGAAGGTCACCCCCGACGCGATCAACTTCATGGCGCGCTACGGTCGCGGCCTGATCTGCCTGTCCATGACCGGGCAGCGTCTCGACGAGCTCGACATACCGATGATCGTGAGCGAGAACACGTCGCGGTTCGAGACGGCGTTCGCCGTGCCCATCGACGCGAAGCACGTCACCACGACCGGGATTTCCGCCGCCGACCGGTCCGCCACGATCCGGGTGGCGATCGATCCGGCGACCCGTCCGAGCGATCTCGCCAAGCCCGGCCACGTTTCCCCGCTGCGCGCGCGCGACGGGGGCGTGCTGGTGCGCGCCGGCCAGACGGAAGCGGCGGTCGATCTCGCCCGGCTCGCCGGCCTCTACCCGGCCGGGGTCATCTGCGAGATCATGAACGACGACGGCACGATGGCCCGCGTGCCCGACCTCGACCAGTTCGCGCGGCGGCATGATCTGCCGATGATCACCGTTGCGGATCTCATCAAGCACCGGATGCGCCACGACCGTCTCGTGAAGCGCCTCGCCTCGGCGCAGCTTCCGACCGCGCACGGACCCTTCACGGTGACTGCCTACGACAGTCTCATCGACGGGCGGACCCACGTCGCGCTCGTGCGCGGAGAGGTCGGCGACGGCAAGAGCGTGCTCGTGCGCGTCCATTCGCAATGCCTGACCGGCGACGTGCTGGCGTCCACCCGCTGCGACTGCGGGGCGCAGTTGTCGCGGGCGATGGAGAGGATCGCCGCCGAGGGCCGCGGGGTGCTCCTCTATCTGAACCAGGAGGGGCGCGGCATCGGGCTGGCCAACAAGATCCGCGCGTACGAGCTGCAGGATCAGGGGCTCGACACCGTGGAGGCGAACGAGCATCTCGGCTTCAAGCCGGACCAGCGCGACTACGGCATCGGCGCGCAGATCCTGGGCGACCTCGGCGTGCGCACGATGCGCCTGCTCACCAACAACCCCCGGAAGTTCGTCGGCCTCGACGGCTACGGGCTGGCGGTGGAGAGATCGGTGCCCCTGGAGATCGAGCCGACCGAGTTCACCGAGCGCTATCTCCGCACGAAGAAGGAGAAGCTCGGTCACCGGCTGTCGTCCGTGTAGGATCTCGCGCCGCAGTCTGGACGCGGCCACTCGCTACGGTCTAAAATAACCAGTTTCCTGAGAAGCGTTTACGGCTTCTCGACAAGTGGCCCGGACGGGAGCGGGTCCCTCCGATGTTCCAGGCACTCGGCTCACGCTTGCAGGACGTCTTCGGGTCGTTGCGCCGCGAGGTGCGGCTGACGCCGGAGACGGTCGAGCGTACGTTGCGGGAGATCCGGCTGGCGCTGCTCGAGGCGGACGTCAACTTCAAGGTCGTCAAGGCCTTCATTGATCGCGTGCGCGATCGAGCCACCGAACGGGCCGTGCTCGACAGCCTCACCCCCTCCCAGCAGGTCGTCGCCATCGTTCGCGACGAGCTGTTGCAACTCTTCGGCGAGTCCCGCGCGGGGCTCTCGGCCGCGGCCGACCGGCCGCAGGTGGTGCTGCTGGTCGGATTGCAGGGCTCGGGCAAGACCACGACGACCGCGAAGCTGGGGCGCTGGCTGTCCGGCCAGGGCCGGCATCCGCTTCTGGTCTCCACCGACGTGCGGCGTCCGGCGGCTATCGAGCAGCTCGCGGTGCTCGCGCGGGACGCGGGGCTGCGAATTCACGAGGGAGATTCGGGAGACCCGGTGCGGCGCGCCGCCGCGGCGGTGTCCGAGGCGCGACAGCTCGGCTTCGACGTCCTGCTCGTGGATACCGCCGGCCGCCTCCACCTGGACGAAGAGATGATGCGCGAGATCGTGGCCATCCGGGATGCCGTGAAGCCTTCGGACCTGCTGTTCGTGGCCGACGCGATGACCGGACAGGACGCGGTCCGAAGCGCCGGGGAGTTCAACCACCGGCTCGGCGTGACCGGCGTGGTTCTCACCAAGCTGGACGGCGACGCGCGGGGCGGGGCGGCGCTGTCCGTGGTGTCGGTGGTCGGCGTGCCGGTCACGTTCGCGGCGACCGGTGAACGGATGGAGGACCTGGAGCCGTTCAGGCCCGACCGGCTGGTGTCGCGTCTCCTGGGCATGGGCGACGTGCTGAGCCTCGTCGAGCGGGCCGAGCAGGCGATTGCCCAGGACGACGCCGCGTCGATGGCGACGCGCATCCGGAGCAACGGGCTCACGCTCGACGATCTGAAGCAGCAGATGCGGGCCGTCGGTCGGATGGGGCCGCTGAACCAGGTGCTCGGCATGATTCCGGGGCTCGGTTCGCGGATCCCCGAGGGCGAGGTCGATGCGAGCGTGATGACCCGCATGGTGGCCATCATCGATTCGATGACGGCGCAGGAGCGCCGGACCCCGGCGGTCATGAACGGGAGCCGGCGGCGCCGCGTGGCGCGTGGCAGCGGGACGACGGTGCAGGACGTCAATCGGCTGCTCCGGCAGTTCGCGGAGATGCGCAAGATGTTGAAGACCGTCGGCGGGCGGAGCCGGCGGAAAGGGAAGCGGCGGCGCATGGCGTTGCCGACCATGCAATGATGCCGGGGCCGCGCCGCGCGGTCTCGCGGCGGCGAAGCGACGGGTGAAGGAGAGAGAGAGGATGCTGACGATTCGACTGCGGCGGCAGGGAGCGAAGAAGAGTCCGTTCTACCGGCTGGTGGTGATCGACTCGCGCAGCGCCCCCGACGGACGCGCGCTGGAGGTGGTGGGGCACTACGACCCGACGGTGCAGCCCGAGGCGCTGACGGTGAAGATCGATCGGATCGAGCACTGGGTGGCGCTGGGCGCGCAGATGAGCGACACCGTTCGTACGCTCATCGCACGCAATCCCGCGGCCGCGGCCGGAGGCGAGGAGGCGGCGGAGTCGGCGGCGGCGCCGGCGGCTTCGTGAGCCGCGCGCGGGACGTGGTCGAGGTGATCGCGAAGGCGCTCGTCGATCATCCCGACTCGGTTCAGGTGGACGAACGGGTCGAGCACGGGGATGTGCGCATCGAGCTGACGACACGTTCGGGTGACCTCGGCAAGCTGATTGGACGTCGCGGCCGCACTGCATCGGCGGTGCGGGCGCTGGCCGAGATCGCCGCCGAACGCGACGGCATGCGGGCCGCGGTCGACTTTCTCGACGAGGAGTGACGCGCGGGTGGAGCACGGCTCGTGGCAGGAGATGGCGATCGTCGGCGTCGTGGCCCGGACGCACGGGAGACATGGCGAGGTGGTGGTCAATCCGGAGACCGACTTCCCGGAGGAGCGCTTCCGCGCGGGCGGCACGCTGTTCATGGCACGGGCCGGCGTGCCCGTCGCGGTGAAGATCCGGGACGCGTGGTTCCACGGCGGTCGTCCGGTCGTCTCCTTCGAGAGGGTAGACACCCTGAGCGCCGCGGAGAGCCTGCGGGGCGCCGAGCTGCGCGTGCCGGACGAGGCGTTGCAGCCCCTTCCGCCGGACACGTGGTACGAACATGAGCTCGTCGGCTGCGTGGTACGGACGGTGAGCGGCGACGAGGTCGGGACGGTGGCCGCGGTCGAGGGACCCGCGGGAGCCAAGCGCCTGATCGTCGGCCCGCGAGGGCGCGAGATCGACGTTCCGCTGGTTGCGGAGATCTGCGTCACGGTCGATGCGGACGCGGAGTCGATTGTCATCGATCCGCCGCACGGCCTGCTCGAGGTGAATCGGACGCGGGCGGCGGCCGGCGGCCGGCGGTCTGGCCGTCCCGGTACCGGGAGCGACGGATGAAATTCGACGTCGTCACGGTCTTTCCCGAGCTGGTGGAGCAGGTCACGAGCGTCGGCGTGGTCGGGCGTGCGCGCGAGGCCGGCCTGCTGGATGTGGCGGTGCACGACCTGCGGGATTTCACGACGGACCGTCACCGTACGGTGGACGACGCGCCGTACGGCGGCGGGCCGGGCATGGTGCTGAAGGTCGAGCCGTTCCTCCGCGCCGTCGAGCACGTACGCGACCGCCGTGGCGAGCCGGCCGCGGTGATCCTGATGTCCCCGCAGGGCGAGACCTTCACGCACGAGGCGGCGGTCCGTTTGACCGGCCTCGGGCACGTTGTTCTGCTGTGCGGGCGCTATCAGGGCGTCGACGAGCGCGTGCGCGGGCAGGTGGCCACGGAGGAGATCTCGATCGGGGACTACGTCCTGAGTGGCGGCGAGCTGGCCGCGGCCGTCGTCATCGACGCGGTGTCGCGGCAGGTGCCGGGTGTGGTGGGCAATTCGGAGTCGGTGGCGACGGACTCGTTCGTGCGCCGGATGCTGGACGGTCCGACGTACACCCGTCCGGCCAGTTTGAACGGGCAAGAGGTGCCTGAAGTGCTGGTGTCGGGCGATCACGCCGGGATACGGCGGTGGCGGAAGCGCGAGGCGGTGAAGCGCACGCTCCGCCGACGACCGGATCTGTTGCGGCGTGCGCGTCTCGACGACGAGGAACGGGAGTGTCTCCGCGAGCTTGAGACGCAGGGGGCAACCAGGAGAGCAGAGCCATGAAGGCCATCGAAGCGGTGGAGCAGAACCAGCTCGTCGAACGGCCGGACATCCGGTCGGGCGATACCATTCGGGTGCACGTGCGGGTGACCGAGGGGGAGAAGGAACGGATTCAGGTGTTCGAGGGGATCGTCATCGGCCAGCATCGCCGCGGCACCGGCTCGACCGTCACCGTTCGCAAGGTGTCGTTCGGCCAGGGCGTCGAGCGGATCTTCCCGTTGCACTCGCCGATGATCGACCGGATCGAGGTCGTGCGCTCCGCGCGCGTTCGGCGCGCGAAGCTGTACTTCCTCAGAAAGCTGCGGGGCAAGGCGGCGCGCATGCGCGAACGGCGCAGGCGCTAGCCCCTGGCCCCGGCATCTCGTGGCGAGCCCCCGTCCGGCGGCGCGGCGGACCATGGAGAACGCGCTGCGTCGTCGAGGGTTCGTGCATGTCGCGGGGGCCGACGAGGCAGGCCGGGGTGCACTGGCCGGGCCCGTGGTGGCCGCTGCGGTGGTACTCGATTCCCGAGGGCACATTGCCGGCCTGCGTGATTCGAAGCTGCTGACGGCGTTGCAGCGCGAGCGACTCTACGTCGAGATCACCGGGACTGCACGCTGGGCGGTAGCCTCGGCGCCGCCGGGCGATGTCGATCGGCTCAACGTGCACCGCGCATCGCTCGATGCCCTCCGCCGCGCGATCCTGGCGCTCGAGCCGCAACCGGCATTCGCTCTCGTCGACGGCTTTCGCGTGCCCGGCCTCGACCTGCCGCAGCGTGCCGTGGTCGGCGGTGACAGGCGTTGCGCGGCGATCGCTGCCGCTTCGATCGTGGCGAAGGTGATCCGTGACCGCGAGATGGTGCGGTTGCACGACGTCGACCCACGCTATGGCTTCGACCGCCACAAGGGATACGCGACCCGTGCGCATGTCGACGCCGTCGCCCGGTTCGGGTACTCCGACGTGCATCGGCGCTCCTTTCGGCCGCGCTCCCTGTGACAGGCATGGCCTGCAACCCCGTCCCGCTCCGGTCTTCGACCCTGATCTGTCTCGTGACCGATCGGACCGCGCTTGCCGAGACCGTGGCGGACGCCGGGGCCGGAGTGCTGCCGCAGCTTCTGGACGTGATCGCCGATTGTGCGGACGCCGGTGTCGACCTCGTGCAGATCCGGGAACCCGATCTGCACGACCGAAGTCTCCTGGACCTGGTGCGGGGCGCAGTGGACCGCACCCGCACCACGTCTGCCCGCGTAGTCGTCAACGACCGCCCGGACGTGGCGCTGGCGGCCGGCGCCGACGGCGTGCATCTGAAGGACGACGCGCGCTGCGCGCCGCGCGTCCGCGCTCTCGGCCCGCGCGGCTGGATTCTGGGGCGGTCGGTCCACGACGTTCCCGGGGCGCGGCGGGCAACGCAGTCCGGCGCAATCGACTATCTGCTCGCCGGCACCGTGTTCGCCTCCGCGTCGAAACCGGGCCGGCGTCCGCTGGGACTCGATGCACTGCGCGGCATCGTGCGCGCGTCCAGCCGGCCGGTCCTCGCGATTGGGGGCGTGACGGCGGACGACGGGGCGGTGGTGGCGGCGACCGGCGCGGCCGGGGTGGCGGGTATCCGGCTCTTTCGATGCGGGCCGTCCGGCCGGCGCCGCGCGCGAATCGCAGAGCGGGTGCAGGCGCTGCGCGCCGCGTTTGACAGCGGAAGAACCCTCGACTAACGTGCGGGTCCTGTGACTGATGCCTCTCCGGAGCCGTTCGGCAAGCTGCTCCTCGATGCGCGCACGGCGCGCGGCATGACGCTGGCGGAGGTCTCGGCTTCCACGAAAATTCCCGTTTCCAAGCTGCAGGCGATAGAGCGCGACGATATCGAGAACCTCCCGGGTGGGATCTTCACCCGCGGCTTCGTGCGCTCCTACGCCGAGACGGTCGGACTGGATCCCCAGGATACCCTGGCGGAATTCGAAGCCCGGTTTCCGGACGAATCCTCCGTCGCCACGCTGCATGCGACCATCGAGGGCCGCGCGAACGAGGAGTTCGTCCGTCGGCAGCGGACGGCGAAGAGCGTCGTCTGGCTCGCGCTGTTGGCGGTGCCGCTGGTCCTGTGGGTGCTGAGCGCCCTGATCCCCGGCGATGCGGAGGCGCCCGCGCCGGAAAGGGTTGTCGCGGCGGGCGCGGAGCCTGCGATCGGGACCGGGTCCGAGCCGCCGCCGCCCCAGCCGCCGACCGAGCCTTCAGAAGAGCCGGCGCCGCCACCGCCGGTCGAGTCCCCTTCGCGCCCGGACCCGGCGCCGACCGAAGCGGTCGAACCCGGCCGGCTCACGATGGAGATGAGCGCGACGGCGGACTGCTGGGTGCAGGCCTCGGCCGATGGCGACAGGGTCGTCTCCCGGCTGTTGCGCGCCGGTGAGCGGGAGCTGATCGTCGCGCAGGAGGAGATTGATCTGCGGGTCGGTGACGCGGGCGCGTGCGGGTTCACAATCAACGAGCGTCCCGGTCGCTCGCTCGGCGAATCGGGCGAGGTCGTGGACATACGCGTCACGCAGGCGAACTACCTGAGCTTCGTCGCCGAGTGATTGGCGATCCGCCCGAGTGTCCGCGCGACGGCCGCCTTGTGCATCATGCTGCGCCAGCCGGGGCAGGCGAAGCCGATATCTGGAGTCCGCGGGTGTCGATGCGACAGTCCAGCACGCGTGCCCCCGCCTGAGCCAGGGCGTCCCGCACCGCTCCGGTGCGTTCGGGCGGGGCCAGAAAGAGGAGGCAGCCGCCCCCGCCGGCGCCGCAGACCTTGGCGGCGTCGGCGCCGGCCTGTCGGCCGCAGGCGATGAGCGCATCGAGTCGGGCGGTCGTGACCCCCGGCGCCAGGCGCTTGCGCAGGTTCCATTCGAGCGCGACGTAGCGGGCCACCTCGTCCCACCGGGCCGCTTCGAGGGCGCGCCGCATCCCCAGGGCGACATCGCGGATCTCGTCGAACAGGGAGGTGACGGACGGGTCGCCATCGATGCGGCGCTTCGTCACCTCCCAGTTGTTGATGCCGGAGTCGCGGGACTGCTCCGTGTACACGAGCACCATCCGGTTGGTCAGCGACTCGGGGTCGACGCCAAGTGGAACGCGCGACACCCCGGCCGGACCCATCTCGAGCGCCGCGATGCCGCCGTAGGTGGCGGGCCGGTAGTCCTGGCCTCCGGTCGGCACGCCGAGAACCTGGGCTTCGAGGTTCAGGGCCAGGGCGATCAGCGATTCCCCGGCCAGTTGGCGGTCGTGCCAGCGCGCAAGCGCCGCGCACAGCGCGATGTTGAGGGCCGAAGATCCGGCCAGTCCGGCTCCGACCGGGGCCGCCGAGCGGGTGGAGACGGTGAGCGCCTCGGCGCGAAAGTAGCGGAGCACGCGTGCCACCAGGCGTGACGCAGGGGCGACCGCGAGCTCCGACCAGTGCGCCGCCTCCACCCTCGCTCCGGTGTCCTCCGCGACGATGCGCAGGCGCCCGTCGGGGTTGGGCGTCAGCCGGCACTCGGCCCGCACCGTGATGGCGGCGTTCAGGGTCTGGGCGTCGTCGTGAAGAAGATAGAGGGGCCAGATGTCCAGCGTCCCGCCCGCGAGGTCGACTCGCGTGGGAGCCGACGCGTGAATCCGCACGCAGGAATTATAATGAGCGCAACCCCTTCGGATGCCTACAGGCTTGCGGCGTCATCTCGGACAACTGGTCGTGGTCGGTTTCGCCGGTGTTGCGTTGCCGGTGGAGTTGCGCGCAATCGCGCGCGAGTTCGATCTCGGCGGCGTGATCCTGTTTGCGAGGAACGTCGAAGCGCCGCTGCAGGTGGCCGAGATCGCGTACGGCGTCAAGCAGCTCACGGAGATTCCGCCCTGGGTGTCGGTCGACCAGGAGGGCGGCCGGGTGCAGCGCCTGCGGGCGCCGTTCACGGAGTGGCCGCCGCTGGAAACGCTCGGGCGGCGCGGCGACGCGGATTTGACGGAGCGTTTCGGCCGCGCCCTCGCGCACGAGCTGCGGAGCGTCGGCATCACGCTCGACTACGCGCCGGTGCTCGACGTGCACACCAATGCCGCCAACCCGGTCATCGGCGACCGATCGCTGTCGGAGGATCCGGGCGAAGTCGCACGGCTCGGCTCCGTTCTCATTCGCGCGTTCGAAGCGGAGGGTCTGGCCGCGTGCGGGAAGCATTTTCCCGGGCACGGGGATACGAGCCTCGATTCCCATCTGGAGCTGCCGGTCGTCGACCACGAGCCGGGGCGCCTGCGGGAAGTCGAGCTGCGGCCGTTCCGCGCGGCCATCGAGTCGGGCGTGGCCGCCATCATGACCGCGCACGTCCGGTATCCGGCACTGGACGAGAGCTCGCCGGCCACGCTGTCGCGGCCGGTGATCACCGGCCTGCTGCGCAACGAGCTGGGGTACGACGGACTCGTGGTTACGGACGACATGGCGATGGGCGCCATTGCGAAGCACCACCCGGCGGCGCCCGCGGCCGTCGAGGCAGTCAGCGCCGGATGCGATCTGGTGCTGCTCTGCGAGCCGAATCCGGCGGCGCAGGTGGAGGTCATCGAAGGCCTGATCCGCGCGGTGGAGGACGGCACGTTGTCCGAGCGGCGGGTCGAGGAGGCCCTGGGGCGGCAGCGGCGCGCCCGGGAGCGGTTCCTCCAGGGGGACGACGGCTGGCGGCCGCCTCCGGCGACGCGCCTGAACGAGCTGATCGGGTGCGCCGAGCATGAGGAGATCGCCCACGCCATGCGGGAGTCTCTGTAGAGGATGCGCAGGCCGCCGGCGTTGCGCGCGGGTGATCGCATCGCGCTGATTGCGCCGGCGAGTCCGTTCGACCGGACGGTGTTCGACCGCGGGCTCGACGAGGTGCGCGCGCTGGGGTTCACGCCGGTGTTCGAGCCGTCGGTGTTCGAGCGGCAGAACTACGTGGCCGGAACGGCGGAGGTGCGCGCGAACGCGTTCGCGGCAGCCTGGGCCGATCCCTCCATTGCCGGAGTCCTCGCGGTCCGCGGCGGCTACGGGAGCGCGCAGGTGCTGCCGTGGCTGGATGCGGAGCAGATGCGAGCGGGACGCAAGGTGCTGCTCGGGTGCAGCGACGTGACCGCGCTGCTGAGCTACGTGACGACGCGCTGCGGCCTGGTCGGGTTTCACGGGCCGATGCTGGTTCATCTGGCCGCGGGCGACGACGGCTACGACCGGGCCTCGCTGCTCGGTCAACTGACAGGCGCCCACCCCTACGGCGAGCTGGCCGCCGACGGGATCGAGGTGCTCAAGCGGGGGCGGGCGCGGGGGCCGCTGCTGGGGGGCACGCTGACGCAGCTCGCAGCTTCGCTCGGAACGCCGTTCGCTTTCGACGCGCCACCGGGATTCGTGCTCCTGCTGGACGACGTCGACGAGCGACCGTATCGGATCGACCGAATGCTGGTGCAGCTCCGGCAGGCCGGCGTTCTCGCTCGCGCCGGCGCGGTCGTCTGCGCGGAGTTCCCCGGATGCGATGAGCCGGCGTCGGGTCCGACGATTCGGTCCGTGCTTGCCGAGCTGCTCGACGACGTTCCGGGTCCGGTACTGTTCGGCCTTCCGACGGGGCACGCCGCCGGACCACTTCTCACCGTACCGCTCGGCGTCGACGTGACCGTGGAAGCGACGACCGGCGGGCGCTTGATCATCGAGGAGGCGGCGGTCGGGTGACCAGCGTCTACTTCATCGGCATCTGCGGGACCGCGATGGCGACTCTGGCCGCCATGCTGAAACGGCAGGGGGTGCGGGTGCGGGGATCGGACGCCCACGCCTATCCGCCGATGGATCGCTTCCTCGCCGCGGAAGGAATCACGCCGTGGCTGGGCTACGACGCAGACCATCTGACCGACGACATCGACGTGGTGGTGATCGGCAATGCGGTGTCGCGCGGCAATCCGGAAGTCGAGGCGGTCCTCGCGCGGCGGATGCGCTACGTGTCGTTGCCGGAGATGGTGCGCGAGCGGTTTCTGTGGAACGCGCGGCCGATCGTCGTCGCGGGAACCCACGGCAAGACCACCACGACTTCGATGACGGCGTGGGCCCTGGTCGAGTCCGGCGCCGATCCCGGCTTCCTGGTCGGGGGGATACCGCGCAACTTCGGAGCGAGCTACCGGCTGGGGGCGGGCGACCTGTTCGTGATCGAGGGAGACGAGTACGACAGCGCGTTCTTCGACAAGACGGCGAAGTTCCTCAAGTACCTGCCGTTCGTGGCCGTCGTCGGCAACCTCGAGTTCGATCATGCGGACATCTACCCGGATCTGGCGGCGCTGCGACTCGCGTTCCGCCGTTTCCTCGCGCTCGTGCCGTCGAACGGGCGCGTGCTGCTCGGTTTCGACGACGCGGGGGCGCGGGAGCTGCAGGATGCCGCGCACTGCCCCGTCGAGACGTTCGGGCTGGATGCCGGCGCCGATTGGCGGGCCGTCGACGTGGAGCATGGCGCGGACCGGACCCGGTTCGACGTGCTGTTTCGGGGCGCGGCGGCGGCCCGCGTGGATCTGCCGCTGATCGGGGCCTTCAATGTGCGCAACGCGCTGGCGGCGGTGGCCGCCGGAGCGGTTGTGGGCGTTAGTCCGGACGCGTCGGCGGCAGCCCTCCGGGATTTCACCGGGGTGCGCCGGCGCCTGGAACTGCGCGGCGTGGGGAAGGGCGTCGCCGTCTACGACGACTTCGCGCATCATCCGAGCGCGGTGCGGGAAACGGTGGCCGCCGTGCGAGCCGCGATGGCCGGCGGACGGGTCTGGGCGGTATTCGAGCCGCGTTCGGCGACATCGTGCCGGCGTGTCTTTCAGGCCGCCTACGCGGAGGCGCTCGCAGCAGCGGACGAGGTAATCGTGGCGCCCGTCTTTCGGTCGGCGCTGCCCGCAGAAGAAAGGCTGTCGGTAACGCAGCTCGTCGACGATCTGGTGGCGGCAGGCACGCGGGCGAGGCATCTGCCGACGATGGACGCGATAGGTGACGCCATCGTCAGCGAGGCGCAGGCAGGGGATCGGATCGTGCTGATGTCGAACGGAGACTTCGGGGGGCTGCGGGAGACGCTGTGCCGGCGGCTCGGGGCGCCGCCGGCGCCGGCAGAAGCATGATGACCGGCGTCGCGCCGTGGGAGTGGGAGCTGTCGCGGGACGGGGACTCCGCGCTGTTGCTGGCGTTCGAGTCCCGCCTCGATCCGGGTGTCAATGCGCGCTGCGTCGCCGTCGCCGAAAAGCTGCGCGGGCAGCGAATTCGCGGCGTGCGTGACGTGGTCGAGGCGTTCGCGACGGTCACGGTGCACTTCGATCCCGTGCTGGCGGACGTCGACGAGATATCCACCATGCTGCGCCGTCTTGCCGCGGAAACCGCAGCGCCGGCGGATCGCGGCGATGGCCGAGCACGTCGCGAGATCAGACTGCCGGTGTGCTACGGCGGCGCGCGCGGACCCGATCTGGCCGACGTCGCCCGATTTGCGCGATGCAGCGAGGCGGAGGTCGTCGAACGCCATCGCAGCGTGCCCTATCGCGTCTACATGCTGGGGTTCCAACCGGGCTTCGCGTACATGGGCGCCGTGGATCCACGGATCGCGGCGCCGCGGCGCACCGTGCCGCGGGTCCATGTGCCGGCCGGCTCCGTCGGTATAGCGGCGCGCCAGACAGGCGTGTATCCGGTCGTTTCCCCGGGCGGCTGGCAGTTGATCGGTCAGACGCCTGTTCGCCTCTTCGACATGGCGCGCCCGGATCCGTTTCTGCTCTCGGCCGGCGACGTCGTGCGCTTCGATCCGATAGACGAGGCGTCGTACGCCCGGGTGGAGACCGGACGTTCGTGAGCAGCGCGCAGCCGGGACTGGAGATCGAGGACGCCGGCCTCCTGACCACCGTGCAGGACACCGGGCGTTGGGGATACCAGCACTACGGCGTTTCGGTGTCGGGCGCGATGGACATGGCGGCCCACCGCCGTGCGAACCGGCTGGTCGGAAACCCGCCGGAGGCGGCAACGCTGGAGATCACTCTGGTCGGCCCGACGCTCCGTTTCGAGACGGCGATGCGCGTCGCCGTCGCGGGGGCGGTGTTCGAGCTGAGGCTCGATGCGAACGAAGTGTCCACCGAGACCGTTCTCCATGCCCACCCTGGCCAGAGGCTGGCGTTCGGACGGCGAACGGCCGGGGCGCGGGCGTATCTCGCGGCGGCGGGAGGGTTCACCGTGGCTCCCGTGCTCGGCAGCCGGTCCACGCACCTGCGCAGCGGCATGGGCGGTCTGGAGGGACTGGCGCTCAGGGCGGGGGACCGGCTGACCGCCGGCCCCGCGCTCGGCGTGCCGCGGAGGGAGCCGGCGGCGGCCAGGTGGAGGCGATGCCTGCCGTTGGGGGGGGCGCGCGTGCGCGTGCTGCCGGGTCCGCATGCGGGCCTGTTCGAACCGGTCGTCCTCCGGCGGCTGGAGACCGCACGGTACACGATTCGACCGGAGTCGGATCGGATGGGGTATCGTCTGGACGGCCCGCCGATTCCGGGACCCGAGGGGCTGAGTCTGCTGTCCCTGGGGCTGCCTGTCGGCGCGGTGCAGATCCTGCCGTCCGGGGGCGTCATCGTCGCCATGGCGGATCGCCAGACGGCGGGAGGGTATCCGCGGGTGGCGACCGTCGCAACGGCCGATATTTCCGTGCTGGGACAACTGGCTCCCGGCGACTGGATCGAGTTCGAGCGATGCGATCAGCGAACGGCGCGGGAGGCGCTGACGGGGTCCGGGCTGGCGTGAGGGCGCCTGACGCCGCGCCACCGGCGGAAGCGGACCGCAGCGGTCCGTCGTGGAACGGGAAGCGGCGGCGGCTTTTCGACAGGGACCTGCGGGCGCTGCTTCGCGGATCGCTCGACCCGCGGCGGATTCACTGCGATGAGCCGCTCGCGCCGCTGACGACGTTGCGGGTAGGGGGGCGGGCGGACTGGTTCCTCGATTCCCGCTCCGCGCCGGAGGTCGCGGCAGCGGTGCAGGCGGCCCGTGCGCTCGGACTGCCGGTGACGCTGCTGGGGGGCGGCTCGAACGTACTGGTCGGTGACGCCGGGGTGCGCGGGCTGGTCGTGCGGTTCCGGCACGGCGAAATCGTCGAGTCGTCACCCGGGCTGGTGCGGGCGGCGGCGGGAGTCACCATCAACGGGCTGGTCCGTTGGACGGTCAATCGCGGCTACGCCGGCCTGGAGACCTGGGCCGGGACACCCGGCACGGTCGGCGGCGCGGTTTGCGGAAACGCGCACTTCCGCGGCCGGCTCATCGGCGAGCGCGTGGCGGCGGCAGTTCTGCTGCGGCCCGATGGCGGGATGCATCGCGTCGCACGCGACCGGATGGGGTTCGGGTACGACCGCAGCCGGGTGCAGGAGACGGGGGAGGTCGTGCTCTCCGCGGAGTTTGCGGTCGAGACTGGTCCGGCCGCCGTTCTGCGTGCGGAAGCACGGTCGTCATTGCGGTTCCGGAAGCGCACGCAGCCGCTCGATGCGCCGAGCGCAGGCTGCGTCTTCCGCAATCCCGACCCGGATCTCCAGCGGCTGCCCTCCGGCGTTCCATGCGCCGCCGGAGCGCTGGTCGACGGCGCCGGTTTGAAGGGGTGTACGGTCGGCGGGGCGCGCGTGTCGCCCGTCCATGCCAATTTCATCGTGACGGATCCGGGAGCCCGGGCGAGGGACGTCCGGGTTCTCATCGAACGGTGTCGGGCCGCCGTCGCCGAGAAGTACGGCGTTACGCTGGCCCCCGAGGTCGTGTTTCTCGGGGAGTTCGACGCGTCACCCTGACTGGAGGAAGCGCACAGCCGCGGCATGTCCACACTCATGGTCGAAGGCGGCCACCGACTCGGCGGGTCGGTGAGCGTCGAAGGCAACAAGAACGCGGCTCTGCCGCTCCTGGCCGCGTGCCTGTTGACGGACGAGCCGTGCACGTTGTTGAACGTGCCGCGGATCGGCGATGTCCGCGTAATGGCGGAGTTGCTCAGGGGACTCGGCGCCGAGGTCGAGGGCATCGGCACGACGACGATGCGGGTCCGGTGCGCGACGATCCGCTCCGACGAACCGGATCCGCGGCTCGTCGGGCGGCTGCGCGGTTCCGTGCTGCTGGTCGGCCCGCTGCTGGCGCGGCTGGGCCGCGCGACGCTCGCGCCTCCCGGAGGAGACTTTCCCGGCCGGCGGACGCTGTCCGCCCATCTGCAGGCGTTGCGCGCCATGGGGGTGCGGGACGAGGCGGGCGGGCGCCACACCTTCATGGCGCCGGACGGGCTGACTCCTGCCTCGTTCTACCTGGAGGAAGCGTCGGTCACCGGTACGGAGACCGCCATCCTGGCCGCCGCCGCGGCGCCGGGCGACACCGAGATCCGACACGCCGCCTGCGAGCCGCACGTCGTGGAGCTGTGCACCTGCCTGCGCGGTATGGGCGTCGAGATCGAGGGCGCCGGCACGCCGACGATCAGCGTCGCGGGTGGAGCCCGGCTCCGCGGGACGGCGCACCGGCTTCGCGGTGACTACATCGAAGCTGGAAGCTGGGCGGTGGTGGCCGCCATCACCGGGGGGGAGGTCGAGGTGCGCGGCGTCGCCGGTTCGGATCTCGAGCCGCTCACCGCCGTGCTCGGCCGAATGCAGGTCGGCTGCGAGGTGGAGGACGATCGTTTCGTGGTCCGACCGTCGAGGCCGCGTTCGGTGCGACAGATCACCACCGCTCCCTGGCCCGGGTTTCCGAGCGACATGGTGAGTCTGGTCACCGTGCTGGCGACGCAGGCGGCCGGGCGGACCCTCATCCACGACTGGATGTACGAGCTGCGGCTGTTTGCGCTGGAGCAGTTGAGCGGCATGGGTGCCAACCTCTTTCTCTGCGATCCGCACCGCATCATCGTGGAGGGAGGCCGCTCGTTGCACGGACGCACGTTGGACACCCGCGACCTGCGTTCCGGGATGGCCCTCATCGCGGCTGCGCTGGCGGCTGACGGAGAGAGCCGCATCAGCCCGCTCGAGACGGTCGAGCGCGGCTACGCGAGCGTCGTGGACCGCCTGCGGTCGCTCGGGGCGCGAGTCGCCGTCGAGACCTGAGTCGCTCTCCGGCGCAGGAGTTTTGCGGGAGCGAAACTCCCAACGCGACCCGCAGGTCGCGCGCGATCAGCGCGCGTCCGGCGGCGCCGGCGGGGCGATGGGTCGTTGCGGTCCGTCCGGGCGGCCGGGCAGCGGGCGGCCCGCTCGCGGTTGCGGTTGCGGCGGGTTCGATGGTACGGCGCCCACCCGCGGAGGCGCGCCCGCCGCGGTGCTGGCGCCGATGCGGAACGGCCGCAGGTCGTCCTCTTCGAGTGCGAGGCCGCGGATGATGTGCGGCTTGAGCGTCAGAATGATGTCGGTCTCCTGCGTGTCGGTCCTGGTGCGGCCGAACAGGCGACCGAGGATCGGAATGCGGCTGAGCCCCGGAACGCCCCCCACGGTCTCCCGCTCGTCGTCGCGAATCAGGCCCGCGAGGATGTTCGTCTCGCCGTCGCGCAAACGGATCATGGTGATGATGGAGCGGCTGCCGAACTGTGGCAGGTTTCCGTAACCCGCGCCGGAGATGTTGCTGATCTCGACCTCGAGAGCCAACGAGACCTCGTCGTTGTGGTGGATGCGGGGCGTGATGTCGATGTTGACTCCAATCTGCTCGTAGTTGAACGACGTGATCGGCTGCTGGCTGATGCCGCCGGCCGCGATGGGCGTGAACGTCGTGACCGGTACGGGTACGCGCTCACCGAAATGCGCTTCCGCGGCGACGCCGTCGGAGGTCCGGAGTTGCGGATTGGCGAGAATGCGGGTGCTCGAATTGGTTTCGAGCAGGCGAACCAGCAGACTGGTCGGGTTCGCGAGGAAGAGACTCGATCCGCTGAGGCGGCCGACGTCGTCGATGGACAATCCCAGTCCGTCGGCGCTGTCGCCGGCGCTGTTGACGACGGCCGACTCGCCGCCGCTGATGTCCGAGTTGTCGCCGGCGGAGGCGAAACGAAGACCGTACTCCCGCATGGTCTGGCGGTCCACCTCGAGCAACTGCACCTCGATGACGACCTCGGCGCGGGCCTTGTCGATCGCCCGGATCAGTCGTGCCGCCGCGTCGATGCGTTCCGGCGTGTCCTTGATCGAGATCGCATTCGTGGCGGTCACCGGCGCCAGACGGCGCATGTCGACCACCAGGCGCAGCAGATCGATGGTCTCGGCCACGTCGGCGTTGCTGAGGTAGAAGGTCCTGATGATCTCCTCCTCGTACTCGCGGCGTTTCGCCGGCGTGTCCGGGATGATGGTTACCGTGCCGGGCGCGGTCACCCGGAAGAAGTTGCTCGTGCTGGCCGCGACGGCGGAGAGCGCCGTATCGAAGGTCATTCCCCGCAGGTCACCTGAGAAGGGCGTGTCGCGGAACTGTGCGTCGAAGACGACGCTGATTCCGCCGAGCTGTCCCAGAGCCGAGAACACCGCACGCGAACTCTCGCTGCCGAAAACGACCGAGGAGGGGAGCTCGATGCCTTGCGGCAGGTCGAGACCGGGCGGCGCCGCCGCCAGAGATCGCTCTATGAGCGCCTCGAGAGCCGTCTGGCCTTCCGGTTGAGCCGCCAGCTCGGCGCGCACGGCATCCCGCGTCTCGCGGATCGCCCGATCCAGGTCGCCCATGCCGGGGTTCAGGTCGTACGCGATCTGGAACTCTTCCAGCGCCTCCCGCCAGCGCGCGAGCCGGGTGAGCCGCCGCCCCTCGGCGAAGTGCATCTGCGCGGCCCGGAGTCGCGCGCGGTCGAGGGCGAGTTGCGCGTTGCGATCGTGCGGCCGCTCCTGCAGCGCCCGGGTATAGGCGATTACCGCCTGATCGTAGTCGCGTTCGCGCTCGGCGCGCTGCCCCTCGAGCAGGGCGCCGGTGGTTGCACAGGCCGATGTCGCCAGAGCCAGCGCGATCACGAGCACTCGGACGTCCACGTGCGACCCGCTAGCGGGCAAGGATCTCCTCACTGATGACCTCGACGTCCGCGGGAACGTCGAACCCGAACAGGCTATCGGACAGACCCTGGTTCTGCATGACGTTGGACAACACGTAGGTGGAGACGCCACCCTGGAAGTCCGTGGTCGCGATCTCGAGAATGTCCAGCGTCGTGCGGTCTACGGTCAGGATCAGAGACTCGTAACCGGCGCCGCCCGCGACGGGCCTCAGCTCGATGGACCAGGCCCCGTCCGGCGGCGGCCCGTCCGCGTAGCGGGCGGTGAAGTCGCGGAGCAGGTCGCCCTCGCCGGCCAGGAAGGCGGCTGACGTGGACGCGCCCGCACCGGCCGGCAGCGGACTCACGATTACCTGGCGGTCGGCGGGAAACCAGGAATGGATCGTCGTGCCGTCGCAGACGAAGAGCTTCGGCTCCGGATCGACGTAGTCGAAACGCCATCGGCGCGGCTTCTTGACGTGCATCGTGCCACGCTCGACGTCGGTGGTCCGGAGCACACCGCCGGCGTAGTGGTGCTCGAAGTCCGCCGAAAAATCCGCGATTCGATCGTAGTGCGCCTGCAGGTTCGCCAGGAGTCGAGTGACCGGGGGCGCGGCGAGGGACTGCGCACCGGCTGCGACGGGCAGGGCACAACCGACGAGGACGGCGAACGCGATGCGGGGGCGGCGCACGGGCATCATGGACCTGCGCGCAATCCCACGGGAGCTATCCCTTGAGGGCGCCGGCAACCGGCGGCTTCTGTTTGGGCGCGTCCTTGCTCTCGGTGGGGAGCTTGGCCGCCAGCCACTCCACGATGCCTCCCTGGAGCACGCTGGCGCGGTGGCCCTGCCGGATCAACGCCGCGGCGACGCGGGCGCCGACGATCTCCTCGGGGTCGGAGTCGTACGTCACGATGTCCCGATCGAGCGGGAGCGACGACGACTCGAAATCCGGTGGCGCGAGGCGAATCGCACCGGGCAGCCGGACCGTGCTGTGTTCGTACGGGTACTTCAGTCGCACGTCGACGAGTACGGGCGTGGTCGCGTCCCCGCCGTCGATGCGCGCCTGCAGTTCTTCCTTCGTAATGCGCGGAACGGGCATGGAATATTGTCGATGGCGGCCATCGACACTGTCAAGGTGCGCCCTGCAGGCGTGTTGAGAGTCTCGCTCCGCGGAACTCCTACGAGGATCCCGTCGCGCGAGCGACGGCCCGCAGCACCGAGTCGTAGTCGTCCGGCAGCTCGACGGGCAGGTTGGCGAGACGCGGCCGGAGATCCGCCGCCGCGCGGTGGTAGTCCAGCTTGAAGTCGGTGAACTTGAGCCCGTTCGCCGTTGAAATCACGACGACACGCTCGGTCGAGGCGATCTCGCCGCGCGCCCGCAGCTTGGCAAGCACCGCGAGCGCGACTCCGGTATGGGGGCAGTTGTACATGCCGGTGCGGTCCGCCCGCGCGGATGCGTCGGCGAGCTCGTCTTCCGTGGCCTGCTCCACGATGCCGTCATAGCGCCGCAACGTGCGGATGGCTTTCTCGATCGAGACCGGGTTGCCAATCTGGATGGCCGACGCCTGGGTCGTGGCCGCCTTGATCGGCTCGAAGCGCCAGTCGTTCCGATACGCGCGATACAGCGGGTTCGCCGCGGCCGCCTGCGCGACGACGATGCGCGGGCGGCGCGCCGTCACGCCCAGGGCCTCCATCATGTCGAACCCGGCGCCGAGGGCGCTCACGTTGCCCAGGTTGCCGCCGGGAATGATGATGACGTCGGGCACTTCCCAGTCGAATTGCTGGACGATCTCGATACCCACCGTCTTCTGGCCCTCCAGACGGATGCTGTTCATCGAGTTCGCCAGATAGATGCCCTCCTCGGTCGAGAGCCGCTTGACGATCGCCATGCAGCCGTCGAAGTCGGTGTCGAGCGCGAGCACGGTGGCGCCGTTCGACAACGGCTGCACGAGCTGGGCCGTCGAGACCTTGCCGCGCGGGAGGATCACGATGGCCGGAATGCCCCCGGCCGCGGCGTAGGCGGCCAGAGATGCAGACGTGTCACCGGTCGAGGCGCACGCCACGGCGCGGATCGCCACGCCCTGGCGCATCATCTGCCGCACCAGGGAGACCAGTACGGTCATCCCGAGGTCCTTGAACGAGCCGGTGTGGGAATTGCCGCAGAGCTTCACCCACAGGTCGCTGACTCCGAGCTCCCGTCCGAACCGTTCCGCCCAGAAGAGGTTGGTTCCTCCCTCGTCCATGGACACGATGTTGTCCGCGTCAACTCCGGGGCAGACCCACTCCTTCTTGCCCCAGACGGAGGATCCGTACGGCCAGGTCGTGCGCTTGTAGCGCTCGTCGAACAGCCGCATCCAGGAGCCCGCGGAACGATCCCGGAGCGCGTCCAGGTCGTGGGACACTTCCAGCAGATCGCCGCAGTTGGGACAGCGATAAATCGGCTCGAGTAGGGAATGCGCGCCGGTACAGCCCTGAATGCAGCGCAGCACGGCCCGGTACGGCGCCGTCGTCGTCATCGTCATTGGTGGACCGCATGGGACTCGAACCCACGACCTCCGCGTTGCGAACGCGGCGCTCTCCCAACTGAGCTAGCGGCCCGTTTGCCGACAGAAGCAGGCCTTGCGTAGTCGCGGCGTGGCGCCGCAACCACAATCCTCCATTATATACCCAGGAGATCCAGGTATTTCAGCGCGCCGCCGGTGTTGAAGAGCACGACCCGGTCGGAGGGGGCGATCGTGCCGCCGGCGAGGAGCGCGCGCAGAGCGACCAGGGTCGCTCCGCCCTCGGGCGCCGCGCTGATGCCCTCGGTCGCCCCGATTTCACGCATCGCCGCGATCATTTCCGAGTCGCTGACGGCGACGGCCGCGCCGCCGCTCTCCCGCAGAGCGCGCAGGATCAGGAAGTCGCCTATCGCTCGCGGGACCCGCAGCCCGTCAGCGCTCGTCCGGGCGTCCTCCCAGGGCGCCGCGCGCTCCTCTCCGGCGTGGAACGCGCGGACGATGGGCGCGCATCCCGCGGCCTGGACGGAGACCATCCGCGGCCGTCGCGCGCCGGCCGGCATCCACCCGAGCGCCTCCACATGCCGACGATGCCGGTGCCGCCTCCGGTGGGGTAGATCATCCAGTCGGGCCATTCCCAGCCGAGCTGCTCGGCGATTTCGTAGGCCATCGTCTTCTTGCCCTCGACGCGGAAAGGCTCCTTCAGCGTCGAGACGTCGTACCACCCGTGCGAGGCGCCGGCTGCCGCCGCCACCCGTCCCGCGTCGGTGATGAGGCCGTCAACCAGCGTTACCTCGGCGCCGTAAAGCTCGCATTCGCGGATGAACGGCGTCTTGACGTCGCGCGGCATGAAGACCCTGGCCGCGATGCCCGCGCGGGCCGCGTATGCCGCGGCGGCGTTGGCGGCGTTACCGGCGGATGGGACGGAAACCGTGGTTGCCCCGAGTCGCCGCGCGGCGGTGACGGCCGCCGACAAACCGCGGGCCTTGAAGGAGTTCGTCGGGTTGGCGGACTCGTCCTTGACGTAGAGACGGTCCATCCCGACCGCGGCGCCGAGGCGGCGTGCGTGCGCGAGCGGCGTGAAACCTTCGCCGAGCGTCACCGGCCCGGCCGCATCGCCCGCGGGCAGCACCTCCCGATAGCGCCACATCGTCGGCGGGCGATCCTGCAACGAGTCGCGCGGCCAGCGTGCGGCGAGGGCTTCGAGAGCGTACCGCGCGAGCAGCGGAGCGCCGCAGGCGCACAGGTGCTGGACGCTGTGCGGATCCAGGTGTCCCGCGCCGCAGGCGGCCGAGCATTCGAGATGGGAGAGCGTCGACATGGAGGGAGCGGGCGGTGGCGGACAACTGCTCGGGCGGGCTGGTCCCGGCTAGCGGTCCAGCAGCTCTGCGTCCTTCGCCTTCTGCAGGCCGTCGATCTTGCGGACGTGATCGTCCGTGAGCTTCTGGATGTCGTCCAGGGCGCGCCGTTCGTCGTCCTCGGAGAGTTCGTGATTCCTCAGCAGCCGCTTGAGGGCGTCGTTCGTGTCGCGCCGCACCTGCCGCACGCTGGTCCGGCCCTCCTCGGCCAGCTTGTGCACGAGTCGCGACATTTCCTTGCGGCGCTCGTCGGTCAGGGTCGGTACGGGAATCCGGACGATCTTCCCGTCGTTGCTCGGGTTGAGGCCGAGATTGGCGTTGCGGATTGCGTTCTCGATGGCCGTTATCTGGGACGGGTCGAAAGGCGCCGCAACGATGAGCGTCGATTCGGGCACCGACAGGCTGGCCACCTGGTTCAGCGGCATCTGGGCGCCGTAGGCCTCCACGCGGACGCTGTCGAGAAGGTTGACGGAGGCCCGGCCGGTGCGCACGCCGGCCAGCTCCCGGCGTACGTGCTCCACGGCGCCGTCCATTCGTCGCTCGGCGTCGGTGTGGGCTGCTTCAGGATCGGTCACGGTCATGATGTGGCTACCTCCGAACGGTCGCCGGGCAACGAGGCGGTTACCAGCGATCCCACCGGCTCTCCGAGGACGGCACGCCGGATGTTGCCCGACGTACGCAGGTTGAAGACCACAATCGGCATGCCGTTGTCCATACACAGCGAGATCGCCGTGGCGTCCATCACCTTCAGGCCCTGCTCGATCACCTGTCGGTGCGAAATACGGTCAAGACGGGTGGCGGTCGGATCGGTCATCGGATCGGACGTGAAGATGCCGTCGACCTTCGTTCCCTTGAGCAGGACGTCGGCGCGGATCTCCATCGCGCGCAGGGCTGCTGCGGTGTCGGTGGTGAAGTACGGGTTTCCGGTCCCCGCGGCGAACAGCACGATGCGACCTTTCTCGAGATGGCGCACCGCACGCCGCCGCACGTAGGGCTCGGCAACCTCGCGCATCTCTATTGCCGTGACGACTCGCGTCGAGGCGCCGTTCCTCTCCAGGGCGTCCGAGAGCGCGAGCGCGTTCATCACCGTGGCGAGCATTCCCATGTAGTCCGCGGTGGCGCGATCCATGCCTCGGGCGCTCGCGGCCAAGCCGCGAAAGATGTTGCCACCGCCGATCACGATGGCGAGCTCGATGTCGAGGGCCCGGACCGCTGCGATCTCGCGCGCCAGCCGATCGGCGACGACCGAATCGATGCCGAAGGACTGGTCTCCGACGAGCGCCTCGCCCGACAGCTTGAGGAGGACACGCCGACAGGCTCGTCCGGTCATCGAGAAACAGGCCGGCGCCGTGTCTCTTGAACGGGACTGTCCGGAGACGGGCGCGGCCGGCTGGGATTATAGCGTAGCGTCCATCCGCCGTCGTGAGGCGCCAGGAGTCTGCGCCGTAGAAACGGCGCAAACTCCTGGTCAGGCCCGGTTGGGCGGCAAGCGGAGCCGCAGGCGACGATTGTCGGGCTAGGAAGCGGTCTCGCCGACCTTGAACCGTGCGAAGCGGGCGACCGTGATGTTCTCGCCGAGCTTGGCGACGGCGGAAGTGATCATCGTGCCGATGGTCGTCTTCGGATCACGGATCGAGGGCTGGTCGGTCAGCACGACCTGCTCGTAGTAGCTGTTGAGCTTGCCCTCGACGATCTTGTCGACGATCGCCGGCGGCTTGTTCGAGTTTTCGAACTGTGCCCGGTAGATGGAGCGTTCCCGTTCCAGATCGGCGGTGGGCACTTCCTCGCGGCTCGCGTACTGCGGGTCGGCGGCTGCGATGTGCATCGCGATTTCGCGCACGAGCGTCTGGAAGTCGTCGGTGCGCGCCACGAAGTCGGACTCGCAGTTGACCTCCACCAGGACGCCGACCTGTCCGCCCTGGTGGATGTAGTGCCCGACGAGTCCCTGCGACGTCGTGCGGCCCGCGCGCTTGGCCGCCTTCGCCTGGCCTCGGGTCCGCAGAATGGTCACCGCCTGCTCGATGTCGCCGCCGGCTTCGCCCAGTGCCGCCTTGCACTCCATGAAGCCCACGCCGGTTCGGTCACGTAGTTCCTTGACTTGCGCCGCACTGATTGCCATGACGTCGATCTCTCGCGTTGGAGGGAAGGCCCGCCGCTGTACCGGAGCGGCGGAACCGGAACATGTCTGTCAGACGGACGCCGGAGCGGGCGAAGCCGCGGTGGTTGCCGCCGGCGCGGCTTGCGGCGCGCCGGTGTCGGCATCGGCGTCTTCCGCGGCCTCCTTGAGGCCCCGGCCGTTGATGACGGCATCGGCGATTCGCGTCACGAACAGCCGAATCGCGCGGAGCGCATCGTCGTTGCCCGGAATTACGTAGTCGACGTCATCGGGATCGCAGTTCGTATCGACGAGGCCGATGACCGGAATTCTCAGCTTTCGCGCTTCGTCGACGGCAATCTTCTCGCGGCGCGTGTCGATGACGAACACGGCGTCCGGAAGACGCGACATCTTTCGGATCCCGTCCAGGTTGCGGTGGAGCTTCCGCTTCTCCTTCTCGAGGCGCGCCACTTCCTTCTTCGAGAGGCTGTCGTGGCGGCCGTCCTCGGCCATCGCCTCGAGCTCGCGGAGGCGATCCAGACTCCGCTGGATCGTGGAGAAGTTCGTCAGCAGCCCGCCGAGCCAGCGCTCGTTCACGAAGTACATGCCGCAACGCTGGGCTTCCTCGACAACCAGATCCTGTGCCTGCCGCTTCGTGCCAACGAAGAGAATCGTGCGGTTCTCCGACGCGAGTTGCGTGACGAAGTTCTCCGCCAGACGCATGCACTCGGCCGTCTTGCCCAGGTCGATAAGGTAGATTCCGTTGCGCTGGCCGAAGATGTACTTCTTCATCTTGGGGTTCCAGCGCTTCGTCTGGTGGCCGAAATGAACTCCGGCCTCCAGCAGTTCCTGCATCGTCAACGGCGTCAAGCTGCCTCCATCCGGTGCGCCTGATATCGCGGCGACCGTTCCGGTTCCTACCGCTTGCTGAACTGGAATCGCTTGCGTGCGCCAGCCAGTCCGTACTTCTTGCGTTCCTTGCCGCGCGGGTCCCGCGTCAGCATGCCGGCCTTCTTCAGCGGCGCCCGCAACTCGGGATCCGCCTCGACGAGCGCGCGTGCGATTCCGAGACGCAACGCACCGGCCTGGCCGGAGATGCCTCCGCCGGCCGCGGTCGCGAAGATGTCGTACTTGCCCGTCGATTCCGTCAGCACGAGAGGCTCGGTGATCCTGGTCCGGAGCGACGCCGTGGGGAAACGATCTTCCAGCGATGCTGTATTCACGGCAAAGGTGCCTGCGCCGGGTCGGAGAAAAACCCTCGCAGTCGATGTCTTGCGCCGTCCGGTTGCGTAGTGGGCAGGTTCTGCGCTCACGATACCTCGCAGGCGGCCGGCTTCTGGGCCGCGTGGGGATGCTCGGGCCCGGCGTACACCTTCAGCTTGCGGTACATCGCCTTGCCCAGCTTCGTCTTCGGCAACATTCCGCGCACCGCGGACTCGACCAGTCGTTCCGGATGGCGGCGGCGAACGGTTCCGGCCCGTTCGCTGCGCAACCCGCCGAGGTAGCCGCTGTGCGCGTGGTACAGCTTGCGCGTCTCCTTGCGTCCGGTCATTCGAACACGCGCCGCGTTGACGACGACGACGTGATCGCCCGTATCGAGAAAAGGCGCGTACTGCGGGCGGTGCTTGCCTTGCAGGAGGCGCGCGGCGACGGTGGCGATCCGCCCAAGAACCTTCGAGTCGGCATCGATCACGTGCCAGGCGCGCACGATGTCTTTCGGGCTGGGAGCATAGGTCGACACGTATTTACACCAAATCTTGTCGGTACATCCGCAAATCCTACAGAGCATGCCGAGCCCCTGTCAAGGCGGCGGGGTCGACGCGGAGCGCCGCACGCGGTTGGCGCGATCCTTGCTCCAGGAAGTCCACCGTGGCGGGACCCATGCGCATCATCTCCGGCCTTCTGCGGCGGCCGACGCCGCTCGTCGGCATCGACATCGGCTCGAGTGCCGTCAAGGCGGTCGAGCTGACGGCGGCCGGCGGCCGGCGGATCGTCGCAACGGCGGGAATGCGGGCCGTGCCCGCCGGCAGCATCCTCAAGGGAGAGATCGTGGACCGGTCAGCCGTCGCGGAAGCGGTTCGCGTGCTGTTGGGCGCCGCAGACATTCGCGGTCGCGATGTGGCCCTGTCGTTGCCGGGGGGCGCGGTCATCGCCAGAGAAATCACCATGCCGCGAATGAGCCGGGCGGAGCTCGCGGGTTCGATCGCCTGGGAGGCCGAAAGGCACATTCCATTCGAGCTCTGCGACGTAAACCTGGATTACCAGGTGGTCGACCGCGGGGGTGATGCTGAGCGCCGGCCTCCCATGGTCGTGCTGCTGGTGGCGGCCAAGAAGACCACGATCGCCGAATACGCCGCCGTGGTCACCGAGGCCGGATGCGTACCGGCGGTCGTGGACGTGGCGGCGTTCGCTCTCCAGAACGCCTGCGCGTTGCAGGAGGGATTCGAACGCGGCGGGGTGGTTGCCCTGCTCAACTGCGGAGCGAGCACGATCAACGTCAACATCGTCGAGGGCGGCCGGTCCGTCTTCACCCGCGAAATCGCGGCCGGTGGAAACGCCTGCACGGAGGCGCTTCGCCGTAGCGGGACCCTTTCCTTCGAGGAGGCCGAACGGGTCAAGAAGGGGCTTTCGCTCCGGAAGGCGGGCCGGGAGGATGCAGAGTCGGTGCTGCGGGAGGCCACCGAGGATCTGCTGCTCGAAGTGGAGAAGACCTTCGACTTCTTCGCGGCGAGCCGGGCACCGGGCCGCATCGATCGCATCCTGCTCAGCGGCGGCGCCTCACAGGGAGCGGGCTTCGCTTCCGCGATGGCTGGACGCTTCGATGTACCCCTCGAGCGGTTCGATCCCTTTCGCAGGACGCACGTTGTCGGCGAGCAGATCGGCTGGCGGGATCCGGCGGACCTCGCCGCGGCGGCGGGCGTCGCCGCGGGGCTCGCGCTACGCCGAACGGGGGATCGATGATTCGCGTCAATCTGCTCACCTCGGTACAGGACCGGACGGTCGTCGATGGCCGCTGGCGGAGCGGGCCGACCGCCGCCGTGCCGGCACTCCCGGCACTGGCTCTGGTTCTGGTCGCCTGGTGGTTCTGGTCGCTGCATGGGCAAGGCGCGGAGCTGACCCGGCGGCTGGCGGACGCGGCTGCAGCCCTGGCAGACCTCGGCCCGGCCGTGGCCGCGGTGCGCGGCGCCGAGGCGCTGCGGGCCGACCTTGCCACGCAGGTGGCTCGCATCGAAGCGCTGCACGGCCGCCGGGGCGATCCGCCGCGGCTCCTGGACAGGTTGAGCCGCGCCCTTCCGAACGGCCTGTGGCTGAGCGAGGTGCGCCAGGAGCCGGCCGCGGTGGTCGTGCGGGGACGCGCCGCCACGCCGGCCGCGGTATCCGACTACGCCGCGGCTCTCGAGGCCTCGGCGGCTCCCGACGCCAGGGTCGAAATAGTGGGCTCCCGCCGGGAGGAGTCGTTCGGCGGGCAGGAGGCGGTCGCCTTCGAGGTCAGGATGCGCTTGCCGACGGCCGGGAATCCATGACGTCCAGTCTGGTGGAGGGGGTCCGGAACAGGACGCTCGCGGCGGGTGTCCTGCTGCCGGTCGCCGTCCTGGCGGCATTTCGGCTCTTGTTCGTGGAACCGCAGACCGACCTGCTGGCGATGCGGCGCGTGGAGCTGGAGCAGCGCCGCGGCGAGGTCGCCCGGGCCCGTCTCGCCGCCAG
>JAGWAH010000001.1:19239-79154 GCA_021296515.1 Acidobacteriota bacterium | reverse complement strand
CCGCCTCGCGATCCTGCGCCGCGGCCTGCCGGAGGCGCAGGACGCGTCCGCGGTGTTGAGGAGTCTGCAGGAAGTCGCGGTGCGGTCCCAACTGACCATGCAGTCCTTCGCGCTCGACGAGACGCGCGTCAGGGAGGGTTACGAAGAATGGCCGGTCCGACTGGAGGTGACGGGAGGTTTCCACGAGCTCGCCTCGTTCCTGGATGCGGTGAGTGGGCTCCCGAGGATCGTCACCATCGATCACCTGTCGATTCGCGCTCTCCCTGCCGGGAAGCCGAACGCGACGATCGCGGCGACGTGCATCGCCACGACCTACGTGTTGCGGGAGCCCGTGGACGGCGAGGACGCGGTGCGCGGGGAAGGGAGGTTGCGCCGAATGCGCTGCTGCTCGCGGGGTTCGTGGCCGGGCAGGAGCCCGCTTCGGCCACCCAGGGTCGCGACGGCCGTCCGGACACGGTGTCCGAGTCCCCGGGTGAGGATGCGGACCTTTCGAACCCCGCGCTTTCCTACGATTCCGGCGGACGTCGCGATCCCTTTCTCGTGCCCTCCCCGCGCGGCCGTCCGGACCCGTTCGTCGGGGCGCGGCCGCCCGGCCTCGCCGGGATCGCCGTCGACGACATGACCCTCCGCGGCCTCGTCCGGCTCGGCGAGAAGCATCTCGCGATGCTGGAGACCGATCACGGGAGAAGTCATGTGGTGCGAGGGGGGGAGGAGCTCTTCGACGGCTACGTGCAGTCGGTGACGTCCGGCGGCGTCGTGATCGTCGTGGACGGGCCGCGCGGCGCGGCACGCGCCGTACGACTGACGCTGCGGCCGTCGAGAGGGGAGCGATGAACAGGTCCGGCGCTCTTCGGCGTGGGCTCGCGTTGCTGTTGCTGGCGACGGCAGCGGGCCGCATCCCGGACGCGGACGGCAACGGCTCGCTGCCGGGAGGCGTGCTCAGGGCGCAGCGGGAAGTACAGGGGGTGTTCGAGAGCTCCCGTGAGTACTCCGGCGATCCGGTCTCGATGGAGTTCCAGAACGCGGACCTGCGTTCCGTGCTGCGAACCTTCGTCGAGATCAGCGAGCTGAATCTCGTGATCGATCCGCAGGTGGCGGGGACGGTCGACGTTGCGCTGGTCGACGTGCCGTGGGATCAGGCGTTCGACGTCATCCTTCGAGCCAACCGGTTGGGATACGTGGTTGACGGCACCGTGGTGCGCATCGCCCCCATGGCCACGCTGGCCGCCGAGGAGGAGGAGAGGCGTGCCCGCGCCGAGCAGCAGGCGCTGGCCGGGGATCTGGTGGTCATCACCCGCAGGCTGGGATACGCCCGGGCCGTCGACCTCGCCGATCTCGTCACCCGCACGGTCCTGTCACCGCGCGGCCAGGTGCAGATGGACGGCCGGACGAACACGCTCATCATCGTCGACTTGCCGGACCGCATCGGCCGGGCGCAGAAGCTGGTCGACGCCCTCGATCGCCCGCAACCGCAGGTCGAGATCCAGGCCCGTATCGTGCAGGCGAGTCAGGACTATCTCCGCGAGCTCGGTGTGCGGTGGGGCATCGCGGCGCGGGTCGCTCCCGAGATCGGCAACACGACGTCGCTGTCGTTTCCGAACCGCGGCGGAATCACCGGTCGCGCCGGGGGGGCGCAGGGACCCGCGGACGGGGCCGACCCGCGCGCCCTGGAGAACGAGAACAGCGGTACCGCGGTCGACCTCGGAGCTCCTTCGGCGAGCACCGCCCTGGGGTTGGCTCTCGGCGCGATCGACGGGTCGCTCAACCTCGACGTCGTGCTCTCCGCCGCGGAGAGCGACGGGCAGGTGAGAATCCTGTCGAATCCGAGAATCACGACCCAAAACAACGTCCAGGCCACCATCACTCAGGGCGATCAGATCCCGATCCAGACCGTCGCCAACAACACCGTGACGGTGACGTTTCGGGACGCGGCTCTGCATCTGGCGGTGACCCCGCAGATCACCACCGCCGACACGGTCATCATGCGGATCGAGATCGGCAACGACTTCGCCGACTTCGCCCGGCAAGTGAATGGCGTACCGCCGATCGTGACGCAGAGCGCCAGCACCACCGTGCAGGTGCGGGACGGCGCCACGACGGTGATCGGCGGAATATACGAAAGCGCCCGCACACGGTCGGCCCGCCGGGTGCCCGGTATCCACCGCATACCCATACTCGGATGGTTCTTCAGAAGCCGGGCGGAGCGGCGTCGAAGCGACGAACTGCTGATTTTCTTGACGCCTCGCATCGTGCGTTGAGGCGTGGCTCGGAGGGGAGAGATGAAAGGCATGCGGCGATCGGTGGAGAGCGGTGCGAAGGCCACGGCATGGCCGGGAACGACGAATGACCGGACCGCGGCGCCGCTGGTGATCGTCGGGCTCGCCGCGGCCGTAGCGTGCGCGGGTGAAGGCCCGGCATCCTCGCGTTCGAGCGTCACCCTGGTGGTCGAACGGCTGGGGGCATCGTCGGACGCCATGGCGGGGCACTCGACCAGGACGTTCATCCGTTCGGATGTCGTTGCCGGTGGGACGGTGGCCCCCGACGCGGTGCAGGTGACGTTGCGGCTCGTTCCGAAGGACCCGGGTACGGCGACCGGCCCGGTCGCGCCCAGCGGTGCGCACATCGCGACCGTGGACCGCTACAGGGTGCGCTACGTGCGAAGCGACGGGCTGGACACGCCGGGCATCGACGTGCCGCACGCCTGGGACGGTGCGCTGGGTCTGACCGCCTCGCTCGCGGCCGAGACCGTGGAGATCGTTCTCGTACGGGCGTCCGCGAAGCTCGATCCGCCGCTCGTAACGCTCCGCGAGGGGGGCGGCGATGTCGTCATCAACGCGCTGGCCTACGTCACGTTCTACGGGCGCGACCACGGCGGCGCTCGGGTCGAGGCCGTCGGTGCGATCGGAATCGAGTTCGGGGACTGGTCCGATGCGGAATCGACGCGAGGGTGAGGCGGGCATGCAGGATCGACCTCGCTGCAAGACGCGGAGGGCGACCCGCCGCCTCACCGCCGTGCTGGTCTTCTCGTCCTGCCTGATCGGATGCCTGCAGGAGGGGCGGGATCCGCCAGTTCCGGCCGGACCGTCTGCGCTGGCGCTGTCGATCCGCCTGCGCGCGACCCCCGACGTGCTGCCGATAGACGGAGCCGCTACGTCCGTGGTTGCAGTCACCGCGACGCGGCCGGATCGCGTCCCCGCCGCCGATCTGCGCTTGGCTGTGCGGATCGTCGAGGGTTCGACCCCGCACGACGCGGGGGAGCTCTCCGCGCGGTCCATCGTGACCGACACGGCCGGGCACGCTGTCTTTTCGTATCGTGCGCCGCGACCATCCGGAAACGCGGGGCGCTCGGTCGATCCGGGTCGGGTCGTCACGCTGGTCGTCATTCCGGTGACGGGCGACTTCTCGAACGCGGTCGAGCGGCGGGTCCGCATTCGACTCGTGCCGGCCGGCATCGTAATTCCGCCCTTCGACGTGCAGCCCGGCTTCGAGGTCACGCCGGTCGCACCGGCCGTCTCCGATCAAGTGCGATTCAGTGCCGCAGCGTGTCCGGCCGGAGACTCGGCGGCGGCCGCGTGCACGCGTGATCCTCTCGGGCTGATCGCGGACTATCGTTGGGATTTCGGAGACGGCGGGCGGGCCTCCGGCCGGATGCCCGGGCACGTGTTCTCGACGGCCGGCACGTACCTCGTTCGGATGACCGTGACAGACGCGTTCGACCGGTCGGCGGAGGCGACGAGGACGGTGCCGGTGGCGGCGGGAAAGCCGCCGACCGCCTCCTTCGTCGTATCGCCAGTCCCGGTGGCCGCGGGCGAGGAGGTGTTCTTCGATGCAAGCGCCTCGGCGGCGGCCGAGGGCCGGCGGCTGGTGTCTCACGAATGGAGCTTCGGCGACGGTGCGACGGGGCGCGGCGTCGCGACGAGTCATGCGTACCGGGAGGCGAGGACCTATACGGTCACCGTCAACGTAACGGACGACACGGGACTTCGAGGCTCGGCCGCCGGCGTCGTGGAGGTAGTCGACAGCGCACCGGTCGCGGTCGTGACGGCGTCTCCCGCGGCGCCGGCCGCCGGCGAGACCGTTCACTTCAGCGCGGAGCGGTCGACGGCCGCCCCCGGACGGAGAATCGTGCGGTATCGCTGGCGCTTCGGCGACGGTCGGGAGGGCATGGGTGGTCCGACGGCGAGCCATGCCTACGCGGGGGGCGGCGACTACCTCGTCGAGGTCGCGGTCACCGACGACGACGGTCGAACCGGAAGGGCCTCCATCCGGGTCGTCGTAGAATGACGTTGAATGCGCTTCGCACCGCCCGAACGGCTGGCCGCCCGAGCGTCGGCGCTCCGGCGGGAGCTGGCGGCGCGGGGTCTCGACGCTATCGTCGTCACGGCTCTCCCGCATCTTTTCTACCTGCTCAACCTGCGCGCGAGCGCCGGCGTCGCCATCGTCGAACGCGAGCCGCCCGGTCTCCGCCTGATCATCGACTTTCGGTACGTCGAGGCCGTCAATCGTCTCCTGGAGCAGGGGATCGCACCGCCGGATCTGGAAACGGTCCAGGTGGAGAGCACCTACGACGAGACGCTGTGCGACGTGCTGCGCGGCCGGCCGGCGGCGCGGGTCGCGGTCGAGGCCGACCATCTCAGCGTGCGGCGCTGGATGTGGCTGCAGAAGGAGGTGGATCTCAGCCCGGCGGTGGAGCTCATCGAGCGCGCGCGGATGGTCAAGGACCGGCACGAGGCCGAGACGCTGCGGAAGGCGGGCCGGATGCTCGCCGCCATCGTCGGTCCGGCGTGCGCGTGCGCGCGGCGCGGCCGTTCCGAGATCGAGGTGGCGAGAGACGTGGAGCGGTTGATCGAGGAGGCAGGCTTCGAGCGTCCCGCCTTCGATTCCATCGTGGCTTCGGGTCCGAACGGGGCGCTTCCGCATGCGCACCCGACCGGTCGCCGGCTGGCCGGCGGCGATCTCGTCATCCTCGACTTCGGAGGGGTCCACGAAGGCTATTGCGTCGATGTCTCGCGCACGGTGTCGGTCGGGCCGCCGACCTGCGAGACCCGCCGGTTGCATCGGGCGGTGCGCGAGGCCCAGTCGGCCGCCCTGGCCGCGGCGGCGCCCGGAGTGCTCGCAAGCGACGTCGACGGCGCGGCCCGGACGGCGCTGGAAGGCCACGGGCTCGCGGATCGCTTCGGGCACGGCACGGGGCACGGGCTCGGGATCGACGTCCACGAGCTGCCGCGCATCGGGAAGCGGCGCACGGGGCCGGCCGGGCCGGACGACGTGGCGCTGGCGGCCGGGATGGTCTTCACGATCGAGCCCGGCGTCTACGTGCCCGATCTCGGCGGGGTGCGGATCGAGGACGACGTGCTGATGACCGAGGCCGGAATCGAGTTGCTGACACCGGCCTGCCGGCAGTTGCTGGACACGGACCGACCCGTGCCGGGGAGGGGCGATGGCCGTTGATCTGCCGTCCCTCTACGCGATTGTCGATGCCGGCCAGGCCGCTCGCCACGGTTGGACGGTTCCGGATCTGGCCGCCGCGTACTTCGACGGCGGGGCCCGGCTGGTGCAGCTTCGGGCTCCAGGCGTCGCCAGCGGGGTGATTGACGGTTGGTGCGACGCCGTCGTGGCGCGGGCTGCCGGCTACGGCGCAGCAGTCATAGTCAACGACCGTGCCGACGTCGCCCGCATGAGCGGCGCGGCGGGTGTGCATCTGGGGCAGGACGACCTGCCGGTCGAGGACGCTCGCAGGGTGGTGGGGGAGAGCGCCGTCGTCGGGCTCTCGACGCACACGGCGGATCAGGTGGGCGATGCACTGGCGCGTCCCGTGACCTACGTGGCGGTCGGTCCGGTCTACGCGACCGGCACCAAGGACACCGGCCATCGACCGGTCGGCCTGAGGTTCGTCCGCACGGCGGCCGAGCGCGCGGCGGCCACCCCGGTGGTAGCCATCGGGGGAATCACGCTGGAGCGCGCGCCGGAGGTGCTGGCCGCGGGCGCGGTCGCGGTCGCGGTGATTGGCGACCTCCTGGCCGGGGGGCGGCCCAGCGCCCGCGCGCAGGCCTACGTCGACCGCTTGTCGAAGTAGTCGATCGTGAGCGAGCGTACGGTTCCGACCAGGAACGCGATGCCGATCAGGTTCGGAAACGCCATGAGGCCGTTCAGCAGCGTGCCGATCGCCCAGACGAGCGGTACCGAGACGACCGAGCCGACGAGCACCATGAGGGTGAAGATCACGCGGTACGGCCGGATGACCGCCGAGCCGAAGAGAAACTCGATGCACTTCTCGCCGTAGTACGACCAACCGATCAGGGTCGAGAACCCGAAGAGGAAGGAGCAGAGCGCCACTATCAGCGAGGCGAAGGGTATGGATGTCCCGAGTGCGGCCGCCGTCAGATCGCCGCTGGCTCCCTGATAGGCGGGATCGGTCCAGAGTCCGGAGGTCAGGATGATGAACGCGGTCATCGAGCAGACGACGATGGTGTCCATGAACACCTCGAAGATGCCGATGACGCCCTGCTCCGACGGATGCTTCACGCGGGCGATGCCGTGGGCGATCGGGGCGCTGCCCATCCCGGCCTCGTTGGACAGGACGCCCCGGCTGACCCCGGCCGCGATGACCCGCGCCACCGACGCGCCGACGAAACCCCCGAACGCCGCGGCGGGCTGCAACGCACCGCCGATGATCTGACCCAGCACGGCCGGGATCTGGGTCGCGTTCAGCAGGATGTAGGCCGCCGCGGCGGCGACGTACAGGACGATCATCGACGGGACGAGGCGCTCGGCCACGGCCGCGATGCGCCGGATGCCGCCGAGGAGGACGAGCCCGACGGCGGCGCTGATCAACAGGCCGGGAATCAGGGTCGGGACTTCCAGTCCGGTGAGATCGCGCGCGGCTTCCGCGAAGGTGCGCGCAACGGTGTTCGACTGGGCCATGTTCCCGGTGCCGAACAGCGCGGTCGCCGCGCCGAAGAACGCGAACATGCATGCCAGCGCCCTGCCGGCGCCGGCGTGCGGCACGCCGCGCGTGATGTAGTACATCGGTCCGCTGGCCAGCTCGCCGGACTCGCGCGTGACGCGGTAGCGCACGCCGAGCACCGCCTCGGCGTATTTCGTCGCCATGCCGACGGCGGCCGTGACCCACATCCAGAAGATCGCCCCGGGGCCTCCGATGAGAATCGCGGTGGCCACGCCGCCGATATTTCCGTTGCCCACGGTGGAGGCCAGGGCCGTCGACAATGCCTGGAACGAGGTGATGGAACCCTCGCCCGCGCCCGATCCCGGTTTCGCCAGGGCACTGCCCAACGTGCGCCGCGCTGCGAGCGGGAACTGCCGCACCTGGACGAAGCCGGTCCGGATCGTTATCAGGAGGCCGACGAGCACGAGCACCAGCGGCATGGCGAACGGTTGCCACACCAGACCGTCTAGGGCCTCTACCTGGTCGGTCAGGGTCTGCACATCACGCTCCAATCAGGGGCGGCGCCGGTACGTCAGAGCATCGAAGCGAGGGTCACGAGGAGGATCAGCGCGATGGCGGCGGGGCAGATCCAGCGGATCAGGAAGGTCCACAGTGCAGGGGCGGGAAACCACGCCCCTTCCGCCCGCAACTCGTCCAGCGCGCCGCCGACTCCCCAGATCCGGCCGATGAAGATTGCCGTTAGGCAGCCGCCGATCGGCAGAGCGAACTCGTTCCACGCGTTGACCATGAGATCGAGGAACCCGATGCCGAATCCGGGCACCGCAGTGAACAGGGCCACGGCTCCGTTGCCCAGCGCCGATGGGATGGACAGCACGAAGATCAGTGCCGCCACCGCACACACCGCCTTCGTGCGCGACCACCGCAGCGCGTCGACGCAGTGCGACACCGGGACTTCGAGCAGCGAAATCGTCGACGTGAGCGCCGCGACGCTGAGCAGCAGGAAGAAGCCTCCGCCGAAGAGCTGGCCGCCCGGCAACTCGGCGAACAGGCGCGGAAGCACCGTGAAGATCAGCCCCGGGCCGCTGGTCGTCGGATCGAACCCGGCGATCGAGAACCCGACCGGGAAGATGATGAACCCGGCCAGCAGCGCGATCGACGTGTCGAGCGCCACGATCCAGAGCGCGGAAGAGGCGATGCCGTCCTGACGGGGGAAGTAGCTGCCGTAGGTGAGGATGCACCCCATGCCGAGGCTCAGGGAGAAGAACGCCTGGCCGAGCGCCGACGTGAAGACCGTGATGTCGGCCAGCCGCGTCAGGTCGGGGCTGAGGTAGTAGGCGAGGCCGGCCCCCGCCCCGGGCAGCGTGACCGCCCGCACCGCGAGCCCGATCATCAGCAGCACCAGGAGCGGCATGAGCGCCTTGGTCACGCGCTCTATGCCGGCGCGGACGCCGCCCAGCAGCACGGCGGCGGTCGTCACGATCACGAACAGGGCCAGCCCCGCGCTGAGAACGCCGTTCCCGGTGAACTCGGCGAAGAAGCGCCCGATGTCCTCCGGACTGCCCGTCACCGCGCCGGTCGCGGTGAACCAGACGTAGGCGACGGCCCAACCGGCGATCACGGAATAGAACGACAGGATGCCGACCCCGGCCAGCACGCCGAGCCCGCCTGCCAGCCACCAGCGGGTACCCGGTGCGAGCGCGGCGAACGAGCCCACGGGGCTGAGCCGCGTCCGCCGGCCGAGCGCGATCTCGCCGGCCATGATCGGGGCGCAGATCAGGAGGATGCAGGCGAGATAGACGACCACGAAGGCCGCGCCGCCGCCCTGTCCGACCTGGGTCGGGAAGCCCCAGATGTTCCCGAGGCCCACGGCGGATCCGGCGGCCGCGAGGATGAATCCGGCCCGTGAGCTCCACATGCCGCGCGAAGGGGTCGTGCTCATCTCGCTGCGTGCCTTTCGTCTTGCGTGCCGGCCGCGGCTCGCATTGTACCGAACCCGCGGTAGACTCGAAAGGACATGCCCATTCCAGACATGGTCGCGAGGAGCGCGTGAGCGGCGTCGGGACGCCGGCGCGCGTGCTCGACGGCGCGGGCGTAGCCGCCGCGATTTGCGAGTCGCTGCGGCCGCGCATCGAGGACGTGCGCCGCGCCGCGGGACGTCCGCCCGCGCTGGGGCTGCTGCTGGCGGGGAGTGATCCGGGATCGGAGGTGTACGTCCGCAACAAGATCCGGGAGAGCGAGGCGCTCGGGATGCGGACCGCGTTGAAGCGGTTGCCGGACTCGGCCGCGTTCGGCGAGGCGCTGGCCGTCGTCGACGCCTTCAACGCCGACCCGGGCGTGGACGGCATCCTCGTGCAGTCGCCGTTGCCGGCCGGGATGGGAGACGACGCCGAGCGGCGTATCTTCGCGGCGATCGATCCCTCGAAGGACGTCGACGGTTTCCATCCGGAGAACGTCGGCCGCCTGGTGCAGCAGACGCCGGCCCTCGCGCCCTGCACTCCGGCCGGGGTGATGGAACTGCTCGACCGTTGCAGCGTGCCCCTCGTCGGCCGCCGCGCGGTGGTTATCGGCCGCAGCGACATCGTCGGCAAGCCCCTGGCGATGCTGCTGCTGCACCGCCACGCCACGGTCACGATCTGTCATTCGCGGACCGTCGACCTGCCGCGCGTGGCCGCGCAGGCCGACGTGCTCGTGGCCGCGGTCGGGCGCCCGGCCTTCGTGACCGCGGACTTCGTCAAGCCCGGGGCGACGGTCGTCGACGTCGGGACGAACACCCTGACGGATCGGGATCGGGTGACATCGATCTTCGGCGCGGGATCGAAGAAGCTCGCTGCGTTCGACCGGCGGGGGCGCGTGCTCTCCGGCGACGTTCACCCGGGGGTCGCCGACGTAGCCGGCGCAATCACGCCGGTGCCGGGCGGAGTCGGACCGCTGACAATCGCCATGCTGCTGTCGAACACGGTGCAGGCGGCCGAGCGGCGCCTGGGTCTTCGTTCCTGATGCGCCCCGTTCCGTGATCGGCGGCCGGATCGCAAAGCGTCCGTTCAGGAGTCGCCGGCCAGCGTGCGGCAGAGCGCCGCAACCTGCCGGTCGGTATCGTCGAACGAACCGTCCGTCGTCACCACGGCGTCGGCTCGCGCGACCTTGTCGGCGATCGGGAGTTGCGCCGCGATGCGGCGGTCGACCTCGGTGGCCGGCAGTCGGTCCCGCGCCCTGACCCGCTCGCGCTGCGCGGCGGGATCGCAGGCCACGACCACGACGCGGTCGAACGCGCCTGCACGTCCGGTCTCGAACAGCAGCGGGATGTCCGCGATCGCGAAGGGCGCATCGGTGCACGCCCCGCAGCGCCGGAACCACGCGTCGATTGCGCGCCGCACGGGGGGGTGTACGAGCGCTTCGAGCGCGGCGCGGGCCGCGGGGTCGGCAAAGACGAGCCGCCCCAGCCGGGCGCGATCGAGTGAGCCGTCCACCGCGAAGATGTCCGGTCCGAAACGGGCGCGCAACGCTTCGGTGGCCGGTTGCCCGGGTTGTACGGCGGCGCGTGCGAGCTGGTCCGCATCGATCGTCGGCACTGTCCGGCGTCTCAGCAGCCGGACCACGTACGACTTGCCGGTGCCGATGCCGCCGGTGATCGCCACTCTGAGCATCGGTCGGTAGCGGCGGTCAGGCCGGCGCTTCCTCGGCTTCCTCGGCCGGCGCAATCCGCTCTTCCACGAAAGTGTTCCAGCGGCGGTCAGGCCGGCGCTTCCTCGGCTTCCTCGGCCGGCGCAATCCGCTCTTCCACGAAAGTGTTCCATTCGTGACACTGCGGACACTGCCACAGCAGCTCGGTGCTCCGATAGTGGCAGCGCATGCAGACGTGGGGGTCCAGGTAGAAGACCGCATCGTGGGTCAGCTCGACGTAGCGGCGCACCAGGATGGGGTCGAAATCGAGGGTCGTCAGCGCTCGCCAGATCGCCTGGTGCACGGCCAGCGCATGGGGATTGTGCACGAGCGACTCGAAGAAGAGATCGAGGGCCCGGGTCGGGTCGCCGCGGTTCGCGAAGTGCTGTCCGAGCGTCAGGCGCGCCCGCCAGTCCTGGGGGTTCGCATCGATCAGGCGCCGGCAGAGGTTCACGAAGCGTTCCGGGCCCTCCAGGCGTCCGTAGGCTCTCTCGAGCCGATCGAACGCGAGGTACGACCGATCCGGCGCCGTGCGGCTGATCTGCTCCCACATCGCGATCGCTTCGGTGGTCCGTCCCTGCATCATGTAGACGTCGCCGAGATTGAGCGACGCCGGCACGGTGCGGCTGTCCAGATCGAGCGCCGTTTCGAAGTGCCGGATGGCCTGTTCGGGCGCGCCGTTGCGGACGGACTGGAGACCGAGCTCGTTCTCGAGAAAGGCCAGGATGGCCTGGTCGCGCGGCTTCTCCCCGGCCGGCGCAATGTTGGTGATGCGCTGTCGGATCGCTCGGGCCTCCTGCCACTGCTGCTGTTCCTCGTGGATCTTCTCCAGGTTCAGCAGGGCGTACTGGTTGCCGGGATCGAGCCGCACCACCTCGGAGAACGACTGAAAGGCGCGGTCGACGAAGCCGCCGCGCTTGTAGTCGAGCCCGAGGCACAACTGGACGTACGCCTGCTCCATCGTGCTGAGCTTCGGGCGCTGCAGCAGCCGCTGGTGCAGCCGGATCGCCTTGCTGACCTGCCCGCGCTCGCGGTAGAGGTTGCCCAGGATCAAATTGATCTCGAGCGCCGTCGAGTCGAGTCCCATCGCCCGGGTCAGCTCCTCGATGGCCAGGTCGATCTGGTTGGAAACCAGGAAGTTCAGCCCCAGAATGTAGTGCGGCGACTCGCGGATCTTGCGGCGGTCGATCCAGCGCCCGTCCTGCAGCTTGTAGCGCTCCCAGGCCTTGCCGACGGCCAGGCCGATCAACACGGCGACGAGCGCGACGATCAGCACGAGCGTGTCAGTCATCCGCCTCCGTCAGAAGAGCTCGGTGCGCCACAGGTCGTGGAGGTGGACCAGGCCGAGCAGTCGCCGCTCGTCGTCGATGACGATGAGCGAAGTGATCCGCCGCTCTTCCATCCGGTTCAGAGCCTCGACGGCCAGAGCCCGGGGACCGATGGTGACGGGACCCGCGGTCATGAGCTCGCGCGCCGTCTTTCCCGCGAGGCCGGTCGGCTCGGCCAGGTGGCGCCGGAGGTCGCCGTCGGTGATGATTCCCGCGACGCGGCCATCGGAGCCGATGACGCAGGCCATGCCGAATCCGCCCGCACTGATGGTGGCGACCACCTCTTCCACGGTGTCCGGCGGCGTCGCCGTCGGGACTTCGGCGCCGGTATGCATGAGCCGCTCGACGCGCAGCGTGCGCTTGCCGAGCTGCCCGCCGGGATGGAGGTGGGCGAAGTCGTCCTCGCGGAATCCGTTGCTGACCAGCAGGGCCATGGCCAGTGCATCTCCGAGCGCGAGGGCGGCCGTGGTGCTGGCCGTCGGTACCAGGTTCAACGGGCACGCCTCCGTGTGCACGCCGCAGTCGAGCGTTACGTCGGCGGCATCGCCCAGCGTGCTGTCGGGTGCTCCGGTCAGTGCGATCAGACGCGCGTCGAGTCGGCGGATGGTCTCGAGCAGCCGGAGGATCTCCGGGGTCTCGCCGCTGTGCGAGAGGCCGATCACGATGTCGCTGGGTTGTATGGCGCCGAGGTCGCCGTGGACGGCCTCCGCGGGATGAACGAAGTAGGCCGGGGTGCCCGTGCTCGACAGAGTCGCCGCCAGCTTGCGGGCGATGATGCCGGACTTTCCCATGCCGGTGACGATCACGCGCCCGGTACCAGCGAGCAGAAGTGCGAGAGCGGCGTCGAAGCGGTCGTCGAGGCGGTCCGCGAGAGAACGGACCGCATCGGCCTCGATGCGTAGCACGCGGCGGGCCAGATCGAGACTGGCCCCGGCCGGCCGCTCGGGCTGGCGCCTCTCCGGCCGCGGAGCGGCTGCCACCTACTCCGCCTCCGGTGCAATGGCCGACGGATGGGCTGCGTGCCGGATTGCGACGAGCCGTCGCAGCAGGGGCTCGAGCCGCGCGAGCGGCAGGGCGTTCTGGCCGTCGCTGCGGGCGGCGGCGGGCCGATCGTGCACCTCGAAGAAGAGCCCGTCGATTCCGGCCGCCACGCCGGCGGCGGCGAGCGGCTCGATGAACTCGGCCTGCCCGGCGGTCACCCCGTCGCCGCCGCCGGGAAGCTGCAGGCTGTGAGTGACGTCGTAGACGACCGGGTAGTGCAGTGACCGCAACTGCGGGAAGGAGCGCATGTCGACGACGAGGTCGTGGTAACCGAACGCGGTGCCCCGTTCGGTGACCAGCACCTGGTGGTTGCCTCCCGCGGTGGCCTTGGCGATGGCATGCCGCATGTCGAGGGGGGCGAGGAACTGCCCCTTCTTCAGATTGACCGCACGTCCGGTGGCGGCGGCCGAGACGATCAGATCCGTCTGCCGGCACAGGAACGCCGGGATCTGGAGCACATCGGCGACCTCGGCCACCGGCGCGGCCTGCGCCGGCTCGTGGATGTCGGTCAGGATGGGACAGCCGAGCCGCTGCTTGATCGCCGCCAGCACGTCGAGGCCGCGCGCCAATCCGGGACCCCGGAACGACGTCAGCGAAGTCCGGTTCGCCTTGTCGAACGAGGCCTTGAACACGTAAGGCATATGGACGCGTGCGGAGACCTGATCGATGGCTTGGGCCATCTCCGTGGCGTGGGCGGCGCTCTCGATGACGCAAGGCCCGGCGATCAGCGCCAGTGGGTGCTCCGCACCGAAACGCACGCCGCCGACATCGACCGTCCGCACCTGCTGATTATAGAGGTCGCGCCGGCGGCGACCGCGGTGCGCGCAGCCGGGTTCAGGCCAGCGACTCGGCCGCCGCGTTCGCCGACAGCCGGTGCTGGTAGATCGCACCGACGAACCGGGTGAAGAGCGGATGGGGCGAAAGCGGCTTCGACTGGAACTCGGGATGGAACTGCACGGCGACGAACCAGGGGTGATCCGGAAGCTCGATGGCCTCAACGAACTTGCCGTCGGGCGAGCGTCCGGAGATCACGAGCCCGCGCTCCGTCAGCGCGGTCTCGTAGGCCCGGTTGAACTCGTAGCGGTGGCGGTGGCGTTCGGAGACCGAGCTCTTGCCGTAGGCCTCGTGGACCGCCGTGCCGGGCGTGAGATCGCACGGGTAGCTGCCGAGCCGCATGGTCCCGCCCAGGTCGTCGACGCCGAGCAGATCGCGCAGCTTGTAGATGATCTTGTGCGGCGTGTCGGCGTTGCATTCGGTCGAGTCGGCGTCCTCGAGTTCGCAGACGTGCCGCGCGAACTCGACGGCCGCCCACTGGAATCCGTAGCAGATCCCGAAGTACGGAATCCTGCGGCGCCGCGCGGCTTCGGCGGCCCTCAGCATGCCGCGGCTGCCGCGGTCTCCGAACCCGCCCGGAACAAGGATTCCGTCCGCCGTGTCGAGCGGGCCGTCGTCTCCGGACTCGAGCGCCTCGGCTTCCACCCACTCGATCCGGACCCTCAACTGGTGCGCGAATCCGGCGTGCGAGAGCGCCTCGCTGAGGCTCTTGTAGGAGTCTTCGTACCCGACGTACTTGCCGACGACGTGCACGGTGACCTCGTCGGTGGGGTTCCGGATACGCTCGACCAGTTCCTCCCACGAGTTCATCCGCCGCTCGGTCGTGGACGGCAGGCCCAGCCGCCCGAGGACGATGCGATCGACGCCCTCCCCCGAGAGCACGAGGGGGACCTCGTAGATGCTGTCGACGTCCCTGGCCGTGATGACGGCTTCCTCGTCGACGTCGCAGAAAAGAGCGATCTTGCGTCGCAGCTCCTGCGGCAGCGCCCGATCGGTGCGGCACAGCAGGATGTCGGGCTGGATCCCGACGGAACGCAAGTCGCGCACGCTGTGCTGGGTCGGCTTGGTCTTCAACTCGCCCGCGGCGCCGATGAACGGGACCAGCGTCAGGTGCACGTAGAGCGTGTTGTCGCGTCCGAGGTCCTGGCGCAACTGGCGGATCGCTTCCAGATACGGCTGACTCTCGATGTCGCCGACCGTGCCGCCGACCTCGATCAGGACGATGTCGATGCCGCCCTGCCGGGCGACGTTCTGCATGCTGTCCTTGATCTCGTTCGTGATGTGGGGGATGACCTGCACGGTCCGGCCCAGATAGTCGCCCCTGCGCTCCTTCTGGATGACCGACAGGTAGATCTTGCCGGTGGTCCAGTTGTGGTTGCGGGTCGTCACCGTGTGCGTGAAGCGCTCGTAGTGTCCGAGGTCGAGGTCCGTCTCGGCGCCGTCGGCGGTGACGTACACCTCTCCATGCTGGTAGGGACTCATCGTGCCGGGGTCGACGTTCACGTAGGGATCGAACTTCTGCAGCGTGACGCGGTACCCGTGGCCTTCCAGCAGGGCCCCGATGGAGGCGGCGGCGAGTCCCTTGCCGAGCGAGGAGACGACGCCGCCGGTGATGAAGATGTACTTGACGGGGTGCGGAGTCGGATCTGCGCGATCAATCATTCGCGTGCTCTGTTGCGAAGAGGTGACGGACCCGCTCCAGATCGGCCGCGGTATCCACGGCGACGGGAGCCTGGTCGGTGGCGAAGGTGCCAATCCGATAGCCCGATTCGAGCGCCCTGAGCTGCTCGAGTCGCTCTAGCCGCTCGAGAGGGGTCGGCGGTATCGCCGCCAGTTCGAGCAGGCACGTACGGCGGTACGCGTACAGCCCGATGTGCCGGTCGCCGAGGGCGACGCGCTCCGGGGCCCGATCCCGCGCGTGAGGAATGGGTGCTCGAGAGAAGTACAGGGCGTCGCCTCTGGCGTCCACGACCACCTTGACGACGTTCGGATCCGCCAGCATCTCGGGGTCGGTCAGCGGACAGCGGACGGTTGCGATTCCCAGTCCCGGGTCGCGGGCGAGCATCGCGACGACCGCCTGGATGACGGGGGCGGGCATGAGCGGCTCGTCCCCCTGGACGTTGACGATGATCTCGCTGTTCAGCCGCCGGGCGACTTCGGCGAGCCGATCGCTGCCCGTCGGATGGTCGGCCCGGGTCAGCCACGCCTCGCCGCCGAACCCGGAGACGGTCTCCGCGATGCGGTCGTCGTCGGTGGCGACGATGACGCGCCGGATACCTGCCGCCGCCGACGCACGCCGGTGGACGTGCTCGATCATGGGCCGCCCGGCGATGTCCAGCAGCGGCTTGCCGGGGAGTCGGGTCGATCCGTAGCGTGCGGGAATGACGACGGTCGCGGTGGGGAAGCGGGCAGGCGCACGCGCCGCAGCCGGCACAGGGTGCACGGCGAATGTTACCATGCCGGCCGGCGATCCGTGCACCGGGCCTGCTCGCCGGCTCCCGGCGCCGGGGCACGCCGGAAACACGATGTCCATCTCTCCGTTGCGTATCGCGCTGGTCGGCGGCGCCGGCGGTCTGCTGGCGGCGTGGTTGGCGGCCGGGACGACGGCGCCGCGCGGGGACGTCCCGGCTCCGGCGCCCGCGCCGCGCGCGCCTCTGGCCGCACCGGAGGAGGAACCGTCTTCCCGGGCGGCGGCGGATCTGATCGCCGACCTGGAGCGTCTGCGGCGGCGGCTGGCGAATGCACCGGGGATGCAGGCGGGTGCTCGAAACCCGTTCTCGCTCGCCCCGCCGCCGGCGCGGCCTCGTATGGCCGACCTCGCCGCAGATCCCGAGCGCGTGCGACGGACCGTCCCGCCGCCGCCGCGGGCGGTCGGCCCGTCCTTCGCGCTCATCGGAATCGCGAGCACGGATGCGGAAGACGGGGCGGAGCGGACGGGGATACTGACCGCTCCCAATGGGGAGGTGCTGCTGGTGGGCGCGGGAGACCGGGTTCCCGGCGGGTACCTGGTTGATGCCGTCGAGGCGGCGAGCGTGACGCTCGTCGACCCGACGGGAGGGCGGCATCGCCTGGATCTGCCGTGACGCCGTGGCGCAGCGGGTCAGAGCCGGATCAGGCCGGCTGCGTCCACGGCCGCGATTCCCCGGATCTCATCGAGGACCTCGCCGGTGACGTCGGGTTCAACCGGCGTTCCCTCCCGGCCGCCCGGCCCGACCCGCACCACGCCGACCGCGCCGCCCGCTCCGCGTCCGAGTGCGAACGTCGCGATGTTGATTCCGTGGCGGCCGAGGATCGAGCCGACCTCACCGATTACCCCCGGCTGGTCGCGGTTGCGGATGACGATCAGGGTGCCCTCGAGCGGCGCCTCCACCTCGACGCCGTCGAGTCGTACCAGGCGCGGTTGCTCCGGCTCGAACAGGGCTCCCTCCGCCCACAGCTCGCCGTCGCTCGTGTGCAACTTCAGCGACACGAGGCTGGTGAAGTTCCTCGGGCGCGAGCTGCGCGACTCGACGACTTCGAGACCCCGCTGTTCGGCCGCCGCGCGGGCGTTCACGAGAGTGACCTCCTGTGACAACACCTCCCCGAGGAGACCGACCAGGGTCGCGCTCACGAGCATCTCGTGCGGCTGATCGGCGAGCTGTCCGTAGTAGCGCAGACCCACGCCGGCGATGCGGCCGTGCGCGAGCTGGGCGAGGAGGCTGCCCAGACGCTCGGCGAGAACCAGGTACGGGCGCAGGCCCCGGAGCTCGTCGGGGGCGATGGATGGATAGTTCACGGCGTTGCGGGCGAAACCCGTCTGGAGGTATTCGCGGATGCCGGTGGCCGCCGCGAGACCCACGAGTTGCTGGGCCTCGGCGGTAGCCCCGGCGATGTGCGGCGTTGCGACGACCTGAGGCAGCCCGGTCAGGGTGGTGTCGGCGGGAGGCTCCTGCCGGAAGACGTCGAGTCCGGCGCCGGCGATGCGCCCCTCCGAGATCGCCTCGACCAGGGCCGCTTCGTCCAGCAGGTCTCCCCGCGCGGTGTTGATGACGCGGGTTCCGGGGCGGCAGCGCGCCAGCAGCGCGCGATTCAGCAGCCCCCGGGTCGAGTCGGTCGACGGCAGATGGAGGGTGATGAAGTCCGCCCGCTCCGCCAGGGCCTCGAGCGCGAGCAGCTCGATGCCGAGGTCGTCGGCCACCTGGGAAGCGATGAACGGATCGTGGGCGACGACCGCCATGTCGAACGCGAGCGCACGCCGGACGACCTCGCGCCCGATGCGGCCGAGTCCCACCACGCCGAGCGTCTTGCCCCGCAGCTCGGCGCCCCGCAGGCTCTTCTTGCACCAGCGGCCCGCCTTCATCTGTGCGTCGGCAAGCGCGACCGAGCGCGCCGACGAGAGCATGAGCGCGAACACGTGCTCCGCGACGCTGACGCTGTTCGCGCCGGGGGCGTTCAGCACGAGGATTCCGCGGTCGCTGGCTGCCTCGATGTCCACGTTGTCGACGCCGGCGCCGGCGCGGGCGACGACCCGGAGGCGCGGTGCGGCGGCTATCAGCTCGGCCGTGACCGTCGTGGCGCTGCGTACGATGAGGGCGTCGGCGTCCGACAGGTCGGCGCGCAACTGCGCGGCGGAACGGCCGGTGCGGGTGTCGACGGTCCATCCCTCCGCTTCGAGCAGGGAGACGGCAGCCGCGGGCAGCGGGTCGGGAATCACGATCTTCATGAGTCTGGAGAGGCTGGGACCGAACGTGTGACAGTCGTACAGTATAATGCCCGCCCGAGAGCGGCGCTCGATGAGCGCCAGGGGCGAGGGCATCCGCACCAGGATGGTGCAAGTCGCTGGAACGGACCGGAAAACGCCGGTCGTCCTCGCCCGATGACGGATTCTTCCACAAGGTTTTCCACGGTTTCTGTTGACGATTCTGTAACGGGCCGCAGGGGGACGACCCAAAGGCCCTGCCCATCCCTGCACGGGCGCGTCCCGTGGCCAGCGGGCGAGACTGCGCACCATGCCGGAATTCAAGAATCTCGTTGCACCCAGCGAAGGCACCGCCATCACCCGCCAGCCGGACGGTTCGCTGGCGGTGCCCGACGATCCCATCATTCCCTTCATCGAGGGCGACGGCATCGGCCGCGACATCTGGCGCGCGTCGGTGCGGGTCTTCGACGCCGCGGTGAAGAAGGCCTTCGGCGAACGCAAGCGCGTCGTCTGGTTCGAGGTCCTGGCCGGCGAGAAGGCCCAGGAACGGGTCGGGGAGTGGCTCCCGACCGACACGCTCGATGCGGCCAGGGCGTACAGGGTCGCAATCAAGGGCCCGCTGACGACTCCCGTCGGCGGCGGCATTCGCAGCCTGAACGTGTCGATCCGGCAGTTGCTCGACCTCTACGCCTGCGTACGCCCGGTGCGGTACTTCGCCGGCACGCCGTCGCCGGTGCGCCGTCCCGAGCAGATGGACGTCGTCATCTTCCGCGAGAACACGGAGGACGTCTACGCCGGCATCGAGTGGGAGCAGGGGTCGCCGCAGGTGGAGCAGCTCCTCGACTACCTGTCGACGTCGTTCGGCAAGCGGATCCGCCGCGACTCGGGGATCGGGATCAAGCCGATCTCCATCACCGGCAGCAAGCGCCTGGTGCGCATGGCGATCCGCCATGCCGTCGACAACGACCGCAAGAGCGTGACGCTCGTCCACAAGGGGAACATCATGAAGTTCACCGAGGGGGCGTTCCGCGACTGGGGCTACGAGGTGGCCAGGGAGGAGTTCGGCGATCGCACCATCGGGGAATGGGACGGGGATCCAGACGGGCGGATCGTGATGAAGGACCGCATCGCCGACAGCATGCTGCAGCAGATCCTGACGCGGACGGCCGACTACGACGTCATCGCGACGACGAATCTCAACGGCGACTACCTGTCGGACGCCTGCGCGGCGCAGGTCGGCGGCCTCGGGCTCGCCCCGGGGGCCAACATCGGCGATGAAGTCGGGTTCTTCGAGGCGACCCACGGCACCGCGCCGAAGTACGCCGACAAGGACGTCATCAACCCAAGCTCGGTCATCCTGTCGGGCGCGATGATGTTCCGTTACATGGGGTGGCGCGACGTCGCCGCGAGCATCGAGGACGGCATCGAGCGCACCATCCAGCAGAAGACGGTGACGTACGACCTGGAGCGCCTCATGGAGGGCGCGACGAAACTGAAGACGTCGGAGTTCGCGGACGCCGTCATCGCGAACATGTAGCCAGGAGTCTGCGCCGTGGAACGGGGCAGACGCCTGGGAGGGCTGGTTGGGCGGGAATCGGAGCCGCAGGCGACGATTCTCGGGCCAGAGTTGGAGCAAGAGCAGCATGAATCGCAAGGTTTCGGTGATTGGAGCGGGCAACGTTGGGGCCACCGCGGCGCGCAGCATCGCGGACAAGGAGCTCGCCGACGTGGTCATCCTCGATATCCCTCAGATGCAGGGGGTGGCGCAGGGCAAGGGGCTCGACATGCTCGAGGCGTGCCCGGTCGAGGGGTCCGACGCGCGCGTGCTCGGGACGAGCGACTACGCGGACACGGCCGGGTCGGACATCGTGGTCATCACGGCGGGGCTCGCGCGCAAGCCGGGCATGAGCCGCGACGATCTGCTGACGAAGAACTGCGCGATCGTCTCGAGCGTGACCGCGCAGGTGATGGAGCACTCGCCCGACTGCATCATCATGCCGGTCACCAATCCCCTGGACGCGATGGCGCAGGTCGTGTACCGGAAGAGCGGACTGCCGCGCGAACGGGTGATCGGGATGGCCGGCGTGCTCGACTCGGCACGCATGCGCGCCTTCATCGCGCAGGAGCTGGACGTGTCCGTCGAGAACACGCACGCGTTCGTGCTCGGCGGGCACGGCGACACGATGGTTCCCCTGCCGCGGTACTCCACCGTCGCCGGGGTCCCGATCACGGAGCTGCTCGACAAGGAGACGGTCGACGCCATCGTGCACCGGACGGCGCACGGCGGCGCCGAGATCGTCAAGCTGCTCGGTACCGGCAGCGCGTACTACGCGCCCGGATCGGCGGTGGTCGAGATGGTCGAGTCGGTGCTCAAGGACAAGAAGAAGATCCTGCCGTGCTCGGTCTTCCTCAACGGGGAGTACGGCGTTCACGGGCTCTTCGTCGGCGTGCCGTGCAAGTTGGGGGCGAACGGTCTCGAGCAGATCATCCAGATCGATCTGACCGCGGAAGAAAACGCCGCTCTGAAGAAGTCGGCTGCCGCGGTGCAGGAGCTCGTGCAGGTCATCGACATGGACTAGGGCCGCGCTGCGGTACCGGTACCGGAGCAGGCTGCGCCGGGTCATTGCGTGCAGCCCCGCCGACACCCGTGAAGATCCACGAATACCAGGCCAAGACACTGCTGGCGGCGGCCGGAGTGGCCGTACCGCGCGGCGAGCCCGCGTTCACGGCGGGCGAGGCGCGCGCCGCCGCCGAACGGCTCGGTGGGCGCGTGGTGGTCAAGGCGCAGATCCACGCCGGCGGACGGGGAAAGGGTGGGGGCGTCAAGCTGGTTGCCGGCGCCGCCGAGGCCGAGCGCGCGGCGGAAGCCATGCTCGGCATGACGCTGGTCACCGCCCAGACCGGGCCGGGCGGGCGCCGCGTCGGACGGCTGCTGATCGAGGAAGGGCTCGACATCGAGCGCGAGCTGTACGTCGGTCTCGTCATCGATCGCGCGCTGGCGCGGCCGGTGCTGATGGCGAGCCGGGCCGGCGGGATGGACATCGAGCAGGTGGCCGCCGACACGCCTGAGTCGATCCTCAAGGAATCCCTGGATCCGGTGGCGGGGTTGCTGCCGTTTCAGGCCCGCCGGCTGGCGTTCGGCCTGGGTCTCGAGCGGCCCGTGGCCGGTCGGGCGGCCGCGGTCATGCTGGCCGCGGCGCGAGCGTTTCTGGACCTCGACGCGTCGCTCCTGGAGATCAACCCGCTCGTCGTGACTTCCGGCGGGGAGGTGCTGGCCCTCGACGCCAAGGTGAACCTGGACGACAACGCCCTGTTCCGGCATCCGGAACTGCGGGAACTGCGGGACAAGGCCGAAGAGGAGGCGCTCGAGGTCGAAGCCTCCGAGCATGCGTTGAGCTACATCCGGCTGGACGGCCGTATCGGGTGCATGGTCAACGGCGCCGGACTGGCGATGGCGACCATGGACATCATTCATCTGGCCGGCGGCGAGCCGGCCAACTTTCTGGACGTGGGCGGCGGCGCCAATGCCGATCAGATCCGGAACGCGTTCCGGATTCTGATGGCCGACCCCAACGTCACAGCCGTCCTGGTCAACATCTTCGGCGGCATCCTGCGCTGCGACGTGCTGGCGGAAGGAGTGATCGCAGCGGTCCGGCAGTTGAAGGTCACGCTTCCGGTGGTCATCCGGATGGAAGGCACCAACGTCGAGGCGGGCAAGAGAAAGCTGCGCGAGAGCGGCCTGAACTTCACGACCGCCGACACGATGAGCGAGGCCGCAGAGCGCGCCGTGGCGCTTGCCGCCGGCTGAGTCCCGGGGACCGAATCATGGCAGTGCTCGTCGACGACCGGACCCGCCTGCTGGTACAGGGGTTGACGGGGCGGGAGGGAACGTTCCACGCGCAACAGGCCGCGCGTTATGGCACGAACGTGGTCGGGGGCGTCAGTCCGGGCAAGGGCGGTACGACGCACGAAGGGTGGCCGGTCTTCGATACGGTCCGCGAGGCCGTCGGCGAAACGGGAGCGAACGCGTCCGTCGTCTTCGTCCCGCCGCCGGCAGCGGCCGACGCCATTCTGGAAGCCGCCGACGCGGACCTGGATGTCGTGGTGTGCATCACGGAGGGTATCCCGACGCGCGACATGCTGCCGGTGATCGCGTTTCTCGAAGGCCGCCGGACGCGACTGGTCGGACCGAACTGCCCGGGCGTGCTGTCCGCCGGCAAGGCCAAGGCAGGCATCATTCCGGGGCACATCGGCAGCGAAGGAAACGTCGGGGTGGTGTCGAGGAGCGGAACGTTGACCTACGAGGCGATGCACCAGTTGACCCGGCTCGGCCTCGGCCAGACGACGTGCATCGGCATCGGCGGGGACCCGCTGATCGGCACCACCTTCGTCGACGCGCTGCGACTCTTTACCGCGGACGAGGCGACGGAAGCCGTGGTGCTGATCGGCGAGATCGGCGGCACGGCCGAGGAGGATGCCGCAGCGTTCATCGCCGACGGCTTTCGGAAGCCGGTGGTCGGGTTCGTTGCGGGCCAGACGGCGCCGCCGGGGCGGCGCATGGGCCATGCCGGCGCGATTATCGCGGGTGGCGCGGGAACGGCCGCGCAGAAGCAGGAGGCGCTCGCCGCGGCCGGCGTGACGGTGGTGAAGAGCCCTGCCGATATCGGCGCCGCGATGGCCCGCCGACTCGGCGGCTGAGTCGCGCGGCCGGGAGGCTCCGGCAGCGCACGTCGTGTTAGTATTCTGGGTTGAACTGATGGGAATCGGGGCAGTGCTTGGACACGCCGCTGCCGCTCTCCAGAGTTGAGGATGCATGGCGCCTGCTGACGTCGCGGTTCAAGAAGCTCCAATCGCTCGCGGTACCGGGCGGATCGTCAACGATTTCAGCATTCAGGTGGCCACGGTCAACGGCTCCGGCAGCCAGACCGCCAACCTGGTGCTGCTGCGCTCCATCTTTCGGATGGGCGTGCCCGTGTCCGGCAAGAATCTCTTCCCGTCGAACATCGCCGGCCTGCCGACCTGGTTCACGATTCGGGCTAACAAGGACGGCTATATCGCCCGCAAGAAGGAGATCGACTTCCTCGTGGCGATGAACCCGGAGACCGCGCAGGAGGATGTGCTGTCGCTCGAGCCGGGGGCTGCGGTCGTCTACGACGAAGGCCTCGCACTCGACAAGGTGCGCAGCGATCTGACCTTCTACCCGGTGCCTTTCGACAAGCTCGTAGCGGGGGTCTGCACCGACGCCAAGCTGCGGCGCCTCGTGCGCAACATGATCTACGACGGGGTGCTGGCCAAGCTCCTGGAGATCGATCTCCAGGGGATGGAGCAGGCGCTCCAGAAGCAGCTCGGGCGCAAGCCGAAGGCCGTCGCGCTCAACCAGCACGCGCTCGAGGTGGGTTTCGCCTACGCCGAGGAGCACTTCGAGAAGCGCGACCCCTACGTGATCGAGGCGCTGGACAAGACGGCGGGGAAGATTCTGATCGAAGGCAACGCCGCTGCCGCCATCGGGGCCATGATGGCTGGGGTGACCGTCGTGGCGTGGTACCCGATCACGCCGTCGTCGTCGCTCTGCGAGACCCTCATCGACTACCTGCAGAAGCACCGGATCGACGAGAAGACGGGCAAGGCCACGTTCGCGGTCGTGCAGGCCGAGGACGAAATCGCGGCTCTGGGCATGACCATCGGCGCGGGCTGGGCCGGCGCACGGGCCATGACGTCGACGTCCGGCCCGGGTGTATCGTTGATGGGCGAATTCGCCGGTCTCGCCTACTACGGCGAAGTGCCGGCGGTGATCTTCGACGTGCAGCGGGTCGGTCCATCGACCGGGCTGCCGACGCGCACGGCCCAGGGAGACGTGCTCTCGACCGCCTTCCTGTCGCACGGCGACACGCGGCACCTGATGCTCTTCCCGTCGTCGGTCAGCGAATGCTATTCGATGGCGGTCGAGGCCTTCGACCTTGCCGAGCGGTTCCAGACCCCGGTCTTCGTGATGACCGACCTGGATCTGGGCATGAACACCTGGATGTCCGATCCGTTCGACTACCCGGAGAAACCGCTGGACCGCGGCAAGGTACTGGACGAGGAGACCCTCGAGCGCATCGGCCGGTTCGGACGCTATCGGGACGTGGACGGCGACGGCGTGCCCTACCGCAGCATTCCGGGCGACAAGATGCCGGCCTATTTCTGTCGCGGGTCCGGGCACAACGAGTGGGCGCAGTACAGCGAGCGGCCCGATGACTACCAGAACAACGTCGATCGTCTGGGAAGGAAGTTCGAGAACGCCAGGAACTGGATGCCCGCGCCGGTCGTGGAGATCAACCGCCAGGCTTCGATCGGCGTCATCGCCTACGGCACGACGCATTGGGCGGTCGTGGAGAGTCGGGATCAGCTCAAGGCCGAGGCCGATCTGGAGACGTCGTACTACCGGGTCTGCGGTTATCCCTTCCGGCCTGCGCTGGCGTCGTTCATCGAGCGGCACGAGCGGGTCTACGTCATCGAGCAGAACCGGGACGGCCAGATGCTGAGCCTGATGAAGCTCGACCTGGAACCGGATCTCGCCCGCCGGCTGCGGAGCGTGCTGCACTACTCGGGACTGCCGATCGATGCGCGGTCGATCACCGACAGCGTGCTGATTCAGGAAGGGTATCGCGTGCAGAAGACGGGCGCCGTCACCTCGCGCGTGCCGCGGGAAGCCGGCGTCGGCGGGGAATAGCGGGTTCGGTCGGCGGAACGGGGTCGTTCGAAAGCGGGAAGAGGATACGTGGCTGTCGCAACATCGCCGGTACGGAAGAAGGTGAACCGCGTCGGGCTCGAGGCGCGGGAGTACCGCGGTTCGAAGACTACGCTCTGCGCCGGGTGCGGGCACAACGCCATCTCGGAGAGGATCATCGGCGCCTGCTTCGAGATGGGCATCGAGCCGGAACGGGTCGTCAAGCTTTCGGGGATAGGCTGCTCCAGCAAGAGCCCCGCCTACTTTCTCGGATCCGCGCACGGATTCAACGCGGTCCATGGCCGCATGCCGTCCGTCGGGACCGGCGCGATGCTGGCGAACCGGGATCTGGTGGCGATCGGCGTCAGCGGCGACGGCGACACCGGGGCCATCGGCATCGGGCAGTTCGTGCACCTGATGCGCCGGAACCTGCCCATCATCTACATCATCGAGGACAACGGCTGCTACGGCCTGACGAAGGGGCAGTTCTCGCCGACGGCCGATCTCGGGTCGAAGGCCAAGACCGGGGTCGTGAACGATCTGCCGCCGATCGATACGTGTGCGTTGGCCATCGAGCTCGGCGCGTCGTTCGTGGCTCGCTCGTTCTCGGGCGACAAGAAGCAGCTCACCGCGATCCTGAAGGCCGCCCTCAGTCACCGGGGCACGGCCATGCTCGACGTGCTCTCGCCCTGCGTCACCTTCAACGACCACGAAGGGTCGACCAAGAGCTACGCGTACGCCAAGGCGCACGACGACCCGCTCGAAGAGCTCGACTTCGTCCCCTTCTTCGAGGACATCAGCGTCGACTACGAGCCCGGCACGACGCGGGAAGTCGTGATGCACGACGGGTCGAAGCTGTACCTGAAGAAGCTCGATGCCGACTACGACCCGCTGAGCAAGGTGCAGGCGATGCGGGTCCTCCAGGAGACGCGCAGCCGGGGCGAGTTCGCGACCGGCCTGATCTACGTGGAGCCGGTCAAGCCCGACTTCCTCGACGTGCTGAACCTCGTGGACGAGCCGCTGGCGACGTTGCCCGAAGAGCGTGTGCGGCCGCCGAAAGCGGTGCTCGACGACATCATGGAGAGTCTGCGGTAGATGGAACGTACGCTTGCCATAATCAAGCCGGACGCGGTCGCCAGCCGGCTGGCCGGCGCCATCCTGCAACGCATGGAGGCCGGCGGCTTCGAGCTGCGCGGCATGCGGCTCGTGCACCTGACGCGGGCGGAAGCGGAGGGCTTCTACGCGGTTCATCGCGAGCGGCCGTTCTTCGACAGCCTGACCGCGTTCATGTCGTCGGGCCCCGCGATCGTCCTGACCCTGGAGGCGGACGACGCGATCCGGCGCTGGCGCGAGCTGATGGGGGCCACCGATCCGGGCAAGGCGGCTCCGGGGACCCTGAGGAGGGAGTTCGGCACCTCGATCGAGCGTAACGCCACGCACGGTTCCGATGCGCCGGAGACGGCCGCGGCGGAAATCGGCTACTTCTTCCGCGGCGTCGAGCTCGGTTGATCCGGAGCCGCCCCGAGCACCCGGCGGGAGCGGCTAAGTGACTGAGTGTGCGTAAGGTAGGGGCGGGCGGGAGCGTTCCGATCTTGACCGCGAAGGCACGCCGTTGTTACCATTGGTTGCCTGACGACGAACGCATCGCGGGGGCGCGTTTCGCGCATCCGCGGCGGCCCGCCGGGCATCCGTTTCCCCAGACGTCACTCTAAGCGATGCCGAAGCTGGTCGAGCGTGAATCCGCCCCCCGTCCGAGTCTCCTGAGCTCGGCCCCGGCTCTGGCGGTTCAGTTCTTCCTGATTCCGCTCGCGGTCGTGGGCGTCATCGTGCTCGTGTACGGCGGCTTCCGGATGCTGCTCACGACCGAGCGCACCCCGGCCGAGCTGCTCTCGGACGTGCGCACCGGTGGCCGGGAGCGGCGCTGGCCGGCGGCCTACGAGCTCTCGCGGGTTCTCGATGACCCGGAAACCGAGCGGCGGAACCCGCGGCTCGGGGAGAGCATCGTTCAGGCGTTCGTCGATTCCGAGGGAGACGACCCCCGGGTGCGGCGCTATCTGGCGCTGGCGATCGGACGGCTGACGCTGCCGCCTCCCGGAGCCGTCGCCGAGCTGACCGCGGCTCTCGAAGATCCGGACACGGAGACGCGCATAAGCGTCATCTGGGCGCTGGCGTCGCTCGGCGACGAGTCGACGGTGGACGAGATCGAGTCCATGTACCGCTCGGATGACGCGGGCGTTCGGAAGATGGCGGTCTATGCACTCGGCGCCCTGGCCGGCTCCGGGGACCATGCCACGCTGCGCAACGCGCTCGACGACCCTGCCGCCGACGTGCAGTGGAACGCAGCGGTGGCGCTGGCCCGGCATGGCCGGGACGAGGGCGTGACCGTGATTCGCCGGATGCTCGATCGCGAGTACGTGACCCGCATGGTCACACGCCGGGGGAACGCCGACGACTCACTGGATCCGGTCAGCGAGGTAATGGTCAGCGGTCTGCAGGCCGCCGCCTCGCTGCGCGCCGGGGAGTTGCGGCAGCCTGTACAGGCGTTGAGCGAGACGGACGAGAACCTCCGGGTTCGCGAGCTGGCGATCAAGACTCTGGACCTGTTGAATCAATCGACCAGGAATCTCATCCGCTGAGGCGATGTTGCTCCGGAGCGTACCGAAGACCGTGAGATTTCGACGGAGGCCCGACGCGTGAATCCCCTGCTAGCCGTCCTCATCAGCGGCGTCGCGATGTTCGCCGCGCATATTCTGGTGATCCTGCTGTTTCGCGAGAAGCCCGCCGCGCCCGAAGAGGAAGCGACCGAGGCGCAGGCGCCGGCCAAGGCCGCCGGTCCCGCGGCGCTCGTCGGCGCGGCCAGCAAGCTGGCGGACCGGGTGGTGCCGCGAACGCCGGACGATGCGTCCCCGCTGATGGGACGCCGCGGCTGGATGGGCTTGGCGTGGGGCTCGTTCACGGCCGCGACGGCCGGCTGTCTGGCCGCCACCGGCCGTTTCATGTTCCCGAACGTGCTGAACGAGCCGCCGCAGCAGTTCACGATCGGCTTCCCGGACGAGTACGGCGAGGGTGTCGACGAGCGGTGGAAGGACCGTTTCGGCGTGTGGGTGGTGCGGACCCCGTTCGACGACTACCACGAAACGTCCGGCTTCTACGCGTTGCTCGTCACCTGCACGCACCTCGGCTGCACCCCGAACTGGCTGTCCGCCGAGAGCAAGTTCAAGTGCCCCTGTCACGGGAGCGGGTTCCGGCCGACGGGCATCAACTTCGAAGGTCCGGCGCCGCGTCCCCTCGAACGTGCTCGCATCGTGCTGGCCGAAGATGGACAAATCATGATCGACAAGGCGCGCAAGTTCCAGGAAGAGCTGGGGCAGTGGACCGATCCCGAGGCGTTCCTTGCCGTCTAGGAAGACTCAGAGCTGCTGAATCATGGCGAAGGCGAAATCTATCCAACCGCAGGCGGGTGCGCTGGAGCGTGCCTGGAACTGGCTCACCGAGACGCAGATCTGGACGTCGGTCTTCCGGCACGACGCGCCGCTCAACGACCGCAACCGGGTGCTGGTCATGCTGTCCAACGTCTTCCTGCACCTGCATCCGGTGCGGCTGAAGAAGCACGGTGTCCGTCTCCGGTACACCTGGTGCATGGGCGGGTTGAGCTTCTTTCTGTTTCTCGTCCTCACGTTCACCGGCGTGCTGCTGATGTTCTACTACCGGCCGACGCTGGAGTACGCCTACTCCGACATCGTCGGGCTGCGGGAGCACGTTCCGCTCGGCATCATGCGCGAGATGCACCGCTGGGGCGCCCACGCGATGGTCATCACGGTGTGGCTGCACATGTTCCGGGTCTTCATGACCGGATCGTACAAGCCGCCGCGCGAGTTCAACTGGAACGTCGGCGTCATCATGCTGGTCCTGACGCTGCTGCTGTCGTTCACCGGCTACCTGCTGCCGTGGGACCAATTGGCGATCTGGGCCATCACGGTCGGATCGAACATGGCGCGTGCGACGCCGTTCCTGGGCTACGAGGGTCCCGGCGCGTCGCTGCTCGCCATCGGCGACGTGCAGTTGATTCACGCGGCCGACGACGCCCGGTTCGCACTGCTCGGCGGCACGTTCGTGGGCGAAGGAGCCCTGTTGCGCTTCTACGTGCTGCATTGCGTGGCTCTGCCGCTCGTGATCGGATTCCTGATGGCCGTGCACTTCTGGCGCGTACGCAAGGACGGCGGAATCTCGGGGCCGCTCTAGAGCCTTCACGCGTTCTGGACGTAGAGAGATCACGAAACCATGGAAGCGATAAAGGGACTCTTCAACCTGGTCGCCGACCCGCGGCTGTTCTTCCTGCTCTCGGTGGTCGCGCTCGTGCTGATCGTTTGGAAGCGCGAGGCCTTCGCGAAGCTCTCGGTCGGCTACGGCCTGATGGGCTTTCTGACCGCCTTCTTCCTGTTCGGCCTGTTCGACGAGAACTTCGTGCTGATCATCGCCAAGCCGGACAACGTGCCGATCGTGGCACTGATCTTCCTGGTGGTCTTCTTCACCTGGTACTCGATGCGCGAGGCGGTCCTCAACGATCAGCGCGTCGCGGCCGGAGAGGACGTCATCGAGAAGCAGGAGTCCGACCGCGTCTGGGTCTGGCCGGACCTCGTCTACACCGAGCTGATCGCCCTGGTCCTCTGCAGCGCCGTCCTCGTCGTCTGGTCGATCGCGCTCGAGGCGCCCATCGAGCAGCCGGCCAATCCGGCCAACACCCCGAACCCGTCGAAAGCGCCGTGGTATTTCCTGGGTCTGCAGGAGATGCTCGTCTACTTCGACCCCTGGCTCGCGGGGGTCGTGCTGCCGAGCCTGATCATCGTGGGTCTGATGGCCATCCCGTACATCGACACCAACCCGAAGGGCAACGGCTACTACACCTTCAACGAGCGCAAGGCGGAGATTACGATCTTCCTCTTCGGTTTCGTGATTCTCTGGTCGTCGCTGATCGTGCTGGGAACTTTCCTGCGCGGACCGAACTGGAACTTCTTCGGACCGTTCGAGTACTGGGACGTCCACAAGCTCGAGGCGCTCAACAACGTGCAGTTGTCGGAGTACCTCTGGGTTCGCGGCGCGGGGACGGCGCTCCCGGACAACATCCTGGTGCGTGAGGGGGTCGGCATCCTGCTCTCGCTGGCCTACGTCACGGTTCTGCCCGTGCTCCTGGCCAAGACCGTGCTGAAGCGGTACTACGAGAAGATGGGGCCGACGCGCTTCTACGTGGGGGCGTTCCTGTTCCTCATGATGCTCTCGCTGCCGATCAAGATGTTCAGCCGCTGGCTGGTGAACCTGAAGTACGTCGTCTCGATCCCGGAGTGGTTCTTCAACATCTAAGCCCACCATGGCCAACAAGAAAAGCGTCGGACACGCCTACAACGTCGACTTTCTCAACGTCGTCTTCGCGGCGTCGAGCCTGTTCCTCTTCTTCACGACCATATGGATGGTCTTCGACGACTTCGACCGCGAGTGGAAGGGCTACCAGCGGCAGTTCGTGCTGCTGGAGGGGTACGTCACCTCGCTGAGCCTCCAGGCGGCGCAGGCCGGCATCGACCAGGATCGGCTGCAGCAGTTGAACGCCGAGCGGGCTGCGGCCGAGCAGGAGCTCGCCGCCAACGGCCAGCGGGTGGCCGAGCTCGAGAGCCAGTTGGCGGACGTCGAGGCGGACTTCTACCTGGCCAACCAGCAGTACAACTTCCTGAAGGCCGACTACGACGTCGAACGATACGCGTACGAGGAGCTGCAGGAAGAGCATCCGGAAGAGGCCGCGGAGTTGCGGCCCGCGATCGACGACATGTACGACCGTTGGGTCGAGTTGGGCATGCGCGTCGAAGAGCTGGTGGCCCGGCGCGACGACCTGCGCGCGCAGATTGGCGAGTTCACCGGCGGCGTGGCGGACGCGGACGACGAGATCGGCGAGCTGACGGCGGAGGCGACCCGCCTGGCCGCTCTCGTCGAGGATCTGCAGGTCGACTTCGTCGGCGACGTGCTGCTGAACGCTCCGCTGCTCGACTTCATGGCGCCGAGCCTCACGGTGCAGCAGACGATTACGCCGAACGTCCACGACGAGTTGAACTTCATCCGCTTCCAGAAGATGGATCGCTGCCGGACGTGCCACATCGCAATCGACCGCGAGGGGTACGAGGCGTACCCGCAGCCGTATACGACGCATCCGCGCCTGGAGACGTACGTCGGGAGCGCGTCGCCGCATCCGCTGGCGACCACGGGCTGCACGGTGTGTCACGAGGGGATGGGGCAGTCGATCGGCTTCGTTCACTCCTCGCATACGCCCGAGACCGAGGAGCAGATGCACGCCTGGGAAGAGCAGTACGGTTGGGAAGTGCCGCACTTGTGGGACTACCCGATGCTGCCCACCGACATGACCGAGGCGTCCTGCGCGAAGTGCCACACGGAGACGGTCTACGTGGACGAGGCGGAGAACCTGAACCTGGCCTATGGCCTGTACGAGCGCGCCGGGTGCTACGCCTGCCACACGACCACGGGCTTCACCGATCTGCGCAAGCCGGGTCCGAACCTCACGAAGATCGCCTCGAAGCTCTCACCCGAGTGGGTGTCCTCGTGGATTCGCGATCCACGGGAGGTCAAGCCGAGCACGTGGATGCCGCGGGTCTGGTACAACTCGAACACGAGCAGTCCGGAGGACGCGGTTCGCAACGAGGTCGAGATAGACGCCGCGGTCGCGTACCTGTTCGCGAACTCGGAGGAGCATGATTTCGCGGTGCTGTTTCCGCCGCGCGGAAACGCCGAGCGCGGACAGGAGCTCGTCGAGTCCGTCGGCTGCCTGGCCTGCCACATCACCGAGGACCAGGATCGCCTGGCCGCCGGCACGCGGCGCACCTTCGGGCAGCCGCTCCAGAACATCGGCAACAAGACCAGCTACGAGTGGCTCTTCGACTGGGTGCGGGATCCGACGCACTTCAGCAGCGAGACGTACATGCCGGATCTCCGGCTGACGAATCGCGAGGCGGCGGACATCGCGACCTATCTCAGCACGCTCACCGGTCCGGACGGACGCGGAGCGGAAGCGACCTACGACGATGGCGAGGTCACCGCGGTGCTGCTGGATTACGTGAGGTCCATCCTGCCCACCGCCGAGGCGGAGGAGCTCGTCGGGGGCATGTCGCTCGACGAGCAGCGGATCGATCTCGGACAGCGCGTGATCGGCCGCTACGGTTGCTTCAGTTGTCACGAGATCGCGGGCTTCGAGGGCGCCCAGCCGATCGGGATCGAGCTGTCGGAAGAGGGATCGAAGCTGCTGCCGCGGCTCGACTTCGCCTTCGTCCACGACATTCCGCATACGAAGGTGGAGTGGTTCAAGCAGAAGATGCGCGATCCGCGTGCGTTCGACCGGAATCGCGTGCTGCAGCCGCTCGAGAAGCTGCGGATGCCGGATTTCGAGATGAGCGAGGAAGAGTCGAAGCTCTTCGCCACCGCCATCATGAGCTTCCAGAGCGACGTGCAGCCGCTGGCCGCGAAGCCGCCGCGCTCGGCCCGGAACGACGCCCTGCGCGATGGCCGCAACCTGGTCCGGCGCCGCAACTGCATCGGATGCCATGAGATAGAGGAGGACGGCGGCGACTACGTGGCCCTCGTGGACGATCCGTCGCTCGCCCCCCCGATGCTCACGCCGCAAGGCGCCAAGGTGAAACCGGACTGGATGTATGCCTTCCTGCAGGGGCCCATCCCGATTCGCCCGTGGCTCGACGTCCGGATGCCGAGCTTCGGGCTCGACGACGCGCATTGGAACGGCGTGATCGACTACTTCGGCGCCATCTCGGACACCGTCGGCGAATTCCGGACGCACGACATCTTGTCGGCAGCGGCGGTGCCGCGCGAAGGGGAGGAGCTGTTCGATCTGCTCCGGTGCCAGCAGTGTCACGTGCTGGACACGATCCCGGCCGATCAGCCCACCGACAATCTCGCGCCGGATCTGCGCATGGCGCGCGAGCGGCTGCAGCCGGACTGGATCGTCGACTGGCTCCGGGCGCCGTTGGAAATCCAGCCTGGAACCCGCATGCCGATGTTCTGGACCGATTTTCCCGCATCGCCGTACCCGCAACTCGACAGCGACGGACCACGGCAACTGGAAGCGATTCGCGACTACCTGCTGACGTTCGAGGGCGGTCCGTCTCCCATCCGCGGCAACTGATCCGCGCCGGCCGGCCGGTTTCGGGAGCGCGCCCCATGCAGCGCTGCATGGCGGCGCGCTCTCTCAGTTGCGGTCCGAGTCGCTCTCGACGAGAGCCAGCGCCTGATCGAGGGTAACGAGACGGGCGCCGGAGGCCTGCATCTCCCGCAGCGCCGCAGCTCCGTCGCCTGATTGCAGGTCGACTGCGGCGATGGCGTCTCGCACCACGAGGACATCGAGCCCGCGGGCGCGGGCGTCGAGCACCGAGGCTCGCACGCAGTAGTCGGTCGCCAGCCCGCAGACGATCAGCCAGCCGACGTGGTGTTCGGCGAGAGCGTGGGCCAGGGATTCGCCCGCCGGGAGCGTGCCGTCGAAGGCCGAGTAGCCGTCGCTGTCGGGCGCCTGCCCCTTGCTCACTACGAGTGTCGCGGCCGGAAACCGCAGCCGCGGATGAAAGGCGGCGCCGGGGGTGTCGGCGACGCAGTGGACCGGCCAGTCCCCGCCCTGGTCGCTGAAGTGGGACGATCCGACAGGGTGCCAGTCGCGCGTAGCGAAGATCGCCGCGCCCGCCGCGGAATGGGCGGCCAGCAAACGGTTGATGGGATCGACCACGCGATCGCCGTCGGGAACGGCCAGCGCGCCGCCGGCGCAAAAGTCGTTCTGGACGTCCACGACGAGCAGTGCGACCGCGGTGTCTGGCGACATTGCAGTGGTACATTACAACGTGATGCCGAGCGCGCTGTCCACCGACCTCTACGAGTTGACGATGGCGGCGGGCCACTACGGCGCGGGCACGCACTCTCGGGCGACTTTCGAACTGTCGGTTCGCAGCCTGCCGCGGAACCGGGGGTACCTGGTGGCGGCGGGAATCGAGCCGGCGCTGGTCTATCTGGAAGGGCTGGGTTTCACAGAGGCGGACATAGAGTACCTGCGGCAGATCCCGCAGCTCCGGCGGGCTCCGGCGGGTTTCTTCGACGACTACCTGCCGGGGTTTCGTTTCAGCGGGGACGTCTGGGCGGTTGCCGAGGGCGAACCGGTCTTTCCGAACGAACCGCTGCTCCGCGTCACGGCGCCTCTCATCGAGGGACAGATCGTCGAAACGGCGCTGCTGTCGACTGTGTTGTTCCAGACGTCGGTGGCGAGCCGCGCGTCCCGCATGGTCCGGGCGGCGGCCGGGCGCCCGGTGTTCGAGTTCGGAGCGCGCCGCGCCCATGGCGCCGAGGCGGGTGCGCTCGCCGGCCGAGCCGCGTTCATCGGTGGGTGCAGCGGGACGTCGGACGTCGAAGCGGGTCTGGCTTTCGGCCTGCCGCTGGCCGGGACGATGGCGCACTCGTGGATCATGAGCCACGATTCGGAGCAGGAAGCGTTCATCCGCTTCATCGACATGTACGGCGATCGGACGGTGCTTCTCATCGATACCTACGACAGCGAGCGCGCGGTAGATCGCATCGCCGCGGCAGGCCTCGCTCCGTTCGGCGTACGCCTGGACAGCGGCGACCTGCTCGCCGAGAGCCGGGCGATCCGGGCCCGTCTCGACGCGGCAGGTCTGCCCGGGACCAGGATTTTCGCGAGCGGCGACCTCGACGAGCGACGCATCGCCGAGTTGGTAGGGCACGGCGCACCGATCGACATCTTCGGCGTGGGAACCGCGCTGAGCACTTCCTCCGACGCGCCCGCCCTCGGCGGCGTGTACAAGCTGGTCGAGGTGGACCGGGACGGCCTCGTGCAGCCGGTGCTGAAGCTGAGTCGCGGCAAGGGGACGTATCCCGGGCCGAAGCAGGTGTGGCGCGTCGCGGATCGCGGAGCCGTGACCCACGACGTGCTGGCGCGAGATCGGGAACCGCCGCCGGGGCAGGGGCGGGCCCTGCTCTCGCTGGTCATGCGTCGGGGACGCCGCCTGCGACCTGGTCCTCCCATGCAGGAGATCCGGGACCACGCACTGCGGGCGGTCGAGGTGCTGCCGGCAGGCGTGGTGCGGCTGGATGAACCGACGGTCTACCGGGTCGTCGTCAGCGACGGCCTGGTGCGGCTCACCGAGGATCTGCGGCTGCGCATGCATGCGGTCGCCGGTTGATTGGTCCGCCGGGCAGGGGAAGGAAAGTGGAGAGGGCGTGACCGAGAAGAAACTCACGGGAGAGGTCGATGCACCTCCGGCGTTGCGGGAAGCGGTGGAGAAGGCGGCGGCGGCGTGGTCGCCGGCGGGACTTCTCGGACGTCTCTGGGAGCGGGATCCCACCGTGTGGACCGGCGGCGACGAGGGACGCTGGCTGGGCTGGCTGGATGTTCCCCACCCGGACGGTGCGGAGGTGCGGAGGCTTGAGGCCTTCGTCGATCAGGCCCGCCGGGACGGCTTCGTTTCCACCGCGCTCCTCGGCATGGGGGGATCCAGCCTGTGTCCCGAGATGCTGCAGCGCATCTTCGGAGGAGCCGGAAGCAGCGAGTTGCGCGTGCTGGACTCGACCGATCCGGCCCAGCTCAGGGGCTTCGAGGCGCAAATCGACCTCGACCGGACGCTCTTCGTGGTCTCCAGCAAGTCGGGCACCACGCTCGAGACCAGCCTGTTGCACGCGCACTTCTTCGAGCGCGTGCGCCAACGTGCGGGCGGCGAAGCGGCCGGGGCCCGGTTCGTGGCGGTGACCGATGCGGGATCGGCGCTCGACCGTCTGGCAACCGAACGTGGCTTCCGAGCCGTGTTCCACGGCGAGGCGAGCATCGGCGGGCGGTATTCCGCCCTGTCGTACTTCGGGCTGTTGCCGGCTGCGCTCATCGGCATCGACGTGCGGTTGCTGCTCGACCGCGCGCAGGCCATGGTGGAAGCCTGCGGTTCCGAGTCGCCGGCATCGAGCAATCCCGGTGTTCAGCTTGGCCTCTGGCTCGGACTCGCGGCACGTGCCGGCCGCAACAAGACGACGCTCGTGACTGCACCCGGACTGGACGGACTCGGCTCCTGGATCGAGCAGTTGCTGGCAGAGTCGACCGGCAAGGACGGCGTCGGGATCATCCCCGTGGACGGCGAGCGGCTGGACGATCCGGCGATCTACCGGGATGATCGCCTGTTCGTTTCGACCGCACTCGGGGACGAACCGGACGCAGGGCGCGAGAGAGCGCTGGACGCGCTGTCGCGCGCGGGTCACCCGGTGGTCCGGCTGCACGCGCACGACCGTCATGACGTGGCCGCGGAGTGCTTCCGGTGGGAGCTCGCCACGGCGGTGGCGGGAGCCGTTCTCGGCGTACATCCTTTCGATCAGCCGGACGTCGAAGCGAGCAAGGCCGCGACCCGCGCCATCACGAGCCGGGAACCGGGGAGCGGCCGCGCGGCGGCGGCGGGACCCGTGGCGGAGCTGGCCTGGGACGCCGGCGTCATGCGCGCCTATGCGGCGCGGCCGTACTCCGCGGCATTGCGGCGTTCGGTCGGCGCAGAGGCGTCGCTGGCGCAGTGGGTAGCCGCGCACATCCGCCGGCTGCGTCCGGGCAGCTACTTCGCCGTGCTGGCCTACCTCGAGATGTGCGAGCCGTATCGGCGGATTCTCGAAGACTTGCGGCACCAGGTGCGCGCGGCGATGAGGGTGGCGACCACCGTCGGTTTCGGACCGCGCTTCCTGCACTCGACGGGGCAGGCGCACAAGGGCGGTCCCGCGGACGGAGTGTTCCTCGTCCTCACCTGCACGGACGTCATCGACGTGGCCGCCGCGGACGGCGCGCTCACGTTCGGCACGGTGAAGGACGCGCAGGCGGCCGGAGACTGCGCCGTGCTCGCTGCGCGCCGCCGGCGCTGGCTCCGACTCCATCTCGATGGCGACGTCGGGAGCGGACTCGCGGCCGTTGCCTCGATAGTGGCCGAGGCGCTCGCCGCCGGCGCACGGGGCAGGAGAAGGGTCCCGGCGCGGTGAACGGGGCGTGCAGCGTCGGCCTGGTCAAGCGTTGGCCAACTGCAACCCGACATCGGTGAATGCGCGGGCGTAGCGTGCGATCCGGTCGACGTCGACCGCGTCCGGCCACCGATCCGCGGGGTGATGGAACAACCCGTTCGCGCCGATGACCGAGAGGTAGGTCCCGCCGCCGGCGTGAATGTGCCGTGCTTCGCCGTTCGGCTCCTCGCCCGCGGGGCGCCGGCGCGCCGGGGCCCCGCCGACCTGCCGCAAGGCGTCCTGCGCACGGCTCTGCAATTCGGCCGTCGATGCCTGCAGCAGCGGATCGCCGCCGACGGCGGCCCCGAAGTTCGCGCCGAGGTGGATCCAGGCGGCGGCGCTCCGGACGAGGCGCGAGCGGGTGCGCAGGAACTCCGCCAGCCCGTAGTGGCCCAGCTCGTGTCCCGTGGATGCGAGGAACACGGTCGTGCGTCGCGGCAGCGGCGCCGCCGCCATGCCGCGGATCATCTCGATCCAGACTGCGATTCCGCCTCCGCGTTCGGACGCGCAGGTCCACCATCCACTCCGCGGCGTCATGACGAAGACGGGCGCCAGCGAAGGCTCCCTGCCGCGCAGGGTCGCCGTGACGTTGAAGACCTCCTCCGGACGCCGGGTCACGTGGGCGACCACCCGCGCCGTCGCGCCGGATGCGGCGGCGGCGGTGAGCCAGGCGCGATGGCGGCTCGCGACCTGCAGCACCGGCGGGCCGAAGGGCGCCTTGAAGTCGGGCGCGTTGATCAGCGCCAGTCCGTCCGGCACGCCGTTGGAGGGGCCGCCCGTCACCGTCACCACCGCCTGCTGCGGCGTCGCGCGGCGGTGAGCACGAAAGTTCGCTCCGGCGCGCGGGCCGACGTGGCCGAGCCCGATCGTGCCGTCGCCGTCGAGCGAGCTCAGAGTCCCGCTCACGCCGGCGGCGTCCGTGAAGCCGCCGTCGAAGAGGGGCACCCCTTCGGCCCAGCGATCGCCCACCTCGAGGTAGGCGGCCTGGACGCCGATGCGGGAGAATCCCATCCACTCGATCTCCGGAACCAGACCCGCTTCGTCCACCCGATCAGCCAGCCAGCGGCCGCTCTCGGCATCGACGGGCGAACCGGTCCGGTGGTCGCCCTGACTGTCGTACTCCCGGACGACACGGGCGATGCGCTCGCGCGCGTCTCGTGACGGCGCCTCCTGGGCGCGCGGGCGGGCGGCGGGCCACAGGGCGGCGGCGGCAGCCGCTCCCACCGCTTCGAGAAACGCCTTGCGGGTCAGGCCGCCGCGATCGCCGCTGCGCCGGTGTCTCGTCGGGAACTGCGTCATTGCAAGCCTCACGATAGAATCTCACTGGCCCGTCCAGCGGGGCGGGCGTTTGTCGAGGAACGCCTGGACACCTTCGCGGAAGTCGGCGCTCGTGTAGCAGCTCACGATCAGGTCGCGGCCGAGCCTCGCCTCTATACGGCGGTGGCTCTGCACGCGACGGATCATCTCCTTGCTGGCGCGGATGGTCAGCGGGGCGTTCGCGGCCATCGTCTCGGCGTATTCTCCCACGACCGTGTCGAGGTCGTGCGGCTCCACCACGCGGTTCACGAGACCGGCAGCGGCCGCTTCCTCGGCACTGAACAGCCGGCCGGTGTAGAGCATCTCCTTCAGCCGGGCCGGACCGATGAGATCCAGGAAGCGGGCATGATTCGCGGCCGACAGGCAGTTGCCGAGCGTACGGGCGATGGGCACCCCGAACCGCGAGCGGCTGGTGCATACGCGCAGGTCGCAGGCGGCGGCCAGCGCGCAGCCGCCCCCCGTCGTGACGCCGTCGATCGCCGCGATGGTCGGCTTGGCGACCCGTTCGAGTCGGTCCACGACCGCATCGATGCGGTGCTCGTAGGCCACCCCGTCCTTCTCGGTGCGAAACGTCCGGAACTGCCCGATGTCGGTGCCGGCGACGAAAGCCTTCCCGCCGGCGCCCCGCAGGACGATGACGCGTACCGCGGCGTCGCTCTCGAGCGCGCCGCAGAACTCGACGAGGGCGTCGTACATCGGCCAGGTCATGGCGTTGCGCGCCTCGGGGCGGTTGAACGTGACGGTGGCGATGGGGCCGTCCCGATGGAGGACGACGTGCGGCGTCGGCAAAACGAGCACCTCCTGGGCCGCGGTGAAGCGCGGCGGGTGATGGACCGATGACGAGCGCGCTGCAGGACATCCGCGTGATCGACGTCACGCAGGTCATGGCAGGTCCGTTCTGCGCAATGCTACTTTGCGACATGGGCGCCGAAGTGATCAAGGTCGAGTCGCCGGCCGGCGACTCGACGCGCCGGATGGCCGGTGCGAGCGGCAACGACAGCGCCTCGTTCAACGCGGTCAACCGCGGCAAGCGCGGTATCGTGATCGACCTGAAGGCCGCGGGCGGCCCGGACGTCCTGCGGCGGCTGGCGGCCGGCGCGGACGTGTTCATCGAGAACTACCGTCCGGGCGTCCTGGGCCGGCTGGGCCTCGATCACGGGTCGTTGCGGGAGTTGAACCCGCGACTCGTCTACGCCTCGATCTCCGGCTACGGCCAGACGGGACCGGCGTCGCACAAGGGCGGGTTCGACCTGGTCGCCCAGGGCGTGTCGGGGTTGATGTCGGTGACCGGCGAGCCGGATCGCCCGCCGGTGAAGGTCGGCGTCCCGCTGACGGACCTGGGGGCCGGCCTCTTCGCCGCGTGCGGAATTCTGGCCGCGCTGCAGGCACGGGAACGGACCGGGCAGGGACAGCACGTCGACACGTCGCTCGTCGACGCCGGCGTGGCGCTGTCGGTCTGGGAGGCGACCGAGCTCTTCTCGCGCGACGTCGTCCCGGGCCCCCTGGGGTCGGCGCATCGCATGAGCGCACCCTACCAGGCAGTGCGCTGCGCGGACGGCTACATCACGCTCGGGGCCGCCAACGACCGGATCTTCCGGCGTCTGGCAGAGTTGCTGGGTCATCCCGAATGGCTGGACGATGCGCGCTTCGAGAGCGACTCGGCCCGCGTCAAGCACCGGGCGGAGCTGGCCGGGCTCATCGAGGCGGTGACGGCCCGGCATCCGCGCCAGTACTGGCTGGAGCGTCTCGAGCAGCACGACATTCCATGCGGCCCGATCAACGACTACCGCGAGGTGATGCGGGACCCGCAGGTCCGGGCTCGGGAGATGGTGGTCGAGACGCGGCATCCGACGCTGGGGACCCTGCCGACGCTCGGCACGCCGATCAAGCTCTCCGGCACGCCGCTCACGCCGGGCCGGCCGGCGCCGCTGCTCGGGCAGCATTCGGACGAGGTGCTCGCGGCGGCGGGCTATGGGGAGCAGGAGATCGCGGCGTTGCGGGCGGACGCGGTCGTACGGTGACGGGTGGCCGCACGAGAAAAGAAAAGAGGTTCCGATGGCGAGCTATTCGATCGCGGTGATCCCCGGTGACGGCATCGGGCAGGAAGTCGTTCCGGCGGCGATGAAGGTGGTCGACGCGGCCGGCCGGCGTTTCGGCTTCAACTGCCGGTGGACGTCCTTCGACTGGGGCTGTGAGCGCTATGCGAGGACGAAGCAGATGATGCCCGAGGACGGGCTCGAGCAGTTGCGGCGCCACGACGCCATCTTCCTGGGCGCAGTGGGATATCCCGGCGTGCCCGACCACGTCTCGCTGTGGGGGCTGCTGATTCCGATACGGCGGGCGTTCGGCCAGTACATCAACCTGCGGCCCGTGCGGCTGCTGCCCGGCGTGCGTTCGCCGCTGGCGGGCCGCGGGCCGGACGAGATCGACTTCGTGGTCGTGCGCGAGAACAACGAAGGGGAGTACTCGGAGATCGGCGGGCGGCTCTATCGGGGAACCGACGACGAGATGGCGGTGCAGCAGGCGGTGTTCACCCGCCGCGGGGTCGATCGGGTGCTGCGCTACGCGTTCGAACTGGCCCGCCGCCGTCCGGCGCGGCATCTCACCTCCGCGACCAAGTCGAACGGGATCATCCACAGCATGCCGTTCTGGGACGAGCGCTTCGCGGCGCTGTCGCGGGAGTATCCCGACGTCGCCACCGACCAGTACCACATCGACATCCTGTCGGCGCACTTCGTGCAGCATCCGGACTGGTTCGACGTGGTCGTCGCGAGCAACCTCTTCGGCGACATCCTGTCGGACATCGGTCCCGCCATCGCCGGCTCCATCGGCCTCGCGCCGGGCGCCAACCTGAATCCCGAGCGCACCGCTCCGTCGATGTTCGAACCGGTGCACGGGTCCGCGCCGGACATCGCGGGGCAGGGTATCGCCAATCCGGTCGCACAGGTCTGGACGGCCGCCATGATGCTCGATCACCTGGAGGAGGCGGACGCAGCCGGGGCGCTGGTGGCGGCGATCGAGGCGCAACTCGCCGAGGGCGCGGTCGTCACCCGCGATCTCGGAGGGGAGGCGGCGACCGAGGCCGTCGCCGAAGCGCTCGCCCGGCGCGTCGAGAAGGCGGAGTAAACCTGGCGGCGGGGGTTCCCGTGGCCCGGGAACCCCCGCGTCTCGCTGACCGGCGGCTGTTTACAGATGGAAGCCGGTCTCGTCGTGGAGTGCGATGTCGAGTCCCTCGGACTCCTCGGCGGCGGTCACCCGTAGTCCCATCGTCGCGTCGAGCGCCTTCGCCAGCACGAAGGTGAGCACGCCGCTGTACGCGATCGTGGCCGCCGCACCGACGAACTGCAGCCAGACCTGCGTACCGATGCCGTTGTCCAGGCCGGCGCCGCCGAAGGCCTCGGCCGTGAAGACGCCCGTCAGCATGGCGCCGACGAAGCCGCCCACGCCGTGCACGCCGAAGACGTCGAGCGAGTCGTCGTAGCCGAAGTACCGCTTCAGGCTGCCGGCGGCGAGGTAGCAGAAGATCCCCGCCGCGGCGCCGATGGCGATGGCGCCCATCGGGCCGACGAATCCGGAGGCGGGGGTGATCGCCACGAGCCCGCCGACCGCGCCGGTGGCTATCCCCAGGACGCTCGGCTTCCCGTGGTTCCGCCACTCGATCAGCATCCAGGTGAAGCCGGCCGTGGCCGTCGCGATGTGGGTGACCGCCATCGCCATGCCGGCGACGCCGTCGGCGGCCAGTTGACTACCGGCGTTGAACCCGAACCACCCGACCCAGAGCATCGAGGCGCCCACCACGGTGAGCACGAGGCTGTTGGGAGGCATCGGCGTGCCGGGATGGCCCTTGCGCCGCCCGATGACGAGGCACAGCACGAGGGCGGCGATACCCGCGTTGATATGCACGACGGTGCCGCCGGCGAAGTCGAGAACGCCCATCTCGCCCAGCCAGCCGCCGCCCCACACCCAATGGGCTACCGGCGCGTAGACGATCGTGAGCCACAGCGCCATGAAGACCATCATCGTGGAGAACTTCATGCGCTCTGCGAACGCGCCGACGATGAGGGCCGGCGTGATGATGGCGAAGGTCAACTGGAACATCTGGAAGACGGACTCCGGGATCGAGCCCGACACCGTGGCGACGCCGACGTCCGACAGGAAGAACTTGCCGAAACCGACGAAGGCGTTCAGTCCGCCGCCGTCGCCGAACGCGAGGCCGTACGCGTAGACGGTCCACAGGATCGTGACCATGCAGGCGATCGCGAAGCACTGCATCATTACCGACAGGACGTTCTTGGCGCGTACCAGCCCTGCATAGAACAGCGACAGACCGGGGATGGTCATGAACAGCACGAGCACGCTCGAGGTGAGCATCCACGCGGTGTCGCCCGAATCCAGCGTGTCCTGCGCCCACGCGAGGCGCGGCGCCAGCACGAGGGCGGCGGCAACGATGAAGGCGAGCCTGGTCATGTGATGGGTCATGGTCTGGTCCTTCGGGGCTGGTTCCGGGAATACGGAGGCAGCGGCGTGTGCGGCCGCGTTCCGAACAGGAGCCCGCGCCGGACCGGCGCGGATGACGTCAGAGCGCGTCCGAGCCCATCTCGCCGGTTCTGATGCGAACCGCCTGCCCGACGTCGCTGACGAAGATCTTGCCGTCGCCGATCTGGCCGCTGCGGGCCGCCGACTTGACCGCCTCGACGACGGCGTCGAGCTTGTCGTCGTCGATCACGACTTCGAGCTTCGCTTTGGGGACGAAGTCGATGGAGTACTCCGCGCCGCGGTACATCTCCGTGTGTCCCTTCTGGCGGCCGAAGCCCTTCACCTCGGTCGCGGTCAGACCGGTCACGCCGAGACGGGACAACGTGTCGCGCACGTCGTCGACTACGTGGGGCCTGACGATCGCGGTGACGAGCTTCATTCCCGGACTCCTTACCCCGCGGTATCCCGGCAATTCGGGCCGCACGGATGGTTCCGTGCTCCAGCGGGCGGTGCCCACTATAGCAGTACCGGCGCTCGAACTCACAAGAATGCAGGCTGCCGCAGGAGAGCCGCGTGCGAATCGGCCAGCGAAGAAAGGCGGGCGTTCCGAATGGGACTTCAGATTGGTAGCGGGGGGGGGATTTGAACCCCCGACCTTTGGGTTATGAGCCCAACGAGCTACCGGACTGCTCCACCCCGCGCCAAGGAATCGTCGAATCAAGAATAGCATGGCCGCTTCTGCACGGTCAACTCGCTGCGCTGCTGGATGCGACGCCGCATCGGCGGCCGGCTGCCGCAGGGCGGCGGATGACGCTGCACCGCAGCGTGCATTATCGTGGAGAGATGACGGAGGACGGTTCGGAAGCGGTGGTGGCCTGGACGACGTGGCCTGCCGGAGGGGACGTACGCGGCTTTGCGCGGGTACTGGTCGAGGAGCGCCTTGCGGCCTGTGTGACGGCGCACCTTCCGGTTCGTTCGGTGTATCGGTGGCAAGGCGCGATCGAGGAGGATCAGGAGCAACTCGTCATGATCAAGACGACGCGCGACTGCATCGCCGCCCTCCGGGATCGAATGGGGAAGCTCCATCCCGCCGAGGTGCCGGAGCTGGTCGTGGTGCCCGTCGTCGACGGCAATCCAGCGTATCTCGCGTGGGTCGCGGAATCGACCCGGGACGCCTGAAGAGGCGCGACCCGCTGGTCGCGCCGGCCAGGCCGGGTTGGGCGGCGATCGGCGCCGGCGGCGACGATTGTCGGGCTAAGTGGCGCGGCCGAGCCGCGAGATCGACCAGGAGACTGCGAATCCCGTCAACGCCAGCCCGGCTCCGGCTGCTGCCTCTGCGGCGGAGGGAACGCCCGTGAAGGGCCACAGGCCGACGACGGATCCGAGCAACAGCCCGAGCAGGAACCCCAGCGTCGTGCGCCGGTACCTCTCGAGCAGCAGCTCGACGAGATTGCTCACGCATACCACGCCCAGTCCCACGCCGACCGCTACGGGCAACAGCACGAAGAGTGCCGCCGCCGCCGCGTCGGCGTCTCCGGCTCCTGCTGCCGCCGCGGCGGCGGCCACCGCGTCGACGATGGGACGATACTGGCCGAGCAGGAGCAGCAGATAGGCGCCGGACACGCCCGGCAGAATCATCGCCGCCCCGCCGGAGAAGCCGGCGACCGCCAGCATCGCGTACGCGGCTGCAGCGGAGGACTCACCGCCGCCGGCACGCTCCGGATCCGTCGCCGCGAGCAGCACCATGAGGGCGATGGCGCCGGCCGCGCTGCCCATGACCGGGCGATCCAGCGGCTGAACCATGCGCCACAGGATCGGGACGCCGCCGAGCGTCAATCCGATGAACAGGCTGTACATGGCGGACGGGTATCCATCCAGAAGCGTCCCGATTACGCCTGCGCCGCCGGCTATCGCGCCGGCGGCGCCCCCGCCGACGCAGGCGAGCAGCAACAGGGTCGTCGGGCCGAACCGAAAGGTCGACGCCTTCGCCACGGCGCCGATGAACTGCGGGTACACGCCCACGGCCAGAAGCATCGTGCCGCCCGAGATGCCCGGCACGAGGTTGGCGAGCCCCATGAACGCACCCCCGGCGACGCCGCGCACGACCAGCGACCAGCCCCGCAAAGGGGAGGGGTGCGATGCATCGTTTCGCGCAGGGCCGTGCGGCATGGAAGGTGGCGGTGGGGCGCTCCGGCGAGCCCGGCTATTGTAGCCGTACCCCGCTCCGAACGCGGGCAGGCCGCGGGCCGGCGGCGAGACCGCGAGGGCCGGGGCGGCATCTGATACGATTCCGGAAGGCGCGGGATGGTTCGAGAGCGGTTGCGGGCGTTACCTCGGACCCTGGCGCGGTCTTGGCCGGGGCGGTTTCTGCTGGCCGGCGCACTCGCCAAGATCCTGTTGCTGCCTTTCGTCATCGACGGCGGCTCGCTGTTCGCCTGGGTGGACGTCTCCGCGTCGCTGGCGCTCGCCGTCGGGCTGGGTCATCTGCTGCTGCAGTCGGTTGCACGGCTCAGGAGGCGCCTCCTGTGGCGCGTCCGGCGGAAGCTGATCCTCTCCTATGTCTTCATCGGCTTCGTGCCCGTCCTGCTGGTGGCGGCATTCTTCGCGGTCGCCGGCGCGATGTCGGTGCTCTCGGCGAGCTCCGAGATCGTGCGGCGCGAGATCGACGGCGTAGTCGCGGACGTGCGGGTCGCGGCGGCGGGGATCGGGGCGCGGCTGTCGAGCGGGATGGAAATCTCCGCCGCACTCGAGCCGTTGGGGTCGGGGCTGCAGGGGGACTACCCGGACGCCTCGGCGCTCGTGCTCCGCCCCGTCGCGGCCGGCGGACCGGTGTCGGCCGGTCCCTGGTCCGGCGGCCCGCGTCCGGACGGAATACCCGAATGGGTCGGTGAACAGGGGCTGGCGGGGCTCGTGACGGTCGGCTCGAGATGGCCCCTCTCCGTTCGCGCCGTGGCGTGGGTCGGGCGGGCTGACGCGCGAGCCGTCGTGATCGACGTGCCCCTGAACCGGCACGTGCAGGAACGCATTGCGACGGCCACCGGCGTCGACATCGATTCCGTCGCATCGCTGCCGGGGGACGACACGCTGGACCCGGCCCGGCTGGCGTCGGCCGCCGGGCTGGCCGGGGTGATGTTCCTCGACCCGCTCGACTGGGCCACCGGCGCGGAGGAGTCCGGCAACCTGTTCATCCGTGTTCCGGCCGCCGCGTTCTCGGAGCAGTTCTTCGGGTCCGGGGTCGGCGCCGACGAGGCGAGCGTCAGGGACTTCTTCCTCGTGCTGCTGGCCGCCATCGGCGGCCTCTTTCTGGTGATCGAGCTGGCGGCGTTCGTGACGGGGCTGGCCCTGGCGCGGTCCATCACCGGATCCATCCATGCCCTGTCCATCGGTACGGATCGCATTCGGCGCGGCGATTTTACGCAGCGGATAAGCGTCACATCGGGAGATCAGTTGGGCGACCTGGCCGAGTCGTTCAACGCGATGACCGCCAGCGTGGAGGGATTGCTGCACCAGGCTGCGGAGAAGAAGCGCCTCGAGAACGAACTGCGGCTCGCCCGCCAGATCCAGATGTCGCTGCTGCCGCGCGATCCCACGTCGGTGCCCGGCCTGTCGGTGACCGCCGTCTGCCGGCCGGCGCGCGAGATCGGAGGCGACTACTACGACTTCATCCGGCTCGGCGAGCGCCGGCTGGGCGTGCTGGTGGCGGACGTGTCGGGCAAGGGCACGTCGGCGGCGCTCTACATGGCCGAGCTGAAAGGGCTCGTGCTGAGCCTGGGGCATACCTACGAGTCGCCGCGGCAGCTTCTCATCGAGGCCAATCGCATTCTGGCCGGGGCGTTGGACAGCCGCAGCTTCATCACGATGCTGTACGCCGTGATCGACCTGGACGCGGGAACCCTGACCTACGCCCGGGCGGGGCACACGCCGTTGATCCACGCGTCCGGGAAAGGCGGCCGGCGCAAGGTGCGCGTGCTGATCCCCGACGGTCTGGTCCTGGGGCTTCACGGTCTCGAGAGGCAGTTTACCGAGTTGCTCGAGGAGCACCAGATGGCGGTGGGGCCCGGCGACGTTGCCGTGCTGTTCACCGACGGGGTGACCGAGGCGATGAACGAACACGACGATCTCTTCGGCGAGGCGAGGCTCGCGCGGCTGCTCGAGGAGGAGGCCGCCGATTCCTCGGATGCGCTCCACGAGCGCATCCTGCGCGACGTGGACGCTTTCGTCGGTTCGGCCGCCCAGCACGACGACATGACGATGGTGCTGTTGCGCATCGACGAGGTAGGGCGCGAGGACGGACGGACCGAGCCGGCGGGCGCCGTGGTCGAGGCGGGAGCAGGCGCGTGAGTGCGCTGGCCGTCGTCCTGCGCACGCAGTCGGACGTGGAGGCGAACATCGCGCGGGCCCTGCTCGAGACGCACGGCATACGCGCATTGATCTCCTCGGACGTGCCCCATGCGGTGTTTCCGCTGGCGATCGACGGACTCGGCGAGGTACGGCTGTCCGTGCGTGCGGACCAGGCGGAACACGCGAGGCGTCTGCTCGGCGACTACCGGGCCGCCGCGGCCGAGGGAGGTCCGCGAGACGGAATGCCGGTGCTGGAGGCGCGCCTGGGCCACCCGTTCACGGATCGCGATCTGCTCGTACGCGCATTGACGCACCGCTCCCGCGCGCACGAGGACGACAGCGGAGGGGTGGACGACAACGAGTCGCTCGAGTTCCTCGGCGACGCCGTGCTCGGGCTGGTCATCGCGGATCGCCTGTTCCGCGAGTTCCCGCACTACGACGAGGGGTGCAAGTCGAAGGCGCGGGCGCAGCTCGTATCCGCCGCGACCCTCGCGGCGCTCGGCGACGACCTCCGGCTCGGCGACCACCTGCTGCTCGGCCGCGGCGAGGAGAAGACCGGCGGGCGCCGCAAGCGGTCGCTGATTGCCGACGCCTTCGAGGCCGTGGTCGGGGCAATCTACCTCGACGGGGGGTACGAGGCGGCGGTCGCCTTCATCGAACGGACGTTTCGGCCGCTTCTCGAAGGGATACACGAGGACGGCGTGTCGCCGGCCGGCACCCGCGATCACAAGTCGGCGCTGCAGGAATGGCTCCAGGCCCGGTCGCTGCCTCTGCCCGTGTACCGGCTGGCGGGCGCCGCGGGCCCGGATCACCGCAAGGTGTTCGCGGCGGACGTGCTCGTCGGCGATCGACCCGTGGCGAGCGGTTCCGGCCCGACGAAGAAGGAGGCCGAGCGCGAGGCCGCCCGGCAGGCGCTGGCCGTACTCGTCGCCGACGCGCAGAGGACGCCGTCAGTCGATCTCGATGAGGTCCCCGGACGGCCGCCGCAGTGAAACGGCCGGTGCGGGCGAAGGTGCGGCGGCCGCGATCCCGTTGCCGCCGAGGCGTTCGGCGGCGTACTCCCGAACCGCTCGTGCGCGCTCCTGTCCGCCCGGGGCGGTCCGCTGGCCATGCAGGCGAACCCACAGGCGCAACACCGGGTCGGAGAACCGATAGCGCTTCTCGCGCGTCTCCACCAGGTCTACGTCTTCCAGCCACGACAGGTAGTCCTTGGTCGATCCCGGCGTTCGTCCGAGCAGCCGGGCGACCTCCGTCAGCCTCAGCGGCTCCGTTTCCGCGAGGATGCCCAGGATCGCCTTCAGGACGCCGTAGCCGCGCGCCCGATGCAGCCGGAGCTCGTACGAGAACCGGCAGAGCTGGGAGAGCGGCGTTCCCGCCGCCATCTGCGCCGCGAGCACCGCGACGGGATCTCGTCCCGGCGCCACCGCGGAGGACACGGCGGCCGAGATGGCGTGGACGTAGCTCGGACGCCCCGCGGCGAGCGCGTGTACGAACCGCCCGAGCCCGGTTCGGGCGGTCTCGTCATGCGCCGCGGATCCCTCCAGGAGGACGGCGTCTACCTCGCGGGCGGTCAGCGGCGGCAGGTGAACGAGCTCCATCCGCGGGGCGAAGTCGTGCAGGAGACGCCGTGCGCGGTTCACGTAGCGGCTCGCCAGGACGAAACGGTGCGGGCTGTTCGCGAGGGCGTCGACGAACTCGCGGGCCCCGCCCCGCAGGCCGGGAAAGCTCTCCAGCGTCCGCACCTCGAGGAACTCGTCGAACAACAGCAGCGGCGGCGGGGTTCCCTCTCGTCCGAGAAACGCCAGCAACTCGTCGAACGCGGCGCGCGGGGTCCGGGGGCCGGCGTGCGGCAGCGGAGCTCGAGCGTTCCCGGCGACGGAGGGCGGGGCGCACGTCACGGCGGCCAGAAAGCGTTCCGGGGTCGACGCGACCCGCTCGACGTCGATGTACCGGCTGCGACGAGCGCCGAACAACGCGGCCACCCGATTCAGGATCGACGTCCGGCCGCTGCCGCAGCCGCCGAGCAGGACGGGAACGCGGGGGGGCTCGGCATCGAGCGCCGAAAGCACCCGGCGCTCCAGTGCGGGTCTCTCCCAGGTCACGTGCGTCTCGTGCGGCGCGGAAGCCGGTACGCGAAGAAGAGCGCAGTCAACGTGACCGGAACCAGGACGACCAGCTCGCGGCCCAGCGCGAGGATGTTGTTCCGCCAGCAGTCGGGCAGCCAGTACTCCCGGCAGATGCGCATGAACAGGGGCTGGTCCGAGAGGTAGAACTCGTGCGTCCACGGCCACCACGCCATGATGCCGTGCGGGGGTCCGGGATCGGTGCCGAGCCAGTCGAGCAGGACGTGGCTGGCGTACGCCGCCGCGACGGCGGCCGCCGTCAGCAACCGTCCATCCCGTCCGCTCGCCCAACCGACGGCTCCGGCAATCAGCACCGCGCCCACGCTGTGCGTCACGCTGCGATGCATGCCCACCAGGAGGTCCGCGTCCGGCAGCATGGCCAGGAAGGCAAGGGCTGCGATTGTGCGGCGACGCTCGATCCGGACGAGGGGCGCGTCGAGCGCGCACCCGGGTCTCACCAGAGCCGCCGAGATTCGGACGAGGCAACCGGCGGTGACGCCGCCGAGCGCGTGCGCGATGGGAGTGGGCATCGCTGCGAAGTCCGGCCGCGGCTACGCGTCGTCGATGGTGACGACGACGACGCCGTCCGCCACCGCGACCGGGTACACCGTCAGCCCGCGGTAGGCCGGCGGGCCGAGCCCCTTGCCGTCGCTGAGCCGGAACCGACCGCCGTGCCAGGCGCACGTGACCACCCCGTTCTCGCAGGGGCCCTCCGAGAGCGAGCCGCCGGAGTGGGTGCAGGCATCGTCCACCGCGTGGAGCGCGCCCCCGTCGTTGAACACCGCGATGCGCCGGTCTCCGGCGAACACCTTCTTCCGCGCGCCGGGGCCGAAGCTCTCGGCCCTGGCCACCGTCACCCTGCGCGCCATGCCGCCATCGTACCACGCGCCCATCGGGGACGCGCCGTTGTGTGTTGATCCGACTTCCGATACCATGGGCCGCCTCTGAGGAGGAACCCCCTCGATGCTGACAATTGTCTCTCTGCTGCCGATCATCACCGTCGCGATCTTTCTCGTCGGCCTCCGCTGGCCGGCGAGCCGGGCGATGCCGTTGTCCTACGCGGTGGCCGCCGTGCTTGCCCTCTTCGTGTGGCAGGTGCCCGGCCTGCAGGTCGCCGCGGCCACGGTCAACGGGCTCGTGATCGCGTTCACGCTGCTGTACATCATCTTCGGCGCGATCCTGCTGCTGAACACCCTGCAGGAGAGCGGCGCCATCAAGACCATCCGGCAGGGATTCACCGACATCACGCCGGATCGGCGCGTGCAGGTGATCATCATCGCCTGGCTGTTCGGCGCCTTCATCGAAGGGTCGGCCGGGTTCGGGACGCCGGCCGCGGTGGCGGTGCCGCTGCTGGTCGGCCTCGGGTTCCCGGGCATGGCCGCGGTGACCGCCGGCATGATCATCCAGAGCACGCCGGTCAGCTTCGGCGCGCTCGGCACCCCCATCCTGGTCGGCGTCAACACCGGCCTCGGACAGGGAACCAACCCGGAGATCGTGGCCTTCGCGGCGCAGGCCGGATACACGGAATGGACCGACTTCCTGGCCTTCATCGGCCTGAAGGTCGCCATCCTGCACGCCATCGCGGGCACGCTGATCCCGCTGATTCTCGTCTCGTTCATGACCCGCTTCTTCGGCAGGAGCCGTTCGCTCGCCGAGGGGTTGCAGGTCTGGCCCTTCGCCATCTTCGCGGCCCTGTCGATGACCGTGCCGTACTTCGCCGCCGCCTACTTCCTCGGGCCGGAGTTCCCGGCGCTGATGGGCAGCATGGCCGGCCTGATCATCGTCGTGAGCGCCGCGCGGGCGGGCTTCCTCATCCCGAAGCCGGACGAGGCGTGGGAGTTCGACAAGAAGGAGAACTGGCCGGCCGAGTGGACCGGATCGGTCGAGGTGACGGACGTGGACCACGGCCGCTCGATGAGCCTGTGGAAGGCGTGGCTGCCGTACGCCGTCGTCGCGCTGCTGCTGCTGTCGTCGCGGCTCGTCGATCCGTTCCGCATCTTCCTGCAGGCCTGGGTGGTGAGCTTCCCCGAGCTCTTCGGCACGTCCATTACCGCCAGCTTCCAGCCGCTCTACCTGCCGGGGACGCTGTTCATCGTCGCCTCGCTCATCACGTTCGGGCTGCACCGGATCCCCGGCGATCACTACGCCAAGGCGTGGTCGACCTCACTCAAGGTGTCGGCTTCGGCCTCGGTCGCCCTCGTGTTCACGGTGCCGATGGTGCAGGTCTTCCTCAACACCGGCGGCGGCGCCGCCGGGTACGACCAGATGCCCATCGTGCTGGCCGACGGCGTCGCGGCTCTCGCCGGGGGCGTCTGGCCGATCTTCGCGCCGTTCATCGGCGGCATCGGGGCGGCGGTGGCCGGGAGCAACACCGTCAGCAACATGATGTTCTCGCTGTTCCAGTTCGGGATGGGCGAGCGGATCGGCGTGGACCCGACCTGGATCGTCGCCCTGCAGGCCATCGGCGGCGCGGCCGGGAACATGATCTGCGTCCACAACGTCGTGGCCGCCTCGGCGGTCGTCGGGCTGCTCGGACGCGAGGGCTCCGTCATCCGCATGACGGTCATTCCGTTCGTCTACTACGCCCTGCTGCCCGGGGCGGTGGGCTACCTGGTCGTGTCGAGCGGCCTGCTCAACCTCGGGACGCTGATCGTCGCGCTCATCGCGGGCGGCGCGATCTACATGATCGTGCGCCACGGCGGGCGGCCGGCGACGGCGTGAGCGGACCGCTGCGGATTGCACGGCTCGCGGCCCTGGCGTCCGAGGGGGCCGATCCGAACACGTTCACCGGGCATGCGCGGATGACGCGCATGCCCGGCCTGTCGGACGCGCCCGCGGTCAAGGCGTTCCGCGTGGAGTTCGAGGCGGCCGCCCGCACCCACTGGCACATGCACAGCGGGCCGCAACTGCTAGTCGTGCTCGACGGCCGTTGCCGCCTGCAATGCGAGGGAGAGCCGGTGCGGGAGATCGAGGTGGGAGACGTCGCCTGCATCGCGGCCGGGGAGCGCCACTGGCACGGCGCCGCCGCCGGCGGTCCGATGACGCATCTGGCCGTCAACATCGAGTCGACGACGACCTGGCTCGATGCGGTGACCGACGCGGAGTACGCCGCGGGAGCCTGAGCGCTCGCGGCGCTACCAGCCGCAGGACCGGCCGGCGTTCCGTTCCTCCATCCACGCCGCGAGCGGCGCGAAGTACTCCAGCAGGGCGGACGCGTCCAACGCTCGCACGCCGGTGACGGCCTCGAGCGCCTCGGGCCACGGGCGGCTGGCGCCCATCTCCATCATCGCCCGCAGCCGCGCTCCCGCGTCGCGGCTCCCGAAGACGGAGCAGCGGTGCAGCGGGCCGTCGAAGCCGGCCGCCGCGCAGAGCGCGCGGTGGAGCTGGAAGCGCAGGATGCCGGCGAGGAAATCGTCCGTCAGCGGCGCGTTGGCGGCGACCTCGGGGATCGTGCCGGGATCGAAGTCCGCGGGGCCGAGCGGCGCCGGGGCGCCGACTCCCTGAACCTGCTCGCGCAGCTCCCACCAGGCCCGGTTGTAGCGCTCCGGTTGCACCGCGCCCTCGAAGACCTGCCAGCGCCAGCGGTCGACGAGAAGCGCGAACGGGAGGCGCGCCAGCTCGTCGAGCGCACGCCGGAGCAGGAACGGGACGTCTCCGGCAGGGGGCGGCGGCGTGTCCAGCAGCCCCAGCGCGACGACGTAGCCGGGAGTGACCGAGAGGGCGACGGCATCGCCGGCGGCCGCGAGAAGCGCGCCGCTGGCGCCGGCGCGAAACAGCGGATCCTGTGCGCGGTAGGCCCACCGGTAGTGGGCTCGGGCGAGCTCGGCGTGCACCGCCACGAAGCTGTCGCCGTCCACCGCGATACACATCCTGATGCGCACGTCGCTCTCGCCGTCGACGTTCCAGGCGCCGGGACTGCACACGACGTCGCGGTCTGCCGGGCGGACGAAGCGCGAGCGCTCATGGAAGGTGGCGGGCAGCGGGTCGAAGCCGAGCGAGGCGAAGAAGCGTTCGGCGTACCGCACCATCTCCCGCGGGTCCACGCGGTTGCGCGCGAGCTGGCGCGTCAGGTCGTAGCCGCGGCCCCGGGTGCGCGGCGCGACCAGATCGTACAGGCCGGACCAGCGGGCGCTTCCCGCATCGCCGAGCAGATGCGCGGGGATCGCCTCGCCGGGCGGGGCAATCGCGGTGCCGTACTCCTCGCCGAGCCCGCCGCGGACCAGGCAGTGCAGCGACTCGTAGAGCGGCCGCACCTGGTTCCAGAGTCGATCGAGCTCGCCGCGCAGCGCGCCCGGGGGCAGGCCGTGGGCGGAGCGCCACCGCTCGCCGGCGTCGGCATGGCCCATCTCCATCGCCCCGGCGTTCGCAATCTCTACCAGCCGCTCGTAGCGCCGCCGCATCAGGGGCGTCAGGGCCCGCCCGTCGTCCCACAGATCGAGCAGTTGATCGGTGTCGCGCAGCTCCGCGGCGGTCCGCAACGGCGCCGCCCGATCGAGGCAGTCTCCCTGTGCGCCGGCGCAGCTCGCGCCGGCGCGGTAGGTGCGCTCCAGCCCGGCCTGCAGGTCGGCCAGCTCGCTTTGCTGCGCCGGATGGTCCGGCGCGATGGTGAGCGGCGCCGCCCGCAGCCGCGCGAGCTTGCGCGCCGTCGCTTCCGGCAGGTCCAGCCCGTCGAAGCGCGCGGCCTCCCGCGCGAGCTCCGCCGTCTCGACGGCCAGCGAGGCGGCCGCCTCGGCGGCCAGCGCCGTGGTGTCGGCGGTGACGAAGTTCTGCCGCACCCAGTCGGCGCGCGCCGCCCGGTGGCGCGACGAGAGCAGGCGCGCCTCGGCGGAGGCGACGAAGTCCTCGGCCTCGGCGGCCGTCGGCCCGAGCACCGGCGTCGAGCAGGTGGCGAGCAGAGCGGACAGTGCGCACGCCAGCGCGGCCGCCGTGGGCCTGGTCACCGCCGTATCCCCCTGATCGATATCCGGTGCATGGTGAACCTCGGCGGTTCAGCGGGCCTGCCCGGCCGCCGGCGCGCCGGCGTCGAGCCAGCGGCCGACGGGGGAGTCGCGCCGCACGATCGTGTCACCGCGGTCGGAGCCGGTCGAGATGATGGCGACCGGGGCGCCGCTCAGCGCTTCGAGCCGCGCCAGATAGGCGCGGGCGGCGGCAGGCAGGTCGCGCTCGTCCGTCACGCCCGCGGTCCGGCCGGCGCCGGCCCATCCCGGCAGCGTCTCGTACACCGGCTCGCAGGCGGCGAGGCCGTCGATGGTCGGCGGCGGATCAATCAGGACCTCGCCGCCGCGGCGGTATCCCGTGCAGATGCGCAGCTCGTCGAGGTGATCGAGGACGTCGAGCTTGGTCATGGCCAGCGCCGTCATCCCGTTCACCCGCAGCACCCCGACGGCGTCGAACCAGCCGCACCGCCGCGGACGGCCGGTCGAGGCGCCGTACTCCCGCCCCCACGCGCGCAGGCGTTCCGCGCCCGCCTCGTCGAGCTCGGTCGGAAACGGGCCCTCGCCGACGCGCGTGGTGTACGCCTTGACGATGCCCAGCACGCCGCCGATCGCCTGCGGGCCCACGCCGAGCCCGGTGCAGACGCCGCCGATGGTCGCGTTCGACGAGGTCACGTAGGGGTAGGTGCCGTGGTCGATGTCCAGCATCGTGCCCTGTGCGCCCTCGAAGAGCACCGGCCGGCCCGCTTCCAGGGCGTCGTGCAGGTAGCGCGACGTGTCGGTGACCAGCGGCGCCAGCCGCTCCCAGACCCGGGCCGCATCCTGCCACACGGAGCGCCAGTCCAGCGCGGGTCCGGCCACGGTCCGGTTCCGCTCGCCGACGTTGGCCTCGATCAGGCCGGCCAGGCGCCCGCCGGGGCGCCCGTCGGCCAGGTCGCCGATGCGGATGCCGAAGCGGCCGGCCTTGTGCTCGTAGCTCGGTCCGATGCCGCGCGAGGTCGTCCCGATGCGCTGAGCGCCGAGCCGGCTCTCGGCGGCCGCCTCGATGTCGCGGTGATACGGCAGGATGACGTGCGCCCGGCTGCTGACCAGCAGGCGCCCGGTGGTGTCGAGGCCGCGGGCGTGGAGCTGGTCGATCTCCGCGAAGAGCGCCGCCGGATCGACCACCACGCCGTTGCCGATGACGCAGGTGACGCCGGGATGCAGGATGCCCGACGGGATCAGGTGCAGGATGAACTCGTCGCCGCCGACGATGACGGTGTGCCCCGCGTTGTGCCCCCCCTGCGAGCGGGCCACGACGGCGAAGGCCGGGCTGAGCAGATCGACGATCTTGCCCTTGCCCTCGTCGCCCCATTGCGCGCCGAGCACCGCGAGGTTCCCTGTGACTGTCATCGGGATGCGGCCAAACGTCCCATGATAGCAGAAGGAACCCGGTCGTCTTCCGGCGGCGCCCGGCGGCGGACCGGCCGATTGTCGCCGCAGGTTGTCACTCTGTCGGCCGGCTCTGCACGACGCGGAGGGGAACACTCCGTCCGGCTGCGACGGGGCGGATCGTCCCCCAGCCCGCTTCGTGGCGTTCGGTCCGCGCCAACGAACGGGCAACCTGCGCTGACAGTCGGACCGGTGCGGGCGGCGATGGCCGTTTGCGTCCGGGAGTGTCGCGGTGGAGGAAACGCCCCGAGGGGCGGGTCGGAGACAATTCGCGACCGTCGCGGCCGAGGTGGCGCGCATCTTGCTGTCATCACCGGCGGCCCCGCCGAGAGAGGTCGGTGCGGCCCGACCCTACTTGCAACTGGCTGCGCGAGGCGGGGCCGCGCGCCGGGTCGGGACAGGCACGCGCCGGCCGGCAGCAAGATGTAGAGGGAGGTTCATCATGCGACGGAAGTTGGTAGCGGCGGCACTGTGCGTCGGACTTCTTGTCCTGGCGCCCCACGCTCGGGCGGTCGCGGGTCCGCTGATCCCCGGCCTCCAGAGCGCGGAGGAAGACCGATCGGAGACCGTGGAGCTGAACACGGCAACCGCGTCGGAACTGCGGACGCTGCCCGGGGTCGGGGAGCGGACGGCAGAACGCATCATCGAGTACCGCGAGGAACACGGCGGGTTCGAGAAGATAGAGGACCTGATGAACGTGCGCGGCATCGGCGAGAAGACGTTCCTTCGCCTGCGGCCGCTCGTTCGCGTCGACTTGCCGGCAGAGCGGTAGTTTCATGGGGCAGGTCCTGGCGTCAGGAGCCTGCCTCACTTTTCCAGGAGCTCATCCGGTGTTCAGCCACGGACTGTGCGACCGCGGTGCCACGCTCGCCGAGGCTCTGATCGCCACCGGCATCGTCGTCGTTGCCGTCGGCATCTCGGTACCCCTCGTAACGACGGGGCGGCACGAGCAGCACGTGATGAACGCGGCCCGGTACGTCGCCGGTCGGATAGTGCTGGCGCGGGCGGGCGCCGCGCGGCGCGGGGCCGCGATCGGCATTCAGTTTGTCCGCAACGGCGAAGGGGTCACCTTTCGCAGCTATGTCGACGGGAATGGAAACGGGGTCCGTGCGGTCGACATCGGAAGCGGCGTCGACGCCCCGATCGAGACCGAGACCAGCCTAGGCGACCGGTTCGAGGGGGTGCGATTCGAGCTCAGCGCCGCGGCGCCGGCCATCGGGAACTCGACTCCGGCTGGAGCCGGCGCGGATCCGGTGCAGCTCGGAGGGAACGACATCCTGAGCCTGACCCCGCTGGGAACCGCGACTTCGGGCACGCTGTATCTGAGAAGCCGCGGGGGACATCAGGCCGCGGTGAGGATTCTCGGGGCGACCGCTCGGGTACAGGTCTTCCAGTTCGATTTCCAGGCGGGCCGTTGGAACCCCCGGTGACTCGCGCGGGGTAGCTGCTACCCGTCCACGGCCCCGAACACGGATTCCGCGGGCGACCGAGGGGCAACAACTACCCCGCGCCGCCTCCTCGGAAGCGGGGAACGGAGGACCGGTCCCGACGCAGCACCGGAAACCGGGAGCAGTTCGAACTGGCACCGATGTTGATTGATGGGACGGTATGGAACTTCAGAGAAGTGCATTCCCCACGCAGGCTTCCAGGTTACCGTCGCCCCTGATTGGTCACGCCCCGTGCATGGCGCGGTTGCGCCACGAGATCGCTCGGGTGGCGACGACGGACTTCACGGTGCTCATCGAGGGCGAGAGCGGCTCGGGCAAAGAGCTGGTCGCGCGGCAGATCCACGAGCAGAGCACGCGTCGAGAGGGACCGTTCGTTGCGGTCAACTGCGCGGCCATCGTCGACACCCTGATCGAAGCGGAGTTGTTCGGCATCGAGGATCGGACAGCCACCGGAGTGCGCGGGCGCGCGGGGAAGTTCGAGCTCGCGAACGAGGGAACGGTCTTCCTGGACGAGGTCGCCGACCTGTCGGCGGCGGCGCAGGCCAAGCTCCTGCGCGCGGTGCAGGAACTGGCGGTCGAGCGGGTCGGGTCGCACGCCACGCGGCCTCTCGACGTTCGCCTGATCGTCGCCACCAACCAGAGGCTGAGGAGCATGGTCGAAACGCACCGGTTCCGATCCGATCTGTTCTACCGCCTCAGCGGCGTAGAGATTCAGGTGCCGCCGCTACGCGAGCGGCGGTCCGACATTCTTCTGCTTGCCGCTCACTTCCTGCGCCAGCACCGGGGCGAGTCCGAACGCAGCCTGGCCCCGTGCGCCATGGACGCGCTGTCGGCTTACGACTGGCCGGGCAACGTGCGGGAGCTTCGCCGCGTCATCGAGCACGTGCTGGCCTTTTCGGGAAACAGGCGCATACGGGTCCAGGACCTGCCGGCGACGATAACCGGCGAGTACGTGCGGAACCTGCAGCCGTCGCTGTTGCGCGACGACACGATGCGGGCATGGGGAAGCCGCTACGCGCGAATCGTTCTCGACCGCTGCGGCAACAACAAGCGGGAGGCGTGCCGCGTTCTGGGCATCAGCTACCACACGCTGCAGTCGTATCTGCGCTATGGCGGTAGCACGACGGACCGATCGGCGCCGCGGCCGGACGCAACTTCACGGCGGATCGACGACGGACAGGACGCGCAGCCGTCTTGATCCCCTCGGCGACCGCGTAGTACCGTTGTGACAAGCGTCGGCGGCGATCCGGCGCACGACAGCCGACACCGGCGATCTCCCGTCACACCGATGGCCCGCACCCCGGCCGACTCTCTGCAAACCACCCCGTTGCACGCCCGGCACCGCGCCCTGGGCGCGCGGATGACCCCCTTCGGCGGCTGGGACATGCCGCTGCAGTACAGCGGGATCGCCGAGGAGCACCGGGCGGTCCGGACGGCGGCCGGGCTCTTCGACGTCAGCCACATGGGCGAGGTGGAGATCGCCGGCGACGACGCGCTCGCGGCGGTGCAGCGCATCGCGTCGAACGACGCCGGGAAGCTGGAGCCGGGGCGCGCGCAGTACTCCGCGCTGACCACCCCGGAGGGCACGGTGGTCGACGACCTGCTCGTCTACCAGCTCGCGGCCGGGCACTATCTGCTGGTGATCAACGCCGCCAACATCGCCAAGGACGTCACCTGGATCCGGAAGGGGATCGCGTCGGCGGGGGACGCGGTGGCCGTCAACGTCAGTAACCGCTACGCCCTGATCGCGTTGCAGGGGCCGCGCGCCGCGGCGATTCTGCAGGCGCTGACCGCGGTGGAGCTCGACGGCATCGGCTACTACACGTTCGCGAGCGGGGAGGTGGCCAACGTGCGCGCCACGATCTCGCGGACCGGCTACACCGGCGAGGACGGCTTCGAGCTGTTCGTGCCGCCGGCGCAGGCCGACGCCGTCTGGTCCGCCCTGCTCGCCGCCGGCGGATCCGAGGGCCTGCTGCCGGCCGGGCTAGGCGCCCGCGACACGCTCCGGCTCGAGGCGGGGATGCGCCTGAGCGGCCAGGACATGGACGAGACGACGACGCTGCTCGAGGCGGGGCTCGGCTGGACCGTCGGCTGGGACAAGGAGTCGTTCATCGGGCGCGAGGCGCTGCACGAACAGAAGCGGACCGGCCCGGCGCGCAGGCTGGTCGGCTTCGAGATGCTCGACCGCGGCATTGCGCGGCACGACCACGCGGTCTATGCTGGCGCCGACCGCGTCGGCCGGGTCACCAGCGGGACCCTGACGCCGTTTCTGCAGAAGGCCGTCGGGATGGCCTACGTACCGGTCGAGCTGGCGGCGCGCGACACGGAGCTTTCCATCGACGTCCGCGGCCGGCGCCTGCGCGCGCGGGTCGTGCGGATGCCGTTCTACAGGCGTCCGCGCCAGGAGTCCGCGCCCTGAACGGCGTAGACTCTTGGGCGGGCCGGTCGGGCGGCAGGCGGAGGCCGCGGCGCGACGGCGTGGTCGCGTTCGGCGGCGATTGACGGGCGAGGCGAGATGTATCCGCAAGAGCTGAAGTACACGAACGATCACGAGTGGATCCGGGTCGAGGACGGCCGCGGCCGCGTGGGCGTCACCCACTATGCGCAGGA